>NZ_JBNPJV010000022.1:0-66837 GCF_050312585.1 Pseudomonas sp. R19M
CTGACACACCCTCATCGGGAGCAAGCCCCCTCCCACAAGTTATTCATCGTCCGTTCTATCGCTTAACTGACTGGCAAGCCCGCTCACTACAGGTCTGCTTTCAGCGGATGATCTTTTCCACCTGGATGCCCAGTTTTTTCAGGCGATACCAGAAGCTTCTTTCAGAAATCCCGATCTTCGACGCCGCCGCTGCCTGCACCCCGTTGCTCTCTTGCAAGGCCGCCAGGATGTAGGCTTTCTCCACCTCCGCCAGCGCCGCATCCAGGTCCTGAGGCACACCCAGGCCCTCGCTGAGCACCGCCGTCACGCCACCCTCGGCGGGCTTGGAGGCGAACAGGTAAGCCGGCAAGTCGATATCTTCAATCACCGGTTTGGCCGCCACGATGGTCGCGCGCTCCACGCAGTTTTGCAGTTCACGGATATTGCCCGGCCAGTTGTAGGCCGCCATGGCCTGCAACGCCTCCGGGCTGAAGCCGGTGATGCGTTTGCCGGCGGTGGCGCTCAGGGTCTCGGCGAAGTGCCGGGCCAGGGGCACGATGTCTTCGGCACGGTCACGCAGGGGCGGCAGCGGAATCGGGAACACGTTGAGGCGGTAGTAAAGGTCTTCGCGGAATTCTTTGTTGGCCACCGCATCCAGCAGGTTTTTGTTGGTCGCGGCGATCACTCGTACGTCGACCTTGCGCTCGCGTGGATCACCCACCGGCTCGATCACCCGCTCCTGCAATGCACGCAGGATCTTGGCCTGCAGGGCCAGGGGCATATCGCCGACTTCGTCCAGGAACAACGTGCCTTTGTCGGCCTGCTGGAAGCGCCCGACCCGGTCACTGACCGCGCCGGTGAAAGCGCCCTTGCGATGGCCGAACATCTCGCTTTCCAGCAAGCCTTCGGGGATCGCCGCGCAGTTGACCGCCACGAACGGTTTGTCGGCCCGGCTGCCATGCTTGTGAATGGCGCGAGCGACCATTTCCTTGCCGGTGCCGCTTTCGCCGGTCAGCAGGATGGTTGCATTGCTGTCGCGTACCGAGTCGATCGCGTGCAGCACCTGGCGAAAGGCCGGGCTTTCGCCCACCAGGCTGTCGAATTGGGCATGGTGATCCAGCTCGGCACGCAGCCGCGCGTTATCGCGCAGGATGTCGCGAAACTGCAAAGCCTTGGCCACGGTGATGTCCAGCTCGTCGATGTCGAAGGGCTTGGCGATGTAGTCATAGGCGCCATTGCGCATCGACTGCACGGCATTTTTCACCGTGCTGTAGGCCGTCATCACGATCACCGGCAGGTCCGGAAAACGCACCTTGATCTCGGCCAGCAATGCCGGCCCGTCCATGCCCGGCATGCGCCAGTCACTGATCACCAGGTCAATGTCTTCCTGCTCCAGCACTTTGAGCGCATGCAGGCCGTTGCTCGCGGTGAACACCTGGATGCCATTCTGGCTCAAGGCAGACGACAACAAATCACACAGCTTCGGCTCGTCGTCGACTACCAATACGTTATGCGTCATGACCTTCCTCATCGTCGCCATCGTCTTCACCCTGTGCCGGAATGTACAGGCTGAAGGTGGCGCCGGCATCTTTCTCACTGGCGCATTCAATGCTGCCGTCGTGACTTTCCATGATCGAATAGACTTTAGCCAGCCCCAGGCCGGTGCCCGAAGCCTTGGTGGTGACGAATGGCGTGAAGATACGCTCCATCATATCCGCCGGAATGCCCGGGCCGGTGTCGGCAATGCTGATCACCGTGTAGCCGTTCGTGCTGGCGATACCCAGCGTCAGGCGCCCGCCTTCAGGCATTTCGTCGACGGCATTGAGAATCAGGTTGAGGCACGCCTGCTTGATCTGCTTGGCATCCGCATAAAGCGTCGCGCCGGGGGCCTGGTCGACAATTTGTGCATCGATATTGTGGGTGGCCAATTCGGGGCCGCAGAAACCGAGGATTTCTTCGACTACCGGGCGTGCCGCCTGCAACACACGCAACGGTGGGTTGGGTTTGGCGAAGTCGAGAAACTCGGTGATCAGTTCATTGATGCGGCTGACTTCGCTGATCACGTATTCCAGATGGCGCTTGTCGGTCTCCGCCAAGTCCGCACGGCGGTGCAACAGCTGGGTGGCGGTCTTGATGATACCCAGCGGGTTGCGGATTTCGTGAGCCAGGCCCATGGCGACTTCGCCCAGGGCGTGCAACCGGTCTCGACGACGCAGTTGCGCTTCCAGGTGGTGCAGCTCGCCCAGGCGTTCGGTCATGTGGTTGAAGGTGCTGCTCAACTGCGCCAATTCGTCGCCGCCACTGACCAGCACCCGGTGCTCATAATTGCCGGAGATCACCGCGTTCACCCCCAGGGACAAGTCCCGCAGCGGCTTGGTCAGGCGCCGTGACACCAGTACCCCGGCGCCGAGGGACAGCGCCGAGCTGAGCAGGAAAATCAGCAAGAACAGGTTGCTCTGGTTCACCAACCCCACCAGGCTGGTATGGCGCAGCAGGCCACTGAAGATCACGCCTTGCAGGTCGCCGGCGTCGTTGAAGATCGGCCAGTACAAACCGCTGTAATTGTTGGTGAACTGTTCGCTCGGTTGTTTGGTGGCGCGCATGGCCGTTTCGACATTCTTCGGGATGCGCGACGGGTGATTATCAAAACGCTGGGTCGAGAATATCTCGGAAAAACCCGAAGGGTTGGCCAGGTACAGGCGCAGGTCGAGGGAGTGGACATCCGCCACACTGGTGAGGAAGCTGCTGTCCAGGTAGGTAGCGACCAGGAGCAGGTAGTCCTCCCCGTCCTGCGTGGTTTCGAACGTGGAGACCACCATGCCCGTCGTCACGCCGGCCACCTGCACCGTCTGCAAGACGGCATTGCTGGTCAGGTTGATCTGCTTGACCACATCGTCAGCCGCCGTGGTGAACACCACCTTGTGATCGCTGGCGCGGATCAGCGCAACTACGTCGATATCAGTGGCGTTGGCAATGTCGGCGGTCAGCCGGTCGTGCTTGGCGGCTTGCTTGCTTGACGGCGGGCTGGTGTAGCGCAGGAACAGCTTGGCCATGCGCGCGTTGTCATGAAGGATGTTGCCGACCTCGTCCTTGACGATCTTGGTCGACTCTTGCAGCCAGATGCGCACGTTGCTGTCGAAGATCTGTGACAGTGTGGTTGCCGCCAGTTCGGCCGCAATCATGGTCGGAATAACGCTGACCAACCAGAACGCCAGCACCAGCTTGCGCTGGACGCTCCAGCGCGAGATGGCAAAGGGGCGGGCTTTCGGGCGGGTCTTGGTGATCATCAGGTTTCGCTTATCACAGCAGCCATGGCAGGGTCGGAACGATCCGGTCGAAGAAACATTTTCGCGAAATTGAACAGCCCGTTCACCCGCCGATTACGCTGGCGCAAGAACAGGCTGTTGTACTCAAGCTCGCTCGTTTACCCAGACACAGACCGCGCGTTCTTCAAGCCGTTCCAGACACAGCGCTGGATGGCTCGAACGCCCAAGCTGGCTTGGGCGATGATCACGTCGAGTGCTCAGGTTCATGCCCGCTGTCGGTAATCCACGGGCGCTTGGACAGCGGCGGCATGTTGCTCGACAAACTCGGCACTCAACTCGATCACCCGGCGGTATTGCAGGTCGACGGTGATCATGTGATAGCAGTTGTCCAGCAGGATCTTGGTCACGGGACCACCCAGATGGCGCTCCACGTAATCGGCGTTCCAGCGGCTGGTGATGTCGTCCTCGATGGAGTGCAGCACCAACGCCGGGACCTTGATCTCAGGCATGCGTTTCTTGACCACGGCGTTCATGCGGTGCAACTCGCGCACCGTGATGCCCTCCATGGTCAGCAAACCGGCTTCGCTGCTCTCCCCCTCCTTCATCTGCCGTTCGACGATCGAGCGCAGGCGCTCGTTCTTGATGCCATACGGCGGCTTCTCTTCAAAGCGGCAGACGTGCACGCCGAATGGAATCTTCATTAACAACGGCGTCAGGAACGCCAATTTGTTAATGCTCCAGCCGTCGTACTTCAAGGTGGTGGAATACATCAGCAACCCGGCCACTTGTCCTGGGTGCTCGGCGGCCACATACATCGACATCACCGCGCCCATGGACAAGCCACCGACAAACACCTGCTCGTGGCGCTGCTTGACCTGCGCAAAGGTCTTGCGCACGCCTTCATACCAGTCCAGCCAGCCGGTCGCCTGCAAGTCGCTGTTATCGCCGCAGTGCCCAGCCAGGGTGGGCACGTACACCGTGCAGTTGCCCACCTTGGCCAGCCCCTTGGCGACTTGGCGCAGTTCCGTCGGGGTGCCGGTCAGGCCGTGGATCAACAGAATCCCGACCGGACCTTCACCCAACACGAAGCCGGCGTCACCTTCACCGAGGTCGACTCCGATGTTGTTCACCGCTTGGTCGCTCGCACCAGCAGTTGCTCCAGGAGTTTCAGGCCCAGGTCGATTTCCGGGTAGCTGATTTCCAGGGACGGTGCCAGGGTGATCACGTTTTTGTAGTAGCCGCCCACGTCGAGAATCAAGCCCAGTTTCTGGCCGTCAACGATCATGTCGCCCTTCATGCCTTCTTCGACCATGTAGTCCAGGGTCGCCTTGTCTGGCGTGAAGCCGTCCGCAGCGCAGATTTCGCAGCGCAGGGCCAGGCCCAGGCCATCGACGTCGCCGATGATCGGGAAACGTTTCTGCAGGTCTTGCAGACCTTCCAGGAAGTATTTGCCCTTGGCCATGACCATGGCGCCGTAGTCGACTTCGCTGGTCATCTTGAACATTTCCAGACCTACCGCCGTACCCAGTGGGTTGGAGGCGAAGGTGGAGTGGGTCGAACCTGGTGGGAAGATCTTCGGGTTGATCAATTCTTCACGAGCCCAGATGCCGCCCAGCGGGTTCAGGCCGTTGGTCAGCGCCTTACCGAAGACGATCACGTCCGGCTGCACGTCGAAGTGCTCGATCGACCACAGTTTGCCGGTACGGTAGAAGCCCATCTGGATTTCATCGGACACCATCAGGATGCCGTGTTGATCCAGTACTTGCTTGAGCTCGCGGTAGAAGTTCATTGGCGGGATCACGTAGCCGCCGGTGCCCTGGATCGGCTCGACGTAGAACGCTGCGTATTCGCTGGAACCGACTTTCGGGTCCCACACGCCGTTGTATTCGGTCTCGAACAGACGGGCGAATTGCTGCACGCAGTGGCTGCCGTATTCTTCCTTGGTCATGCCTTTAGGGCCGCGGAAGTGGTACGGGAACGGGATGAACTGCGCACGCTCGCCGAAGTGGCCGTAGCGGCGACGGTAGCGGTAGCTCGAAGTGATCGACGACGCGCCGAGGGTACGACCGTGGTAGCCGCCTTCGAAGGCGAACATCAGGCTCTTGCCGTTGCTGGCGTTACGCACGACTTTCAGGGAGTCTTCGATGGACTGCGAACCGCCGACGTTGAAGTGCACGCGACCATCGAGGCCGAATTTCTTCTTGGCGTCGACTGCGATCATTTCCGACAGTTCGATCTTGCCTTTGTGCAGGTACTGGCTGGCGATTTGCGGCAGGGTATCGATCTGCTGTTTCAGCGCGTTATTCAGGCGTGGGTTGGCGTAGCCGAAGTTTACGGCCGAGTACCACATTTGCAGGTCGAGATACGCCTGGTCTTCGGTATCCCACACGTAGGAGCCTTCGCAGCGGCTGAAAATGCGCGGTGGCTCGATGTAGTGAACGGTGTCGCCGTAAGAGCAATACTTGGCTTCTTTATCCAGAAGAACCTGGTCTTCGGCGGTAGCGATACGGATATCAGACATGGTGGAAGAGTTCCTGATTTTCAGCGGTAAAGGTGGTGGCGTTGGCGGCGATGCCCATCGGCAGTTTGGCCAGCAGCGCAGGCAGTTCGGCAAAAGTGTCGAAGCGCACGTGAGGGATATGGTTGGCTTCGCAGTATTTGGCCAGGCTGCCTTTGGCGAAGACGAAGTCGGCGGTGGAAGCCACACACATGTCGGACTTGCCGTCGCCGATCACCAGCACGCGTTTGTTGCGTGGGGTGGATTTGCACTTGCAGTTGCCGGCCGCGGCACGGCAGGCATCGCTGGAATACGGGAAGTCGATGCGCCAGCTGTTCTGGTCGACCTGGCGCAGCCGGTTGGCGAGGATCGGCAGCAGGGTCACGTAGTTGCGCGACAGAATGCGCGCGATGCCCTGTTCGATGCCATCGCTGACCACCTCGATGGTAGCGCCCAGGCCCATGACGTGATCGACGAAGTCCGGGAAGTCCGGGTCGATTTCGACGCTGTCAAAATACGCCAGCAGTTCTGCCGGGGTCGCTTTGATCAGCGCCAGTTGGCGGCTCAGGCATTCGCGGGAACCGATATGTCCATCCAGCCATTCCTGTTCGATGGTTTCCCACTCGGGGCCGGCGAAGCGTTGGAGGACGTTGTCGATGACATCGGTGGGGGTGATGGTCCCGTCGAAGTCACACACGATATGCCACTGGATCATTGCGTTTACCTTGATGGAGCGCGCTGTATGCGCTTGCCCAAGAGGTATAGCAGAGAGCGTGCCAACTGGCTGAACGCCAGCGGGGCTGGGCTTTTGGCCAAGATGTGTGGTGATATGTGTCGAGCAAGCTACAATTTTTGTAGCTTGCTACAAACAAGATGAGTGCTTGCGCGCAGGGCTACCTTCGCGCGTGAATGCGCGCCAGTTCAGGTAAGGAATCCGCTCCATGCTCAAAGTCACTTGCGCGGTACTCACAGGTCTGTTCGGTCTGCTGGACGTTTCCAGCGCCGCCTGGGCCGCCGGTCTCACCGGCCAGGTGGGTGCCGGCTTCAGCTATCAGCCCCGCGACCCCACCGCCAGCAGCTACGAAGTCAAACCGGTTCCCGAACTCGACCTGGACTGGGGCAACGTGAGCCTGGCGACAGACGACGGCCTGACCTGGAGCGTACTCAATACCAACGGTTTTACCGCCGGCCCCTACATCAATTACCTGCCGGGCCGGACCGCCAACGGCTCACTGCGCGGCTTGCGTGATGTGCCGGACATGGCCGAAGTCGGCGGGTTCGTACAATACGCCCCGGCCGATTTCTGGCGCGTCTACACCCAGGTCGGCCAGGCCGTCGGCGGCGCACGCAGTCGAACCGGCATGCTGGGCAAACTCGGCGGTGAACTGGGTTACCCGATGGGCGGCGACATCATCGGCAGCACGGGCCTGATGGCCTACTTTGCCGACGCCCGCCAGACCCAGGCGTTCTTTGGCGTCGACGCCAATGAATCCGCCGCCTCAGGTATCCGGGCCTACAACGCCAGCGCCGGCTTCCAGAACCTGACGCTGACCCAGAGTTTCGAGTTCCCGCTGACCTCCCACTGGTCGTGGCTGACCAGCGCCAGTTGGACGCGCCTGGTCGGTTCGGCGGCCAACAGCAGCATCGTCAAGAAAACCGGCGACGTGAACCAGGGCCAGGTGCAGACGGCGATCAGCTACAAGTTTGACTGAAGCTCAGCCTTTGGCTTCGCTGATAATCTGACGAATCGCGCCCACAAAGGCTTCCGCCGGCTGGCCGCCGCTGACCGCGTACTGGTCGTTGAACACGATGGTCGGCACCGAGCTCACGCCACGGGACACCCACAGTTCTTCCTGCTCGCGCACTTCGGCGGCGTACTCGTCGCTAGCCAGGATCTGGGCCGCACGCTGGATGTCCAGGCCGACGCTCTCGGCGATGATCGCCAGGGTCGCGTGGTCGGATGGGTCCTGGCCATCGCTGAAATACGCCTTGAACAGCGCTTCCTTGAGGTTGTACTGCAAGCCTTCTAGCCCCGCCCAATGCAGCAGGCGGTGGGCGTCGAAGGTGTTGTAGATACGGCTCTGGCCGTCGGTGCGGAAAGCGAAGCCCAGGGCTGCGCCCATGTCGCGGATGCGTTCGCGGTTGGCCTGGGACTGCTCGGCGGTGGAGCCGTATTTCTCGGTGATGTGCTCAACGATGTTTTGCCCGCCGGCGGGCATGTTCGGGTTGAGTTCGAATGGCTGGAAATGAATCTCGGCCTGTACCTCGCTACCCAGTTGGTCGAGGGCTTCGGTCAAGCCGCGCAGACCAATGATGCACCAGGGGCAAGACACGTCGCTGACGAAATCGATTTTCAGGGGAGTACTCATGGCAGGCAACCTCGCAGGCGTTCTTGTCGGCACTGACGCGCCGTAAAGGTTGCACCATACACCAAGTTCACAGCACCTTCGAAGACTCACCCAGGTCAATCTGTGCCCAATGCGCAACGTCTTCGCGATGGGCTTGCAGGTAGGGCAGCACCGCCGTCAGCAGCGGTGCCTTGAACGCTTCCTGGAATCGATGGGCCATGCCCGGAATCAGTTTCAGTTGGCTACCCTGGATATGCGCGGCCAGGTGCACGCCGTGCATCACCGGCAACAAGGGATCGGCGGTGCCATGCACCACCAGTGTCGGGACCCGCAGCTGGTTGAGCAACGGCACGCGGCTGGGCTCGGCGAGGATTGCCATGATCTGGCGCTTCACGCCGTCCGGGTTGAAGGCACGGTCATAGGACAGTGCCGCCTGATGCAGTAATACCTGACGATCATCTTTCACCTGCGGGCTGCCCAGGGCCGCGAGCAGGTCCGCCTGCTGCTCCAGCGCCACCTCGCGATTGGGCGCGCTGCGCCGCGACAACAATTGCACCAGCGCCGCACTCGGCGCCGGCAGGCCCTCGGCGCCGGAGCTGGTCATCACCAACGTCAGGCTTTCCACCCGCTGCGGCGCCATCGCCGCCAGGTGCTGGGCGATCATGCCGCCCATGCTCACGCCCAGCACGTGGAATTGCCGGATCTGCAAGGCATCCATCAAACCCAGCGCATCATCGGCCATATCCGTCAGCGTGTAAGGCGTCGCCACCGGCAGGCCAAGCTTGTAGCGCAGTACTTCGAAGGTCAGGTTGGCGCTGGCCGGGGCCTGGCGCCAGGTGGACAGGCCGACGTCACGGTTGTCGTAGCGAATCACCCGGAACCCCTGCTCACACAGGGCCACCACCACTTCATCCGGCCAATGGATCAACTGCCCGCCCAGCCCCATCACCAGCAGCAACGCAGGATCCGACGCCCGCCCGATACTTTGGTAGGCGATACTGACTGTTTCCAGGTCGACCGTTTGGGTCGGGACATTGACATCACATCGAGAAGCCGCAAAAGACGGCAGGCCGAACAAGAGAGCGGCCAGTAGAAAAAACACGCGCATGAAAAACACCGAAACGCAGAACCCCAGTAGAGCGCGAGTCTGATGAAGTTTGTTCAAGCGCGCTGCCACAGTTCCATGACAGTTTGATGAAGAGTGCCCAGCGGTCAGGTCTACACATGTAGCGCCAACTCGCCGGAGCAGGTGCGTTCAATGGGCGGATGCCGGAAGCCATCGGCCTTTTGCCCAAGGAACCCCCATCATGCCCGACCTGCCTGCGCCAGCACTCGCTGACCTGCCACTGCCGACTTTTACCCCTTCACATACGACCCTGGCGTTGAACCAGGACGAGAACCTGCTGCTGCGCGCCGAACAACGCTTGCGTGATTGCCGCAGGGACATGCTCGAACTGATGAGCCACGCGCCGACACTGCGAGCGACCATCCATGACACGCTCCAGCAACACCTGGGCCTGGACGGCGCCCAGGTAGGGCTGCAAACCCCATCCGAGGGCGAGCACGCGGCCGGCCGCTGTTCCCTGACCGACGCTTGCGCGTTTCTCCTCAAGTACCCGGCCACTGACACCGCGACACTGAGCGACGTGCAGGTATTACACCTGCCCGCCAACCATCCACTGGCCAAGCTGACGACGCCGCAACTGCTGGAGCAGGTCCGCCGCCTGGATATCCGCGCCGCCCTCACCCAGGCCTGGAACCGCTATTGGGCGGGCCGGGCACCGCAGACCCCGATCAGCCGACGCCAACGTGCCGCACAGCTGTATCGCGAGCATTTCGAGGCGACGGGCTTGTGGCTCAAGGCTCAAGACATTGAGCGGGCGACCCCGCTCACACCGCTGTTCGTACTGCTTGAGTCGTCGGACGACACGCCGTCAGTGAACGAGCAGAAAATATTCACCGAGCAACTGATGCTTAAACGTTCCGACGCCAGCCTGCATGCACTGCCCGGCGCCTGGGTGGTCACACTGGACGCAGAACAACCCGTCAGCCAGCTTTTATATGTGCCGTTTCACCAACCGGCCTGGCAGGTCTTCAGCCAACGTGCCGGGATGGAGCGTTGGCTGCTGGAGCACCAGCGCGAACTGTTCGGTACTGAAGCCCCCCTGGCGACCCTCCACTACCGGCTCCAGACACGGCCCTTGGCCAACGGCATCGAGCAATGGCTGGCCTGGCTGGTCGACGCGCAATGGCAGAGCCTGGGCAGCGCGCCGCAGCACCCGGTTTTCCGCGATGGAGCCCCCCTGGCGCTGTTGCACAGTGACGAACTGGACTTGCTGCGACGCACCCGCCCGCTGTTCTCGGCGGCACCGCCCAGGCAAACGTCGTCGGCCGAAGAAATCGAGCTGGACTCACCACCACCCTTTGGTTGGCTGGGCGCCGACCTTGACCCCAGCCATCGCCGGGCGATGATCCGACAACAACGCCTGGCCCTGGAAACCCTGCAAGGCGATGAACCGCGCATGAACGCCTTCAAGCAAGCCCTCGCCGAACTGACCGTTCAGCAATTGGCGGCAGACGCTGCCGCTGTGGCAATGCTGGAAAGGCGGCCATTGGATACCACGACCCTCAATATTCAGTACACAGCGCTGTATACCGCCAGGCGCGAAGGTTTGAGAGCCGAGGCCAGGCTGCAACGCAGCCTTGAGCAAATCAACCCACACGAACTCACCCGCCTGGAAACGGTACTCGACCAGCCGCTGCGCGCCGCGCGCAACGAGGACGCGTGCGTGGCCGCACTATGGCTGTCGATCACCCGCCAGAACAACGCCACGACCACCGTCACCACCACCGAACTCAAAGGCCCGCTGGTCATCACCTGTGCGCTTGCGCTGACCGACCCACCTGACACTCCTCATAGCCTGTTGCTGTACTGGCCCGGCACCGGCGGCGGCCTGCAGCGGTTCGACTCGTGCCAGGCCCTGGCCACATCGGTATTACGCCTGATGCCCGAGGAACAGGCGCTTTCCATGCAACTCAAGGAGCTGACCGTCGACCCGCTCGACTACAGCCTCAACCTGCAACACGTCGCGTTCGAGGAGCAGGCCGCACAGATACGCTCGGACCATCCGGCACCACCCCACGGCCGCCGCCGTGCGGCCGAATTGGAAAAACTGCGCCTGCAGACACTTCACGGCCTGCGCGTGCCGCTGCACGAAGCCCGGGACCTGGCCTGCCTGCAGGTGCTCGAACAAGACAACAGTGCCCATCTGGCCCAACAACTCCCCGATTGGCTGCGCAGCCTCACCGCGCAACAACGTGCAAGCCTCAAACCGTTGATGCAGGCTTACCTGCCGGCGATCGAACAGGCACAACAGTTATTCGACCAGTCCCTGCCCGCGCGTGGCGACTTTGTGCGGCGACACATCGATGCGCGCCTGCGCAAGGACTTCGCCCTTGAGCAAGGGTTTTCCATCGCCGTGGAACTGCCGGACTCTGTCCAACAGCAGCGCGACATCATCCCCGGCGGCAATATCGGCGGCACACCGACACGCCTGGTGGATGTTCCCAGTCGCGCACGCAGCAGTCTGACCCTGGAACAACTGGCATTGAGCAACATTGACAGCACGCTGAGCCTGCGCCTGGGTTTTATGCGCGCAATCGTGACCAGCGACGCCGCCGAGGACGGCCGTGCCTTGCAGGCCGGACTCAGCGCCGACTACCTGAGCAAGATGGTGCGGGACCTCAACCTGGCCAAGAAATATGAAGACCATATCTACGCCACGTTCAGAGGGCACCCGGATGAATCGACCTTTGAACAGCAGTACCGCCGTGAAGTGCTGATCAAACCCTGGCGCCTGCTGTTGCAGTTGCAAGGGCGCTGTGCCGTGCTGCAAAACCAGCTGACGGAAACGGACCTGCAACTGCTCGACATCGCCATCGATGCCGACACCGCCACGGCCTGGGACTCAGGGTCACGGCGCATGCGCCTGCTGCCGGCCCACCTCGCGACGGGAGGGCGTGATACCCGTGACGAGCAGCCGATCACCTTGTCGGGCATCACCTTCATTCACGACGCAGCGAGCGGCTTGACCTTGTTGTATCTGCCCGACGCACCTGACGAACGTTTTTTCCGTCGCTACGCCAGCCTGGACCAGGCGCGCAAGGGCCTGTTCGATCTGTGCCGGCTGGACAAGATGGTGCAGTACGTCGCCGGCCGTGCGATCAAGGGCGATGTCCGTGCGCATATGCAGCGGATCGACCAGGCCCAGCAAAAACACTTTACGGGCATGATCGGCGCGGGCGAACGTTGGCCGGTCACCACCTCACTGTCGGCGCATCTGCTGGATGCGCACATGGGGCGGCTGATCGAGGCCAACCGCAATGATGCCCGCTCCAACGAAGACCTTGCGCTGGAACGCTACGCGCTGCAAAGCGGGCACCTGTTCAACGGGATCAAGATCGCCTTGGGGTTCGTGCCTTTTGTCGGTACGGCGGTGTCGCTAGTGGATGGTGTCACCCAACTGGCCGGTGCCGTCGTCGCGTTCCATCAGGGTGAAACGCACGCCGGCATTGAACAGCTGGCATCGGTGTTCGAGTGCCTGTTGTTTGCGGCCATGGATATTGTGCCGATGGCCGCCGTGCCGTCGGTACGGGCCGATGCGGCGCGCCGGTTGATGCGCTTGCGACAATCGGCCCATGCCGGCGTCAGCAGCGGCGCCTGGCGCTCCCTGGCATCGCACAGCCGGGCAAGCATCCTGACGCGGTTCGACGGTTATGCGTATGAAAAACCGCTTCCACTGGCGGGCCTGCAACCGGGCAAACAGGGCATTTATCGCCAGGTCTATCGCCACCCCGCAGGTGACTTCATCCTCAACCAAGGCCAGATCTTCCAGGTGGAGTTCGACAAGGCTTATCAAACCCTGCGACTGAGCGGCACGCGTAAAAAATCCTATAAGCAGCCCATCGGGCTGGACGAGAACGGCCAATGGGACACCCATGGCGCGCTCTACGGCACCTTGGTGGATGGCGGGCTGCCGGGGGGCGGCAATGTGCTGGGCGCCGTGGCCGACCGCCTCGACCCGCTGTGGCCGGCGATGATTCGCCAATGGCTGCCGCGCTGGTGGACCGACCATGCCTTGCGCCAGCAGCGCAGGCTGATATCGCGGATCGGCACGGCGCTGCAGTCGATAAACGCCAGTGGCGCAGAGGTCAATCGGTTGCTGCCGCGCTACCACGCGGATGATCTGTCTGTGATCCCGGAGCTTGAACGCGCCATGGACAATCTCACGGCGCAGGCCCAGAAAATGGATGAAGAGTTGGTGTCCATCTCACGCTACCTGCGAGGGAACCGCAGCCAGATGTTGAGGAAGGCCCGCGGCGATGTGGCCGATGATGTATGCCTGTGCACACAACTGCAGGTGAGGGTGTCCCTGCAACAAGTCCTGAAATACTCCGACGAAGCCGCCGCCCTCAACACTCGTCTTCAGGCCATGCCCTTTGACCAGGTGACCGGCAGGCAAACCCTCCGGGAACAGATCCGCAACCTGGATATCCAGGCATTTGACTGCTACCAGCGAACCGACGCAGCGGTTGAACTGATGAACCGATGGCTGCCCCTGGGCCCCGGAATCAATCGAAAAACCCTGGTCACGACTGCCGAGGTCATCAACCGCCGTTATTCCGAACTTGAACGCGCACGCTTCAAGACCGAGGCCCTGACCGAGCTCATCGCGCATCGCAAACCCGGGCACGACATCGCCTGGCATTACCTGCAGGGGCCGCTGAATAACGCCGAGAACGCCTTGATACAGGCGCTGTACCTGCAACGTCATCTGCTCGAGGCAAGCCCCAACCCCAGCCAGCGCAACCGCATCTTGCAGCACTGCATCAGCACCTACGACACCTATCAGCGCCAGTTGAACAGTTGGACGGCCGGTGTACCGCAGCTGTTTGATGACACCTATGTCGCGCAGATGCACCAACAGCTCAGCGCCCTGCGCACACGCGCCGAAAAAGCCCTGACCACCGTCACGCCCAAGACCACGGGCGCACCCGGCAAACGCGTGTTCGAGACCGACGACAACCTGCTGCTGATTGGTGACGCCGATAAAACCTCAGCCCCGCAAAAACCGCGCTACACCCTCACGGGTAAACGGGGCGAGGAGCATGTCTGGGAACAAGGCAGCGACGGCAAATTCCGCCGCGTCGATGCAGCGAGCCCGACGGCATGGCAACCCACCCCCCGCGATCTGAACGCCTTGACCCAGGACGCCAAGAATCGTCTGCAGAACCTTGCCGCCCACCAGGCCCGAGTCGACGGCTACAGACGCCAGAAAATGCTCCCGGCGGACCTTGAGTTCATGATGACCAGCGAGGCAGATACCCTCGAGCTGCAAGCCCGTCACCTCGCAGAGTTGGCGGGAGATGCGGCCTTGGTCCGGCAACTGCGCCAGAAGGCCACCGACCTGCGCGAGCAAGGCCGGCGGCTGCGGATCAACCAGTCCATCGCCAGCCAGACACCGACCGAGGGCTACCTGGACTATCTGCTCAGTCAGCAGTTGGATGACAAACCGATTGTCGACATCCGCAAGACCGGCGCCCTGGAGGACCTGGGACGGCGCCAGGATGGCCGGCCGGATTTCATGCAGGAATTTGAAATCCGCGATATACGCCAGGCCACGCCCAAGCCGCTGTGGTACGCGCACTTTCACTACGAGTCGGCAACGCCCAAGCAACTCGATGTCTTTGTCAAAGGCCACCTCAAATTGCCTGCTCAGCGTCGCCTCGGGCTGAAATGGCAACAGACTCAAGCCCGCGACGGGGCAACGGGCGACGTGGCGATCTGGCGGGGAGACATTAATAAACCACTGGCAAGGCAGCATTTCCAGACGGCGTGGGATGGATTGCTCTAGTCGCCGCCGCGCACCGGCTTGTCCGCAACGGGAACATGAGACAAACTCAACTTAATTAATGTGTTGGCAAGTTTTACTCATGGAGGCCCTGGTGCTGGAAATTCGTCACCTCAAGACCCTGCACGCTTTGCGCGAAGCCGACAGTCTGGTGGAAGCCGCCGAGCGCCTGCACCTGACGCAATCGGCACTGTCCCACCAGTTCAAGGAACTGGAAGAACGCCTGGGCATGCCACTGTTCGTGCGCAAGACCAAGCCGCTGCGTTTCACCAGCGCCGGCCTGCGCCTGCTGCAATTGGCCGACGCCATCCTGCCCTTGCTGCGCGGTGCCGAACGCGATATCGCACGGTTGGCCGGCGGCACCGCCGGGCGTCTGCACATGGCGATCGAGTGCCATAGCTGCTTCCAGTGGCTGATGCCGACCATCGACCAGTTCCGCGACGCCTGGCCGGAAGTCGAGCTGGACCTGGCCTCGGGTTTCGCCTTCGCCCCGCTGCCGGCCCTGGCCCGTGGCGATCTGGACCTGGTGGTGACCTCCGACCCGCTGGAACTGCCGGGCATCACTTATGTACCACTGTTCACCTACGAAGCCATGCTGGCGGTCGCCAACCAGCATGCGTTGGCGAACAAGTCCTATATCGTGCCGCAAGACCTGCTCAGCGAAACCCTGATCACCTATCCGGTGGAGCGTGACCGCCTGGATATCTTCACGCGTTTCCTGGAACCGGCCGACGTCGAACCGGCCCAGGTGCGCACCTCGGAATTGACGGTGATGATGATGCAGTTGGTGGCCAGCGGCCGTGGCGTCTGCGGCATGCCTCATTGGGCGCTGCATGAGTACAGCTCGCGGGGTTACGTGAAGGCCAAGCGCCTGGGCGAGAAAGGTTTGTTTGCGACGCTGTATGCCGGGATTCGCGCCGACATGCTGGATGCGCCGTATATGCGCGACTTCTTGCTGACGGCCAAGGACACATCGTTTTCGACGCTGGATGGGGTCAGCGCCGTTCGATAAACGACGCGGAGCAGCACCGTGGCTGATCACTGACCTTTCAATTCACGCCACATGTGGATTTTGTCGAAATACTCGATGCCCACCCGCACCGCCAACGGCTCCAGGCCGTATTGGATAAACCCGCACCGCTGGTACAACGCCAAGGCTGCATCGTTGCCGGCGGTGACGGTCAGTTGAATCACTTTGAGGCCGGGCTGGCGGCGTGCGTCATCGAGCGCCGCTTCCACCAATTGACGGCCAAGCCCCTGCTGCTGATGCGCCGCGCTCACGTACATACCGAACAGGGTCACTTTGTGCCGGGCCTTCTCGCGGGGTTCAAAGGCCAGGCCGACAATCCCGGCCAGCTCATCACCGTCGAACCCACCCAGCAACCGATCCAGCGGGCTGGAAAGGCGCTTTTCCCACCAGCTCGACGGCATCGCTGCACGCTCGGCCACGCTGGAGGTGAACGCCTGTGGATAGGCGCCGTAGGCCTCCAGCATCAACTCGCGATACGCGGTGGCGTCGCCGGCCACCAGCGGGCGAATCTTCATGCCGTCAGCGACTGGCGATAGAACGGCAGGATCAGGTCACGCGTCAACGGCGCCAAGTGCAGGCCGCCGTCGCCCATGGGGTCGATCCAGCGCACCTCCTCGATTTCCGCCGCGGGCACCACCGCCACGTCGATGTGTACCTGGAACAACTCGGCGTGCACGGTAAAACCGGGCTCATTGGCGGCCGGGGCCGAGAAGTGGCCGAGGTAAAGGGCCTGGCTGGGGTCGATGTGCAAGTTGAGTTCTTCATGCAGCTCGCGCGCCAGGGCCTGGGCCGGTTGTTCCCCGGCGTCGATCTTGCCGCCCGGTTGCATGAACGCCTGGGTGCCGCGCTTGCGCACCAGCAGGGTCTGGCCGTCGCGGCCGATCAGGAGGGCGGCGGCAATACGAATGGTTGAAAGGCTCATTAAAGAATGGGGGTCTCTTCGGGTAGTTTGATAAATACGCTGTATTTGGCGCCCTCCATCGCTTCGAACGCGATCAGCTTGTCCACCAGCGGCAGGTTCAACACCTTGCCGGCGTTGAGCAGCAGCATGCCGTTATCGGCATTGAGGTTGCGTGCCAGGACCATGCCGGCTTCCAGTTCCCGGGTGGAAAGGACTTTGACGCTGGGGTCGCCCAGGGTTACATCGCTCAAAAAAGTAGCGCAGGCTTTGACGAAGTCTTCGACCAGTGCCGGATCGTACAGGCGCCCGGCATACTTGCGGATATACAACAGCGCTTCGTCGCTGTTCAGATACCGCTCTAGGATCAGGCCCTTTTGCAATTCGATAAAGTCCACCGCCAGCTTCAACAGGCGTGAGCCGAACGGAATCGCCTCCTCCTTGAGATGGTCGGGAAAACCCGTACCGTCCCAGCGTTCCTGGTGATGCCGAATGAGCCGCGCCGCATCCTTCATCGGCTCTAGGGTCATCAACAGCGACTCGCTTTGCGTCGGGTACGCGCGATACAACTCACGGTCGGTGCTGTGCAACCTGTCCGACGGCGCAACCATCATGCCATCGGTCCAGCTCAGCTTGCCGATGTTGTACAACGCAGCGGCCATCGTCAGGTCGCGGGTACTGGCTTCATCCATCGACTGGGCGGCGCAATACACCCGAATCAGCTCGATCAAGGCGCGGTTGGTCTGCTTGTCCTTGGGCAGGCGCAAGTTGGCCAGCAGCGAGAACACCTCAGTGCCCGTCACGTAGCTGCGCTTGAGCTCTTCGTAGGCCAGGTCAAGCATGTCGGCGGTCTGTTGCAACTCGGAGGTGCGCGCCGCCACGCGTTTTTCCAGTGTGCTGTTAAGCACCTTGAGCTGTTCATTCTGCTGCTGGGTCAAGCGCTCCAGGCGCTGGTGCTCAAGGCACTGATTGAGGACCAACTGCAATTCGTCGTCATTCCAGGGCTTGCTGATGTAGCGGTGAATCTGGCCCTCGTTGATCGCCTTGATGATGGTTGCCACATCGGCATAACCCGTCAACAAAATGCGGCTGGTGGCGGGATACAAACGATGCACTTCGGCCAGGAGCTGCGCGCCGTCCATTCCGGGCATGCGCGCATCGCTCATCACCAGGTCGACGTGCCGCCCGGCCAGAATCTCCAGCGCCTGGGCACCACCGCCGGCCAGCAGTATTTCGTAGGGCTGAGTACGCAACAGGCGGCGCAAACTGTTGAGGATCGATTCTTCGTCGTCGACCAGCAAAACGACGGATTTCGTAGCGAGCTGTTCATCCATGGTGACTCTGCCTTCAAATAAAACAAAGTTGAGCTAAATTGAACCCTCGTGTCGTACCTTGCGCCTTCGCTTGTAGGCAAGGGGGACTCACGCTGCAGGTCATCGCGCGGCAATCGCGTTAATTTGACGCCAACTGGCCGTCGATATCAAGCGAGCTCGACTATGCTGTCAGAGCAACTCGCCCCCCACTCAGAGGTGAAGCCAAGGAAGGAGCCGTTATGCAATCGAGCCTTTTGCCTGTGCGGAGCGCGCCATGAACATCGACCCGGGACGGGCCAACCGTCGCATCCTGATCGTCGATGACACCGCCTCGATCCACGAGGACTTTCGCAAGATCCTCTGCGCCGAAGCAGAGGGCGAAAAGTCCCTGGACAGCCTCGAAGCAACGCTTTTCGGCACCTCCGCGCCCGTGCGCCAGGCGTTTGTGCTGGACTCGGCCTATCAGGGCCAGGAAGCCCTTGAGCTGGTGAACAAAGCCCTGGCGCAGCAATCCCCCTACGCCATGGCGTTTATCGATATGCGCATGCCTCCGGGCTGGGATGGCTTGCAAACCATCGAACAGCTATGGAACGTCGATCCCAAGCTGCAAATCGCGCTGTGTACCGCCTATTCCGATTACTCATTCGAGGCCATCGAAGCGCGGCTGAAGTACAACGACCAATTGCTGATCCTGAAAAAACCCTTTGATCACCTGGAAATCCGCCAGATGGCCAGTGCCCTCACCTGGAAATGGCAACTGGCCCAGGATGTCGCCCTGAAGATGATCGACCTGGAGCGCACCATCGAGGAACGGGTGCAGGAATTGCTCAAGGTCTCGCGCCTGTTGCAATACGACACGCTCACCGACCTGCCCAACAGCACATTGCTGGGGGACCGTCTGTCCCAGGCGATTGCCCTGGGCCGACGGCACGAGACCCAGCTGGCGGTGGTCTTTATCGGCCTGGACCGTTTCAAACGCGTCAACAATGCCTGGGGCTACCCGGTGGGCGATGAAGTGCTGCAACAGGTCAGCCAAAGCCTGCTGGAGGCCGTGCGGGAATCGGATTCGGTGTTCCGTTATGGCTCTGACCAGTTCGTGGTCCTGCTCAACGATGTCCAGAATCTCCAGCAAACCCAGCATATCGCGCAAAAATTTCTCAATGCCATCAGCGTGACCCGCCATGTGGCCGGGCATGACCTGAGCGTCACCGCCAGCCTGGGCATCAGCACTTACCCCAATGACAGCGGCTCGGCGGTGGAGTTGATCAAGCACGCTGAAACCGCCATGCACAACAGCAAGGAACTGGGGCCGAACGACTTCCGTTTTTACACTGAAGACATGAACCTGCGCGCGCAACGCCAACAGGGCCTGGAAAGTGCGATCCGCCAGGCACTGGAGCGTGATGAGTTTGTACTGCATTACCAACCGAAGCTGGATTTGAAGTCCGGGCACATCGTTGGCGCCGAAGCGTTGATCCGCTGGTTCCAGCCACGCTCCGGCTGGGTCAGCCCCGCCGAATTCATTCCGGTGGCCGAAGACTGCGGGCTGATCGTGCCCCTGACGAAATGGGTGCTGCGTCGCGCCTGCGAGCAGGCTCAAGCCTGGAACGCCCTGGGCCTGAACCCGCTGAGTATCTCGGTGAATATCTCCTCGATCGACTTCCGCCAGCGCGACTTCGTTGAGAACCTGGCCGCCATTCTCAAGCAGACCGGGCTGCCCCCGGCCCAGCTGGAACTGGAGATCACGGAAAGTGTGTTGATGCAGAGCGTCGACACCACCGTCATCACGTTGAACCGGATCAAAGCCATGGGTGTCCGTCTGGCCCTGGACGACTTCGGCACGGGCTATTCCAGCCTCAGCTACCTGCGGCGCTTCCCCATCGATGTGTTGAAAATCGACCAGTCATTCATTCGCGGCCTGATTGTGAACAATCAGGATGCGCAGTTGATCAGCGCGATCATCGGCATGGGCAAAAGCCTGGATTTGAACATTATCGCCGAAGGGGTAGAGTCCCTCGAACAGCTGAAATTCCTCCAGGCCGAGCGCTGCGAGGAAGGCCAGGGTTTCCTGTTCAGCAAGGCAGTGCCTGCGCAGGAGTTCATCTTGTTGCTGCAGGCGGGCAAGACCAGCCTGATGCCCGATCATTAGTCGTTTGCAAGGAGTGCGCGATTGAAAGCAGTGTCAACCTACGGGCTTACCCTGGCGATATGGCTGGGCCTAGGCGCGCCGCTGATGGCCGCGCCGCTGGACGAAGCGCTCAAACCGCTGCCGCCGGTGCCCACCCTGGACCCGGCCAAAGTCGAGCTGGGCCGCCAACTGTTCAATGAGCCACGCCTGTCGGTGAATAACACATTGTCCTGCGCCAGCTGCCATCGCCTGGAAACCGGAGGGGCCGACAACAAGGCATTCTCCCTGGGCTTCGATGGCAAGCCGCTCGGTATCAACACGCCGACCGTGTTCAACGCCAGCCTGAACTTCAAACAGTTCTGGAATGGTCGGGTGGACACCCTGCAAGCCCAAGCCGAACACGTGGTCATCAACCCGACTGAAATGGGCAGCGACTGGAAAACCGTGGTGCAGAACTTGGCCGCCATGCCCCTCTACGCATCTGCATTTTCCAAGGCCTACCCGGATGGCGTCACCGCCGCCAACGTGCAAGACGCCCTGGCGACTTATGAACGTACGCTGCTCACCCCCAACTCTCGGTTCGATCAATATTTGCAGGGCAACACCGAGATTTTGACGATCCAGGAAAAGTACGGTTACCAGCGCTTCAAAGATTACGGCTGCATCGCCTGTCACCAGGGCGTGAACATCGGCGGCAACATGTTCCAGAAGTTCGGCGTGATGGGCGATTACTTCAAGGCCCGCGGCAACCCGCTCGAATCGGACCTGGGCCGTTACCTGGTGACCCAGGATGAAGAAGACCGTCACGTGTTCAAGGTGCCCAGCCTGCGCAATGTCGCGGTCACTGCGCCGTACTTCCACGACGGCTCGGCCAAGACCCTGGAGGACGCGGTGGATGTCATGTTCAAGTACCAACTGGGCCGCAACCCTTCCCAGGACGACAAAGACCTGATCATCCAGTTTCTCAAGACCCTGACCGGCCAATGGGAGGGTAAGCCACTATGACCCTGTCTCGCAGCCATACCAGCACCCTGCTGCTCACCCTGATGACCTTGGTTCTGGCCTCGATCCTGGTGTTTCTGTACCTCAAGTCAACCCGCGACCAGACCGCCACCTACACCCAGTCCCGGGACCTGATCCGGCAACTGCAGCAACTCAATGCCCAGTGGGACAGTGAGGTGCTCAAGGCCAGGATCTCCATTACCCGTAACTACGACCCGCTGGTCTCGCCTTTGCTGGAAATGACCCGGATATGGGCCGATCTGAAAAACCGTGAGTCTTACCACGACAGTCCCGACCTGGCTGGCTGGCAAGCCAGCCAGCAAGCCTACGAAGCCGCCCTCCAGGAAAAAGCCCGGCTGGTGGACCAGTTCAAATCCCACAACGCGGTGCTGCGCAATTCCCTCGCGTTCCTGCCGACCGCCGAAGACGATATCCAGGCCCAATTCAACCGCGTTGACGATGAAAGCAGGCTGCATGTACAAAGCGTGGCCACCGACACCTACGACCTGCTGCTCAGCAGCCTGGAGTTTGCCCAGGTCACCAGCGATGAGCGGGCGGCGGATATTCTGGTGGGCCTGGGCAAACTGGCGATCAACAAGGAAACCCTGCCCAGTGAGTTTCAGGCGCCAGTCGACATCCTGAGCAATCATATTGAGTTGATCCTGCGCGAGCAGCCGCTGGTCAATGGCCTGCTTGAGCACATTGCCGCGGTCCCGGTGGCCGAAAGCCTGGAGAACCTGAGCACCCATCTCGACCAGGACCAGCAGGCGTCCGATTGGGTGGACCATCAGTACCATCGCTACCTGCTGATCTTCTCGACCCTGCTGGTGGTGATGCTGCTCTACCTGGCGGTGCGCCTGTTACGCAGTTTCGCCGAGGTCAACCGGGTCAACCGCGCCTTGCAGGCGGCCAACGAAACCTTGGAGCAACGCGTGGAACGGCGCACCCAACAGCTCAAGGATGCCCAGAGCGAGCTGATGGACAGCGCCCGCCAGGCCGGCATGGCCGAGATCGCCACCAACGTGCTGCACAATGTCGGCAACGTGCTCAACAGCGTGAATATCTCCGCCGACCTGGTCGCACGCAAACTGCGCAGCAGCAAAGCCCAGGGCCTGGGCAAAGCCATGCAGTTGATCAATGAGCACCCGCACGACCTGGGCACCTTCCTGAGCGAAGACGAAAAAGGCAAGTTGCTGCCCAACTACTTGAACCAACTGGTGGACGCCATTGCCGTGGAACAGCAAGGCATGGCTGAAGAACTGGCGCAACTGAGCAAAAGTGTCGATCACATCAAGGACATCGTTTCCACGCAGCAATCCTATGCCGGTGTCGCAACCCCGCTGGAGCCGGTCCAGATCAGCACCCTGATGGAAGATGCCTTGCGCATGAACGCCGGCGCACTGAGCCGTCACCACGTCACGGTGGTCAAGGAGTTCGCGCCGGTACCCGAGGTAATGGGCGACAAACACCGGCTGCTGCTGATCATGGTCAACCTGATCAGCAACGCCAAGTACGCCATGTCCAACCTCAGCGACCGGCCACGGCAGATGACCCTCGCGGTCCGGACGCAGGGTGACGACATGCTGGAGATCAGTGTAAAAGATGAAGGCGAAGGTATACCGGCCGAAAACATGACGCGCATCTTCACCCACGGTTTCACGACTCGTAAGGAAGGCCATGGTTTCGGCCTGCACAGTTGCGCGCTGGCCGCCGTTGAGATGAACGGCCAGCTCAGTGCCCACAGCGATGGGCCAGGCCAAGGCGCTGTCTTTACCCTGAAAATCCCTCTTACCCCTGCCGGAAGCCCCGCATGAACCAGCCTCCTAACCGGCGCATCCTGTTGATTGATGACACGCCGTCGATTCACGAAGACTTCCGCAAAATCCTGATGCCGCAGGATGACTCCAACCAGGCGCTGGATGACATGGAATCAGCGTTGTTTGGCGACACGAGCAAACCCAAGACGCAGGCATTCGAGTTGCATTCGGCCTATGGCGGCGAAGAGGGCCTGGCGCTGCTGACAACGGCCATGGCCGAACAACGGCCCTACGCACTGGCCTTCGTCGACATGCGCATGCCCCAGGGCTGGGACGGGGCAAAGACCATCGAAGAACTCTGGAAAGTCGCTCCCGACCTGCAAGTGGTGGTCTGCACGGCCTATTCGGATTACTCCTGGGACACGCTGCTAGAGCGCCTGCACGCCCATGACCGTTTGCTGATCCTGAAAAAGCCCTTCGACAATATCGAAGTCCAGCAGATGGCCAATACCCTGGCCAACAAATGGGACATGGCCCGACGCGCCTCGCTGCAAACCGCCCATCTGGAACAGTTGGTGGAACAACGCACCCAGGCGCTGCAAGTGGAAATCGCCGAGCGCAAGCTCCTCGAAAGCCAGCTGGTGCAGTCCGAGAAACTCGCGTCGCTGGGGCAACTCGCAGCCGGTGTGGCGCATGAGATCAACAACCCGGTGGGTTTTATCTCCTCCAACCTCAGTACGCTCGATAGCTATTTCAACCAGCTGCAACAGATGCTGGACGCCTACCACCATGCCGAAAGCCAGCTGGCGCCGGGGGAAACGCTGGATCGGCTCAAGGCTTTACGCACCGAACTGGAGCTGGATTTTCTCAAGGAAGATGTCCCCATCCTCATCCGTGAATCCAAGGAAGGCATTGGCCGCGTGGTACAGATCGTCAAAGACCTGAAAAACTTTTCCCGGGTGGATAACGACCAGGCCTGGCAATTCGCCGACCTGCAGCACGGCATCGACTCCACGCTGAACATTGTCGCCAGCGAACTCAAATACAAGGCCGATGTGGTCAAGCATTACGCGCCCTTGCCGGAGATCGAATGCCTGGCCTCGCAACTCAACCAGGTGGTGATGAACCTGGTCATCAACGCGGCGCAGGCCATGGGGCCGGAGCGCGGCACGATCACCATCAGCAATGGGGTGGAAGGCGAAAACGTGTGGCTGGAAGTGGCGGACAACGGCTGTGGAATAGCCCCGGAAACCGTGCAGAAGATTTTCGATCCGTTCTTCACCACCAAGCCGGTGGGCGAAGGCACCGGGTTGGGACTGTCACTGTCCTACGGCATCGTCAAGAAACACCGGGGCGATATTTCCGTCAGCAGCGAAGTGGGCAAGGGGACGAAGTTTCGCGTGGTGCTGCCGATCCGGCAAACGGCGGCATAGAACGCGCCAAGATAACGGCGCTTCTCCTGACTGACGGGCATCAGGGCCTGCTATTTGATGCCCAGCGGTTGCTCCAGCAAGGAGATCGCTCGTAAGCTTCAAGGCTCTGTAAACCGTGAAAGTCCATAAGAAATACCCGTACAGCAGGCTGGGGAGCCAATCCCAGTCGCAGCTGTCGTCGATTTTTCTTCAGGCGCAAAACGCCTGGCCGATGAGTCCGAACCCAAGGAACCCCGTATGAGCCTGTCGTTACTAAGCCGTTACGCCTTCTTTGCCGTGTGCGTCATTTTCACCCTCGCCAGCCTCCCCTTTATCGAACACGAATGGTTGTGGCCGATTACCGTGATCACCGGCCTATTGAGCCTGATCGGTATTTTCGACCTGCTGCAAAGCCCCCACGCCGTGCGCCGCAACTACCCGATCCTGGGCAATATCCGTTATCTGGTGGAAACCATCCGCCCGGAAATACGCCAGTACCTGCTGGAGTCCGACAGCGACGCCCTGCCCTTCTCCCGGGCCCAGCGTTCGCTGGTGTACTCGCGCGCCAAGAACGAAACCGCCGACAAACCCTTCGGCACGCTGATCGATGTGTACCAGTCGGGCTTTGAATTCATCGGCCACTCCATGCGCCCGGCTCCGCTGAGCGACCCCAGCACCTTCCGCGTGATGGTCGGCGGCCCTCAGTGCACGCAGCCTTACTCGGCGTCGGTGTTCAATATCTCGGCGATGAGTTTCGGCTCCCTGAGCGCCAACGCGATCCGCGCCCTCAACCAGGGCGCCAAGCTCGGCAACTTCGCCCATGACACCGGTGAAGGCAGCATCAGCCCCTATCACCGTGAGAACGGCGGCGACCTGACCTGGGAACTGGGCAGCGGCTACTTTGGCTGCCGCACCAGCGACGGCCGCTTCGACCCGGAACGCTTCGCCCTGCAGGCGCAGAACCCGCAAGTGCGCATGATCGAAATCAAGATGAGCCAGGGCGCCAAGCCCGGCCATGGTGGGATCCTGCCCAAGCACAAGGTGACCAAAGAAATTGCCGAGACACGCGGCATCATGATGGGCGAGGACTGCGTCTCCCCCTCGCGCCACAGCGCATTCTCCACCCCCATCGAAATGATGCACTTCATCGCCCAACTGCGTGAGCTCTCCGGGGGCAAACCCGTGGGCTTCAAGTTCTGCCTCGGCCACCCGTGGGAATTCATGGGCATTGCCAAGGCCATGCTGGAAACCGGCATTCTCCCGGACTTCATCGTGGTCGACGGCAAGGAAGGCGGCACCGGCGCCGCGCCCGTGGAATTCACCGACCATATCGGCGTGCCGCTGCGTGAAGGCCTGTTGTTCGTGCATAACACCCTGGTGGGCCTGAACCTGCGCGACAAGATCAAGCTCGGAGCCAGCGGCAAGATCGTCAGCGCATTCGACATCGCCAGCGTGCTGGCCATCGGCGCCGATTGGGCCAACTCGGCACGGGGCTTCATGTTCGCGATTGGCTGCATCCAGTCGCAAAGCTGCCACACCAACAAATGCCCGACCGGCGTCGCCACCCAAGACCCGCTGCGCCAACGGGCACTGGTGGTGCCGGACAAGGCCCAGCGCGTATTCAACTTCCACCGCAGCACCCTCAAGGCACTGGCGGAAATGCTCGCGGCGGCGGGTCTCGAACACCCGTCGCAACTGTCGGCCAAACACCTGGTGCGACGCATGTCAGCGACAGAGATCAAGCTGTTCTCACAACTGCATGTGTTTCTCAAGCCTGGTGAGCTGCTGACGGGTGAGGTCAACGGCGAGTTCTATTCACGCATGTGGCAGATGGCGCGGGCGGACAGTTTTGAGCCCAATGAGGTCGAGGCTGCGTGATATCCCCAAGGCCTGCCCGACATCGGGCAGGCTTTACATTCAGTAATAACCCGCTTTTGCAATCATTTACAAATCCCGCCACCCTGCGCCCGCCCGACGTGCGGCGTACGACAACACGCGCGCTCGCCTGTCTTCATTAAACCTATTGTTCAAGAGCCAGCCGCCATGCTGAACGGACGCGACCCGCGCATCGATTTTTTTCGGGGCCTGGCGTTGATCTTCATTTTCTGGGATCACGTCCCCCACAACCCACTCGGCCAGATCACCTTGCGCAACATCGGTTTCAGCGATGCGGCGGAGGTGTTTGTGTTCCTCGCCGGCTACGCTGCCGTATTGGCCTACGGCAAGATCCTGCAACGTGATGGCTACTGGTTCGCCTCGCTGAAAATCCTGCGCCGAGCCTGGGTGCTGTACGTGGTGCATATTTTCTTGTTGGCCATGCTGATGGGCATCGTGTTCTTCGCCAACAGCCATGTGGAGACCCGCGACCTGGTCCAGGAGATGGGCCTGACGCACTTCATCACCCATCCGCAACAGGCACTAACCGACGAGCTGCTGCTGCGCTTCAAGCCCAACCTGATGGACCCGTTGCCGCTCTACATCGTGCTGCTGGCCGGCCTGCCGCTGGTATTGCCGTTGATGCTGCGCCGGACTTGGGCCGTGGTGGCGCTGTCCGCCACGGTGTACCTGCTGGCGCCCTGGATGGGCTGGAACCTGCGGGCGATTGCAGATGGCGTGTGGTATTTCAACCCGGTGACCTGGCAGTTCCTGTTTGTACTGGGCGGCGCGGCGGCGATCTACAGCCAGAGGCTTGAGCCCACTCAACCGCGACCGTTGTTGCAGCAACCCGTGTTTGTGCTGGCGGCGCTCTACGTGCTACTGGCCGGGGTTCTGACGCTGTCCTGGCGCTGGCCTCAGGTGCACGACGCCTGGGTGCCCGCTGCCCTCAGCGACCTGATCTACCCCATCAGCAAGACCGACCTGTCACCTGTGCGCCTGGTGCATTTCCTGGCCCTGGCCTACGTGACCGCCAAGTTGCTCCCGACCACCGGCTGGACGCGCAACTGGCCGGCCGAACAGGTGTGCCGCATGGGCCGTTACTCGCTCGAAGTGTTTTGCCTCGGTGTGTTGCTCGCGCCGTTGGCAGACATGCTTAACGCACTCATGGGCGACACCCTGCTCATGCAATTACTCACCGCCATCACCGGCATGCTGCTGATGGGAGGCTTGGCCGCCTGGATGGAGTTCAACAAACGCCTGGACCAGCGGCCGTTCGTCCACACGCTCGCACGGTAGCCGCGCCAATCGCCCCGTGCCGTTCACGCAAGCTATATAGGTAGCGCCAGCGAACGGTACGGGGATGCTTCCATTTGCCCTCCACTTAACAGTGAAAGGAAATGGTCGATGCCTACCCATCCACCGCTCAATGAATTGTCGGGCGAGCTGCAAACCAGCGAATCCTGGGCTCGCCAAGAGACCCTGGAAATGCTCCGCGAAACCTTCGCACGCTCCATGAGCAGCCTGAGCCATGAGCAACAACGCGACTACGTCAAGCTGCAACGCGAAGCCCACAAGGCCCTGCTGGCCGTGGACGCGCAAAACGCCAAGCTGATCAGCGACTTCAAGGCCAGCGGCTTGGCCCAATTGCGCAGCCGCATCGGCGGCCAGGACCCCGAAAAGGCCTACCTGCACACCCGCTACCTAGAAGAGTTGCAAGCCCCCCTGCCCTGGGAACCGCGCACCAGTGCCATGAACGATGGGCGAGGCGCACGCCGTTTTCGCCGGGCCTACGATACGTGGAAATACCGTGCCCACCATTCCAGCCTGTCGTTGTGGGATGCGGCCTGTCTCAACTTCGACTTCACCACCAGTCATTCGCCCAAGGCGGGGCAAACCTTTGTCGATGCATCGTCGCTCAGTGGCGTGGACGACCCGGATCTGACCGTCGAAAAATTCATCCAGATCAGCCGCGACCTCGACCTCGGCGGCCAACTGCAAACCACCCTTAACGACGCCCTGCGCAAAGGCGGAAAACTTCAGACTCTGCTGCTGGCCAGTGCGCGTGCCAGCCTGGCGTTCGAAGCCCTGGAGGCGTATCGCAACCGGGCCAGTACCGGCGTGACCCGTGAGCTCTACGATAAGCTCAGCCAGGCCATCGACGGCAGCGGCCCCGCGCTTGAATTCGAGACGTTCAGCATACGCACCGGCAAAACCATTGCAGTGCCCTTGCTGATGATCCGAGTGGCCAGCCTGGGCGTCGTCTCCTACTTTCCGTTCCGCCCCGACGGTGCCTTGCGCTTTCACGTGGACGCCACCAGCGCCAACCAGACGTTTGTGCAGCAACTCAAGGACAGCCACCGCAAGGGCGACCTGGGCTGGTTTGCAAGGCAACTGCCCACCCCCGAACTACGCGGGTTCCAGAAGTTACTCAAGGATGAACCGCGCCCGCCTGGCCTGAACCCGTTGGCGGGGTTCCTGTATGACACCTTTCATCGCCTGTTCCCCGAACGTACTCTCGACAGCCTGCGTTTTAGCGCCGACCCCAAGCAAAACCGCAAACACACCCTGGTCGAAGCCCTGACCCAGCGCCAGGTGAAACGCTACCGGGCCAACCTTTCAACCCTCGCCACCGCCCGTTCGGAGCGCGACCTGCAAGCGGTGATCGACGGTGCAGCGGCGATCGCCGATGAGATTCTGCAACTGCTGCTGACCCCCGTGCCAGGTGGCGTCAGCGGGTTGAACCGGGTCATGCAGGCGGTAGTGTTCGGCAGCCTGGGCTACAGCCTGATCACCGGCATCAACGAAGCGGCCAAAGGCGAAGCCAGCCAGTTCGCGGCGGCGCTGAGCGATGTGGCCGACCTTGCGGTCAACGGCTTGTTGATCACCACCGCCGGGCGTGTGCACCGGCAACGCCTGGAGCAGTTGATCCAGCGATTGGGCCAGCCACGCAAAGTCATGCGCAGCGACAGTACCTATGAACTGTGGACACCGGATATCCGCCCTTACGCGGTGCCGGACCAGAACCTCCTCGACGGCCAGCGCATCAGCCCACAAGGCACTTACACGATCAAGGGTCACCAGTACGCCTGGCTCGAGCAAAACGGGCAACGGCAGGTGGTGGAGGTCGACTACGACGCCCAAGCCATGCGCTGGAAAATCAAGCACGGCGATGGCACCGCCTACGCCCCGACGATTGTCTTCGACCCGGCGCAACAGGTCTGGGTGCTGGACCTGCAAGATGCCCATACCCTCTCGGACCGCCAATTGACCGAGCGCATGCTGCCCAACGGCACCCATGCGCTCACCGATGCCGATATGCACACGCTGCTGCGCAGTACGGCCACCACGCGCGCCATTCTGGACCGCGTGTGGTCGGGCAGCCCTGCCCCCATCACCCTGACTGAAGGGGTACGTCGCCTGCAGGCGGACCAGTTGATCAACCAACTGATCAACCACTTTCACCGGCGCGGACATTGGCCACCGCATGCCGACAGCCTGGTACTGAGCCTGTTGACTCAACTGCCGGATTGGCCGGCGCAGGTGCTGATCGACGTGTACGACCCGTACGGCACGCCGCTCGAAAGCTACGCCAAAAGCGACCCACCGCCGGACACATCACAGCGCATTACCCTCACGCGCCGCGATGACGGCACCTACAGCGCCTTGGGCGACACAGGCAGCGGCGCCGTGACCCAGGAGCGCTTGTTTGAATTGATCCTGCGTGCGCAACCCGTCGCCTCGGTGCTGGGCAAAGAAGGCAGCCCCAACCTCACCGAAGCCCAGCGCATCGCCCGGATACGCCTGCAGATCAGTGGACTGGCGCGAGCGCGGCGAATCGACCTGTTCAGCGCCCTGACACGCTACTCAGGCTTTGCCCGCCATGAAATCGCAGCCACCGATACCGCCAGGGTGTTTGTGCCGGTCAGGGCCGCGCGGCCGCGGGTGGAAGTCACCCCGGTGTTGAAAAAACTGCGTGACCTGTACCCCCCCTTGAGCTCGGCCAACCTTGATCAACTGCTGCGCGACCAGCGCTTCAGCAGCACCGAGCGGGCGCAGTTCCTGCAGGATGGCACGCTGCCCCATGTACTGCGTGAACACCTGGAAAACCATCGAACGGCCCTGCGCATCGACGCCGTGATCGATGGTTTGTACCACGCGAGGGCTTTTGATGCGGACACCGATCTATGGGCACGGGAGTTTGCCTCCAGCCTGATCCGCAATACCCTCAAGCGGCACTTCGTAATCACCGAGATCGACGACAAGCCGTATGCCAACAGTGGCCCGGATGACACCACCGTGGAGTTGCGGCACTACGGCGACGGTCATTACCAGGCCTATGACATGCGCAATGCGGGCCTGATCCCGGTGTCGCCGAGCGTCGACAGCTTCTACCTGGCCATCGGCTCAGTGCTGCAACCCCACGAACGGCTGAAACTGGGCATGACCTCAGACACCGATGCCCAGGGTTTGCGCAACACCCTTGGCGACCTGATGAGCGCCCAACGCAGCCCCGAAGGCTACATCACCCTGCTCGATCAGTCGTTGGGCCAGTACGCGCAAAGCGTGGTGCTGCCCGCCAACCTGTTACCCGACGCCCTGGGCCTTTACGAACTCGACGGGCAACAACTGCTGCCCCTGTATGGCTCGTTGTACCCGGTGACCTATGACCACACCCGGCTCAAATGGCGGCTCAAGCACCCGAAAAAAGTCGGTGTCGACACGCCCCGCCTGGAGCACAATCGTCGTGGCGCGTGGCGGCTTTCCAACGAAAACCCGTTGTCCTGGGACGACCACCACCTGTTCTATCGCCTCGGCAGCGAGGACTTCAACGTCGACCAAGCCACCGCGCAACACATCCTCAAGCTCACCGACACCCCGTCGCGGGCCTTGCGCGAAGTGCACAGCGCCGGCCTGGCTCCCCCTCCGTTGCTGATTGATACCAGCAAGCGCTTTCGCCTCGAGCGCGAGATCCTGCACTTCATCCGCGCCATGACCACCTACACGGCCAACCGCAGTGCACGGGCTTCGCTGCAATTGCTGTTGGTCAGCGCCTTGCCCGGATGGCCGCGCAGCCATGCCTTGGAAGTGGTCGACAGCCACGGCAAGGTGCTCGGACAGTACCCGAGCCAACTCAACCCCGACGCCGAGAAGATCCGCATCAGCGAGGCCGACAGCCACGGCCCCGAGCCGCTGAAAAATATCGTATTGAACACCGCCTTGATCGAGGCACTGCTCGGCGAACTGCCCGCGACCCAGCAGGAGCGATTGTTCAAACTGGCGAAGAAAATCGCCGAGCATGCTCATCAGGAACGCGCTCAGCTATTCGATATCCTCTACCGCCAGAGCGAACAGAGCGGCACTCGCCTGGAAAAGCGCTTGCAGAACCATCATCCGGCACTCCCCATCAGCGCGGCGAAGGCGATTCTGGAGCATGCCAGCCGCCAGGAACTCAAGCAGTTGCACGATCACGACGAGGTCGGCCTGCGCCTGGCAGAACAGGCGCGCCTGACCGCCCATGATGTGCGCCTGAACCGCGCCTTCGAAGGTTTGTACCTCACGACCCTGGCCAACCCCGACAGCGCAAAGATCATCCTGCATTTGCTCAAGAGCGTCCCCGGCTGGCCGGCGGCCCTGCGCCTGGATATCCACGCAGGTACGCCTAAAGGGCGCTTGCTGGAGCATGCCGGGATCCTCGACGGCAATGATCGTCGGGTTCTGGTGAAGATGGACAACGGCTATCGGGCTTACGACGGCATGGGCCAGGCGCTGGGAGAAACCAGCGACCTGCTCGGGGGCGTCGCCGACCTGCTCTCCGAAACTGAGCGCCAGGCCCTGGGCATTGACGACAGCGGTGACTTGACCCCATTGCGGCACCGCCTCGCTGACCTCGCGCTGGGCCAGCGCGTGGCGATCAAGGCCCTGCTCGATCTGCCGAATATTCCGTACTGGCTGCAGCCGCCGATGGCGGTCAACAGTTCATTCACGGCCTACCCGTTTACCTTGAGCGACCTATGGCCGTTCCACGCCCGCCAGCCGGTGGATCTGGTCAGCAAGGTGCGCGAGATCTACACCAGTTTCAGCGTGGCCAAAGCCAACGCCCTGATTGATGCAATGGGCATGAGCGAACCCGCCGCGTTGCTCGAACTGGAGCGGCGCAAGGCCGAATACCAGGCCCTGGATTACGGCCTTACCCGCTGGGCGGAATCGCCCCACGCCAACGACGCCCCCGCCACCGACCCCTTGGGCATGAACCTCGGCCAGCGGCGCTACCTGGCCGAACAGATCCGCAGCGCGTGGCGTCAGGAAACCCGCGTACTGTATGCCGACGGCCTGCTCGACGTGCACGTGCTCAAGCTGCAACTGGGCGACAACGACTTGCCCGACACCGATTTTCTCCTGGGCACCCAGGGCTTTGCGCATATCGATTACCTGCATATCGCCGCCGATAGCTTCCCGGCCACCGGTAATGCGTTTCTGAGCAAGTTCGCCAACCTCAAGTATCTGAAAATCGACTGCATGCTCACGGAGCTGCCCGCCAGCATCACCGCGATGACCCAGTTGGAACAGTTGTTCCTGGCGGACAACAACATCGTGCTGACCGACGAATCCCGGCAACGCCTGAGCACCCTGACCCGCCTGGAAGAACTGCACCTGGATAACAACCCATTGGGCCTGCCACCGGATATCAGCAGCATGCCGAGGCTGACGGTTCTGTCACTGCGCAATACCGGCCTCACTCAATGGCCAATAGGTGCCGAAACCCGCGACGACCTGGGTGCGTTGATGCTTCAGGAAAACCGTATTACCACGCTTCCCGACGCGTTGTTCAACACCAGCATGGCCCGCACCAATCGCAATACGGTGTTGCACGACAACCCCTTGGACGCCGACACGCTAGAGCGGATAAACGACTACTACGCCCAGACCGGCGTCAGGCTGGGCGGCCCCTTGCCGGGCATCCAGCATCAACAGAACGTGCCGGCCGACTTGAATGATTGGCTTACCGGCATCCCTGCTGCCGAACACGCGGCCTGCAAAAAGCTGTGGGACCTATTGAAGAGCAACGAGGACGCGAGCTCCGATGACGCATTTCGCGTACTGAAGGACCTGACCAAGTCTTATGCCTATGTAAAGAACGAAACCTCGAAAAAAGCCCTGACCCAACGGGTGTGGCACCTGCTGAACGCCATGGGCGATTCCACCGAGTTACGTAACGACGTATTCCTCAACACCTACCTGGCAGGCACCTGTGGTGATGGGGCGATCCTGGCCTTTATCGATATGGAAATCCGCCACCTGCGCTACGTGGCCAAGGCGCAATCGAACATCGCCATAGCCGAACGCGAGCTGCTGGCCTTGGCGCAAAGCCTGTTCTACCTGCGCACACTCGACCAGTTCGCCGAGGACCATCTGAAATCACTGCGCGAGGCCCAGGTCGATCCTGACGATGCCGAGGTGAAGCTGTATTTGCGCATGAGCCTGGCAAAGGAGTTCAACCTGCCGGTGCATCAGGAAGAGCTGTTGTATTCGGCACGGGAGTGGGTCAAGTCCAGGGATATTGCCAATGCCCGGCAGAAGCTGCGGGACATCAGCAAGACCGACGCGCCGCAGACCTCTTTGTTGCAGGAAGACTTCTGGCTCGAATACCTCGCCCGCAGCTACCCGGAGCCTTTCAGCACCATTGACACCATCACCCGGCACCAGGTGAATGCGTTGAACCAGGCAGTGACGGACAAACGCTCAGACACCTACCTGGACCGGCGCCAGTCGATTACCGACCAGGAAACTGCCGAACGTGAACGCCTGATCCGTCAATTGACCCAGGCGGCACAACTGGCCAACCAGAGACGCAGCTAACGCCAGGGGAGCGAACTCGCTCCCCCCGCACTAAACGGAGCGTGGCACACCCTCACTCGCGTCGGTCGGCTGCAACTTGAAGGCATAGAACACAAGCGTCAGCAGCACCAGGAACACCGGCCCCACATACAGCGCCACGCGGGTGTCCGGGAAGTACGCCATCAACCCCACGACCAACACCAGGAACGCTAGCGCCAGGTACGAACTGACCGGGTACAACCACATACGGTACTTCAACCCGGCCTGTTCGGCGGCGCTCAAGCTTTTACGGAATTTAAGCTGGGCCAGCAGGATCATCAGCCAGGTCCAGATCGCGCCGAAGGTGGCGATGGAGGTGACCCAGACAAAGACTTTTTCCGGCACCAGGTAGTTGAGCAACACCCCCAGCAGCAGCGCGAAGATCGACAACAGCAGGGCGCGACGCGGCACACCGTTGTTCGAGGTCTTGGCGAAGGTCGCCGGGGCCTGGCCGTTCTGCGCCAGGCTGTAAAGCATGCGCCCGGTGCTGAAGATGCCGCCGTTGCACGACGACAGGGCCGCGGTGATCACCACAAAGTTGATGATGCCGGCGGCGGTCTTGATCCCCAGGCGCTCGAAGGTCATCACAAACGGGCTGCCTTGGGTACCGATCGCATTCCACGGGTAGATCGACAGAATCACAAACAGCGCCCCCACATAGAAGAGCAGGATGCGCCAGAACACCGAGCCGATTGCGCTGGGGATGGTCTTCTGCGGGTTCTTCGCTTCACCGGCGGTCAGGCCGATCATCTCCACGCCCAGGTAGGCGAACATGACCATTTGCAAGGACATCAGGACGCCCTGCACGCCATTGGGCATGAAACCGCCGTGGGCCCACAGGTTGGAAATACCCAGCGCCACGCCATCGTTGCCGAAACCGAACGCAATGATGCCAACGCCGCCGATGACCATCGCAATGATCGTGACGATCTTGATCAGGGCAAACCAGAACTCGAACTCACCGAACGCCTTGACCGCGATCAGATTGATGGTGCCCATGCTGATCAGCGCCGCCAAGGCCCAGATCCAGCGCGGCGTATCGGGGAACCACACGCCCATGTACACCGCGACCGCCGTGATTTCCGCGACACAGGTCACCAGCCACAGGAACCAGTAGTTCCAGCCGGTCAGGAAGCCCGCCAACGGGCCCAGATAATCCTGTGCATAACGGCTGAACGAACCGGCGACAGGGTTGTGCACGGCCATCTCGCCGAGCGCACGCATGATCACCAGGATCGCCAGGCCACCGATGATGTACGACAGCATGATCGCCGGACCGGCCATTTCAATGGCCTTGGCCGAACCCAGGAACAGACCGACACCGATGCAGGCGCCGAGTGCCATCAAGCGAATGTGTCGCTCACCGAGTTCGCGTTTGAGCGGGCCGCCTTGAGCGGTCTCGCCATGGGGCATGGGGGTTGCCGACTGGCATAGGGATACAACCTCATCTTGTTATTGGATAGCCCGTCGCGTTTCACACGCCGTTGCCGGTAAGGCCAGGCGGAAATCGAAACCGGGGCCGTCTCATGAACAGCCCCGCCTTGCAGGGCAAGACGATGGGCCGTGCAGTATAAAAAGCCTCGACCAGTGCCTTTCACTGTAAAAGCCAGTCAATTTAGTGGAAGCGCCCACAATAATGCAATTTCACAGGCGCATATGACCTATACCCGGCGACCAATCGCCGCAGCTGCCGTCGTTCACTCAAGGGCGGATTCAGACGCTTCCCACGCAAAAAACACAATTTCCTCACATCAAGCCCACACCGTCTAAGCTTCAAACAAGTCCGATCAATCTGCGTGAATGGATCAATCGACTATGGGCGCACTATGGCAAACCGAATCGACCAAGGCTGCGAAACTACAAGGCAGTTCGGAACCAGCGCCTTTACCCCAAAATAAACCCAGGCCCCGCTACGGGCGCCGGCTGTTCTGGCTGATCGTGCTGATGGCGTTGCTGGCCCTGGGCTTTGCCGCCGCCAGAGAGATGCGCACTTCACGCCTGCAAGCCGAGCAATTGAGCAGGCTGGCCAACCAACTGACCTACCGGCTGGCCGACGGTCCCAGTGATGCCATCGTGTACCCAGGCCCCGGACCGTTTGATCGACGCCTGGGCTACAGCGACCTCGACGACTTCCTGGCCCGCTTGCTCAAACGCGGTTACGTCGTGCAATCCCAGACGCGCTTCTCCCCTCAATTGATGGATTACACCCGCCAGGGGCTGTTCGTGCCCTACGCGGAAAAAATCCAGGCCGGTTTGTCGCTCACCGATTGCCAGGCGCTGCCGCTGTACCAATACACCTACCCGCAACAGCTCTACGCCAGCTTCGCCGCCATTCCGCCGCTGGTAGTCAACAGCCTGCTGTTTATCGAAAACCGCGACCTGCTCGACCCCGCCGCCCCACAGGCCAACCCCGCCGTCGACTGGCCGCGCTTTGCCAAGGCGGCCTGGTCGCAAGTGGCCAAGACCCTGCACCTGCCCGGCCAGAGTGCCGGCGGCAGTACCCTGGCGACCCAGTTGGAAAAGTACCGGCACTCCCCGGACGGCCTGACCCTTTCCGGCGCGGAGAAACTGCGGCAGATGTTTTCCGCCGGCGTACGGGCTTACCAGGCGGGGCCGGACACCGCGATCGCACGGCAGAATATCGTGCGCGACTATCTCAATAGCGTGCCGCTGTCGGCCGTGCCGGGGCACGGTGAGGTGCACGGCCTGGCCGAAGGTTTGCGGGTGTGGTTCGGTGCCGATTTCAACCAGGTCAACCAGGCGCTGGTGGGCAATGACCTGCGAGCCAAAGCGCTGGCCTTGCGCGAGGTGCTGGCGTTGATCATCGCCCAGCGCCGCCCTTCACATTACCTGGTCAAGGGGCGTGACGAACTGGCGCAACTCACCGACAGCCATCTGCGATTGCTGGCCCAGAACGGCGTGATCGACGCACCCTTGCTCAACGCGGCCCTTGGCGCCACGCTCAGCTATCGCGACTGGGTGCAACAACCCACGGTGCAACCGATTGAAACCAACAAGGGCATCAGCGTCGCACGCAGCCGGGTTGCCGCGTTGCTCAATCGCCCGCTGTACGACCTCGACCGCCTGGACCTGTCGGCGACCAGTACCTTGCAAGGCACCCTGCAGACCCAGGTCAGCGATTACCTCAAGCACTTGGCCGACCCTGACTATGCGCGCCAGCTCGGCCTGCTCGGCGAACGCCTGCTGACCGCCGCCAGCACGCCTCAAGTCCGCTACAGCTTTACCCTGTTCGAGCTGACCCCGGACGGTTCGCGGGTCAGGGTACAGACCGATAACACCGACCAGCCGTTTGATATCAATGAAGGCAGCAAGCTGGAGTTGGGCTCCACGGCCAAGCTGCGGGTGCTCACCACCTACTTGCAAATCATCAGTGAGCTGCACGACCAATACGCGGCGCAATCGCCCGCCGCGTTGAAAAAAGTGCCGATCAACGATCAGGACCGCCTCAGCCGGTGGGCCATCGACTACCTGATCCAGACCCCGGACAAAAGCCTGGAAAAAATGCTCGACGCCGCCCTTGACCGCACCTACTCGGCCAACCCGGCAGAAGGTTTTTTCACCGGGGGCGGCCTGCATCACTTCCATAATTTTCGCAGCCAGGACAATGGCCGTAGCCCCACCCTGCGCGACGCCTTGCGCGAATCGATCAACCTGCCGTTCATTCGCCTGATGCGCGATATCGTGCGCTACACCACCTACGCAGGTCCCAACAACAGCGCGCAGTTGCTCAAGGACGACAACGACCCTCGGCGCCAGGAATACCTGGCCAGATTCGCCGACCGCGAAGGCACCGCGTTCCTGCTCAGGTTCTGGAAGAAGTACCAGAAAAAAGACACCCAGGCCCGCCTCGATACGTTCCTCGACAGTGTCCGTGCGACGCCGATCCGCCTGTCGGCGGTGCATCGTTACCTGCTGCCCGACGCGAGCCAGGAAAGCTTCAACCGCTTCGTGCGCTCGCACCTGGCCGGCAGCAAGGACGCCGGCAAGCTCAGTGACGAGCGCCTGGCCAAGCTCTATCAGGACTACCGCCCCGGCAGCTATGACTTGCCTGACCAAGGCTTCATCGCCAAGGTCCATCCGCTGGACCTGTGGCTGCTCGGCTACCTGCTCAACCATCCCGACGCGACCTTCGGCGAGGCCGTGAAAGCCAGCCAGTTCGAGCGCCAGGAAGTCTACAGCTGGCTGTTCAAGAGCCGCCATCAAAGCGCCCGCGACAGCCGCATTCGCACCATGCTGGAGATCGAGGCGTTTCTCGATATCCATCAGCGCTGGCAGGCGGTCGGCTATCCCTTCGATCACTTGGTGCCCTCCTTGGCAACCGCCATCGGCAGCTCCGGTGACCGACCTGCGGCGCTGGCGGAACTGATGGGCATCATCCTCAACGACGGCGTGCGCTCCAAGGTGCTGCGCATCGACAGCCTGCACTTTGGCGCCGACACGCCCTATGAAACCCGCCTGATCAACGACCCCGCGCCCGGCAAGCGGGTCATGCCGGTGGCGGTGGCGCAAGCCCTGCGCGGCGCGCTGTCCCAGGTCGTGGATGCGGGGACGGCAAAACGCGTCTCCGGCAGTTTCAAACTGGCCGACGGCACTCCGCTGGCCATGGGCGGCAAGACCGGTACCGGCGACAACCGCATCGAAGCCATCGGCGCCGGCGGCCGGGTGATCAGCTCCAAGTCGATCAACCGCACCGCGACCTTCGTGTTTTACCTGGGCGACAGCCATTTCGGCACGCTCACCGCCTTCGTCCCTGGCCGCTCGGCGGAACACTTCACCTTCACTTCGGCCTTGCCGGTGCAGGTGCTCAAAGGCATGGCGCCGATCCTGATGCCGTACCTGCAACCGGGTAGCCATACCCAATGCGTGCCGGCCGCGGAAAACCGCCAGGCCAAAGGCGAAGCCGGCGCAAGGACATGGGGCTCGGCAAGCGCCTACAACCCCGAGTCCCACACGACAGTGGCCGTGCCTGAGTAGGCACTGCCACCCCCGTGATCGAGCATCTGCGACACGCTGTCCGCCTTGATCTCAAAGTGCAGGGTGCTGGGCTTGCGGTCGATGTACCGCGTCGGCTGGAATAAATGGGTGCCCACACCGTCCAGGCGCAAAGGCAGCCGGTTGACCGGGCGCCCGACGCTGTCGTTCAACCCGACGGGCAACGTGACGGCGACGTCCAGCGGGACCTGATCGCCAGCGGCGTTGCGCATACTGCAGGTATTGCCCATAGGCTCGCCGCATTCCAGGGTCATCTTGAATGGCGAGCTGGCCCACAGGTTGACGGTCTGGTCGCGGAACAGGCGCGTGGGTTTGCGTCCGTTCTTCAACCAGGCCTGCCAGCCCTCCTGGGGTTCAAGTTGCACGCGATTGCCACCCGGCGGCACCTCGACCTTGAGGTGATGGTCCACGTCCAGGATGAAGTTGAAGGTCAGTTGGTTGTCGTTGGGCTCCATGATGTCACCGAAATCGAAATCCGCCCGAGGCCCCACGCTGTAGGTGATGCTGCCGGTGTACACACCGCTGTCCATGGTCAGCGGGTTCGGAGTGCTGAGTTCGTAGGAGTACTCGAACACCGGGTAGCGGATGTCCGGGATATCCTTGATCGCAGCCATGTCACAGGCGCCGACGTTGAGCGGCGTGATCCAGGACCACAAGAAAAACGTATTGTTACCCGTGCCATAGTTGGTCCCCAGACAAGGTGCAGGGGCATATTTCCAGCCAATGGCGCCCCTGGCCCAGACCGTTTGGCCCACACCTCCATACAAATCGAAACGACCACCGATACCCGCGATGCGCATCCTCACCGTTTCGGACGCGCCGGTGACTGCATGACTGACGATCACGTCGCGCCATTCGCTGGGCACCTTGAACATCGCACCTTTGCGCGGGTCGGTATGGCCGCCCTGGATCGGTACGCTGGATGAGAAGCTCAGGTCGCTGGTACGGATGCTGAAAATCCCCAAGGCCTTGCAGCGCTCAGGGATGTGCCAGGGGCAAATTCCGCTCTCGGGCGTGGTGTTGACGAAACGGTTGAGCAAGGGGTTGGACGGGTCCGGGCGAAATACCGCCGTGATGTCCTGTGTCAGAGCCTGCGCGGCCATCGGTAACAGCAACGCCAGCGCGCACACGGCGCGGATAATCAACTTCATGAAAGAGGCCTCATGAGCCCGGCGCAGTGGCGTCGAACACCACCCGTACCGTGCCGTAGTAATTGCCGGGAAGGTAGTCGTCGGCGGGTTTGATCGCGACGATTTCCAGCGGGACGCGCGTGCCGGGCTTGGCATCAAGGGTGGACACCACTTCGCTGCGGTCCAGGCTCAACGCCTGCCGGTTGAAACTCACGCGCAGATCGATACGGTCGCTGCCGTTGTACAGAAACGGCTGTTCCTCAAGCCGCGCGCCGATGGCACCGCCGGTGTTTTTTACATCGAACAGCGCGCGCAACGGGCTCAACTGCGACGACACCGGGTTGTAGTCCAGGCGTTGTTCACGGTGGAACAACTGCGGGTCGACCGGCAGCACATAAAAGTCCGGCGTGGGGATCTCGACGAACACGTCGAAGGTCTCCCGCTCGAGCGCCGCCCGGCTGTGGGTGGCGGTCAGCAGGCCGACGATGGAGACAGCGGCGCAGGTCAGTAACTTGAGCATTTTTTGCCTCGGCACGGGATCAACCCTTGATCTCAACGGTTTTCTTCGCGGAGCCTTCGATCAGGTTGAAGCGGTATTCGCGCCCCGCTTCCTTGTCGAAGCTGAAACTGCGACCGGCCATGATGTGGTGCTTGACGGTGGGCCGGCAGTCACGCGGGTCGTCGACCCGGCAGTCCTTGAATTCATCCACCACCACGACGCTGTTGCCGTTGTTGCGCAGGGCGTAGCGCCTGGCGGCGTTATCGGCCTGGGTGTCGAAACGCGTGTTTTTCGGGCGCACGAAAAACACCGTGCCGTAGCCTGCGAGCACCCGCACACCGGCGGCGAGGTTGTCTTTGTATTCGGCGCGCTCTTCATCGGTAAGGGCGAATTCATCTTCGCTCTGTGGCACTACGGGCACGAAGCGCACGCGGAAATATCGCTCCTTGTCGCGGTTGCCAATGAACAGCAAGCGCGTACCCTGGGTACCGTTGGCCGGCACGATCAGGCGCGCCGGGCTGGCCATCAGGCCGTCACGGGCGGTGCCGCCGGCGTGGTCCTGCAACGGCACTTCCCGGTAGCTGCCATCGGCGGCGTAGATCATCTCGAGAATGTTGACCTTGACGAAAGCCGTGGAGGTACCGCCGTTGAACACGCGCTTCATATAGGTACTTTTTTCCGCATCCAGGTAGTCGTAGACCACCCCGACATTGATCTGCGGGCCGGCGTGGCTGCTCAGCGAAAACAGCGTGGCGCCTAACAGCATGCAAAAACGTTTCATTGCTTGAACCTCAACGGATAAAGGGTTTCAACCGGCGGTTTGCGTGCCATGCACCACATCGGCCAGGGTGTCCGGCGTACAGCTGAGGTCGCCGATCATCAGCACGTCGCCTTCGCGGCGGGCAGTGCCTGGGTCCACGCGGAACTGGCAGAGCAATTGATTGGCAAAGCTCACTTGCAGGGTGGGTGTACCGGCGTGCATTTCCAGGGAGAAGAACCCGTCCACTTCGCTGACCCCACGGCTGGCGTGGTTGATCACGTGATGGCCCTTGAGCGGTTTACCCTGGGCATCGAGCAACCGTCCGAGCACGGTGACGGTTTGCATGACACTGATCTTGCGATAGTCCACACCCCCCTTGTTCAGGTGGTAGTTGCTGCGCGCCGGCTGGATAGCGGCGGCCGGCGGGTGGTTGCCTTCGAAGTCAAAGCTCAGGGTGCTGCTCTTGTAAGCCGTGATCGGCACAAAGTTGCGCCCGGGGCGCAAGGTGGCGCTGCCACCGGCCAGGTCATCGGCGCGCAGGGTGATGTCGTCGAGGTCGGTCTCGACATCCACGATCATCCCGGCCCCTCCGGTGTGGTACTGGCTGCTGAGCACCATGTTTTGCGCGCCTACGGCAACGGTGCTATTGAGGTTCAGGCCGCCGCTGAGCTTGTCGTTGAACGAGGAGCGCTGCAAGAATGCGTCGCCGTAGAGCGCTTCGGTCTGGAAGCTGCTGCGACCGGACAAGCCGACGCCATAGGTGTCCGCAGTCGCCGTGGCCGAGACGCTCTGCAGGAAGTGATCATCCAGACTGCGCTGGTAGGTCAGCGAGCCATTGTTGTCGCGGCCGCCATCGCGCGCAGTGCGTGTGCCGAGGCTGGCCGACCATTGCTCGCCTGGGCCGCCAAGGGCGAGGCTGACGCTGATGTCGACACCCCGGTTACGCTTGTCGCCGGTACTGGCCGTGGCCGGGCGATCGAACACCGAAACACGCCAACTGGCATCGCTGCCCAACACCGTACCGCGCTGGTTCCAGCCCAGGTCCAGGCCGAGACCTTCGATGTTGCCCTGGCTGTAGGAGAGCCGGGAGTTGATCGAACTCTTGTTGCTCAGGCGATGGTTGATCGACAACGACGAATTGCTGGCCTGCCCGACGAAGGTGCTGCGCGGCCGCACACGCGTGCCGTCGGGCAAGGTTTCATAGGTGCGGCGCGTGTCGAGCCAGCTGCGGTTGTGGCTGGCCACGAGGCTGCCATGGCCGTAGCTGTACAGGCCCTGGATATCCAGGCCGGTGCCGTGATCCTGGGTCTGGTAGACATTGGCATATACGCTGGTGGCGTTGGCCAGGGTCCAGTCGACCGACACACCATTTTGCAGCTTCTCGCGCACCTTGCGCGTCGACAAACCCAGGATGACCCGGGGATGGGCCAGGTAGTTGGCGCTGGCACCATAGGTCATGAAGCCGCTGGCCTGTTCGTCCCAGTTGCTCAGCAGTTTGCTCTCGCGCCCGAGGAAGCTGCTGTAACGCCAGCGCTCGTCGGCGTTGCGCCAGTTGTTGGGTTTGTAGACCAGTTCCTGGGTGGTGGAGGTGGTGCGGCCGTCTTCGACCAGGCGCACTTCCACCTCGTAGATACCGCCGGGGAGTGGCCGAGTGTCGAGGGTCTGCAACCCGGCTGCCACGGCCTGGCTGTTAAGCAGCAAGCCGTTGCGGTAGATCTCCACCGAAGCCTGGCGGCTGGCGGTGACATAGATCGGGTACACGCTGGGCTTGGGGTTGTTGATCAGCAGGCTGTCGGAGCTGCCATACATCACGCCCACGGCGGTGTCGGGGTTGGCGCCGAACGCACGTATCTGTCGGGTCAGACCGTCGGAGCCTGGAGTGAAATAACCCAGGCGCAGGAATTGGCCTTGCAGTTCGCGCTGGCTATAAAGCTCGTGTACAGCGTGGTAAAGGGTGGTGTCGGTGCCGCCGAGGCGTGACAACTGCAGGTTCAACGCCTGGGTCCAGTTGCCGATGCTGGAGCTGGCCTCCAGGCCATAGCGCCCGCCGAGTTGCTCCTCGGCGCCACCGTTGAGGTTGAGTTGATTATTCAAGATCAAGCCCACGCTGCCCGTTTCAGGCTGATCGTAATACCGTTTGACTTCGGCATTACGCTCGACATTTTCGGTGAGGATCGAGACCAACGAATTTTCAATACTGTAGTGCACCGCCAATAATTGCGACGGGCAACTTCGCTCACAACTTCCCAGGGGCATGCCCTGTTGCAGGAGTTGCTGCCACTTATCGCGTTCACCGGCTGAAAACTGACTGTCGGCAACATCGCCGAACGCCAGTAACGTGATGCGATCATCCCGCCCCAGCACGATCATCGCCTCGCCGAGAAACTGTTGATCGAGTTCGACGCGCACGGCCAGCGGCACATCGAAGAAGTGTTGTTCGAAATCACTGGGCAACTCCTTGGATTGCGACAACAGGCTGCGCGGCGTGGTGCCAGGCGCTGAGGGCGCTGCCAGTGCGCTGGCGCACAGCGATAGCGCCAGGGCGCCCGCGATAGGCGTCATCGGAAACATGCACGGAATACTCACTTTTACGGACAGCCGAAGCTGTCAAACGGGGCGGCGGCCAGGACAGGCCACCGCCCCTTCATCAACGCCTGGCGCTCAACCAGGCGCTCCACGACACGGCGGCGTTACAGTGCCGGCGCGCGCGGCACAGCGTCGAAGATCACGGTGTAGTTGGCGGTGTACAGGCCGTTCTGGTTGTCCGCCGGTTTGGCCGGAGTAATCACCAGGTCAGCCTGGGTGCCTGGGGTGGATTGCGGGTCATCCACCACTTCTTGCGGTGAGGCGGTCAGCACGACGCCGTTGAAGGTGTTGGTCAGCGCAATACTGTTGCTGCCGTTGTACAGCGCGGCTGCCGTAGGGCCACCTTCAATGTAGGCGTGCACGGAGCCATCGGTATGTTTGACGCTGAAGGTTGCGCGCAGCGAGCTCAGCTCACCGCTGACGGGGTTGTAGCTCATGACTTCGTCTTTACCGAAGTTGGGGTCCAGCGGCTGGGCGTGGAACTGCTTGGTGGGAATGTCCGCCTTGATCTGGATGGAAGTGCGCGCATCATCCGCGGCAAACGCCAGGGACGAACCCAGTACAGCGGCAACCAGTGGCGAGGCAATGGCGATTTTTTTCAACATGACTGAATACCTGTTTTCTAACGTAAAGGAGTTGGCGTTACAGAACGCGCTTTAGCGTTTCCAATAACGTGCATTGACAACTTCGCAAGTTTCAACGCGACACAAGTATCCCGTGAGTTTTCCAACACGTAAGCAGGTGGTTTCCTTGTACTGGGTAGCCGGACAACGATCAAGTCAATAGGAAAAATATAGCACTTTGCCAAAACTTATTAATTAGCTGTAAGAAGAAAACTACGCACAATTAAACGAAATATTTTATTGGCGGATCATTCCGTCAGAACGATATTACAACCCGTCATTTATACAACTAACAAAGTTCTTTCCGGATATGAATTCACCGTGCTGCCACGCGTAAACACAGCGACAGCGATAGATGAGCCATTCGTCCGAAGGGCTTGCGTTCGCCTTAAGATATATCTTACGTTATATCTAACCAAAACGGAGAGCCAAGCACATGAGAGAGCATCACCCCCACCATCCCCATCATCACGACGGCTTTGAAAAACGCCCGGGACGCGAACGCGGCGGCCGAGGCCCTCGGGTATTTGCACCCGGAGACCTGAAATTGCTGCTGCCGGCGCTGATCGCTGAGCAGCCGTGCCATGGCTACGACCTGATCCGCCAGATAGAAAGCCTGTTCGATGGCACCTACAGCCCCAGCCCTGGTGTGATTTACCCGACCCTGACCTTTCTGGAAGAGAGCGAACTGATCACCGGCGATACCGAAGGCGGAAAAAAACGCTACACAATCACCGACGCCGGTCGTCTCTTCTTAAGCGAGCAAGCCGTTGCCCTGGAGGGTGTACGCATGCGTCTCGACGTCAGCAAACGTTCGCTGCGTGGTCACGACCGCCCGCCGGAAATCCACGAAGCGGTACACAACCTGCGCCATGCCTTGCATTCGCACCACGGGCGCTGGAGCCCGGAAGAAATCGTTCGTGTCGCGGCGCTGCTCAACGGCACCGCTCAAGCCATTGCCGACGGGAAAGCTCAATGAATACTCAAGCCATCCATCGCGTTACCCATGAAATCAAACGTCGCCGCCTGCAAGTGTTGAGGGTGGTGGATATCACCCCGCGCATGCGCCGCATCACCCTGGGCGGCCCTGAGCTTGCGGGTTTTGTCAGCCTGGGCAGTGACGATCACATCAAACTGCTGTTCCCACAGAACGCCGCCGAACAGGCAGCACTGGAGAGCCCGACCTTCACGATCAAGGGCGACGGCCCGCAGCCCGCCATGCGCGACTACACGCCACGGCGCTTCGACCTGAGCATCGGCGAGCTGGACATCGACTTTGTCCTGCACGGTGACGGCCCTGCCTCGACGTGGGCAGAGCAGGCGCAGGTCGGCCAGCACCTCTATATCGGTGGGCCTCGGGGCTCGATGATCGTGCCGGATATGTTCGACAGCTACCTGTTGATCGGCGATGAAACCGCCCTGCCCGCCATCGCCCGCCGCCTGGAAGAACTGCCGGCCGGGCGCCAGGTATTGGCGGTGATCGAGATCGCCAACGCGGCGGAACGGCAACCCCTCGAAAGTGCTGCCGACGTGAAAGTGATCTGGGTGATCCGTGGCCAGGATGACCTGCTGGAAACCGTACGCACGCTGACGCTGCCGAGTGGTTCGCTGTACAGCTTCGTGGCGACCGAAAGCAAACTGTCGCGCCAGGTGCGTCGTGTATTGCTGGACACGCACCGGGTCAATGAAGAATTCCTCAAGGCCGTAGGCTACTGGCGTGCCGACGGTAGCGACGAGGAGTGAATCAGGCGTGGGGCTTGATGAGTCTGTCCAGCCCCACCACCGCCAGCGCGATCGCGACAAACCCCGCCAGAATCCCCCCGGCATTCACAAACACTTGTGGATAACCCAGGGTGCCGACATCGATGAACGGGTACTGATACTGCCCGAGCAAAGCGCCCCGCAGCAGCACATAGCCGAAGTACACCAGTGGGTAGATCACCCAGGCGCCGATATGCCCGAGGCGCAAATGGCCCTTGGGCACACACCGCCACCAATAGATCAAAAACAGCACCGGCATCACGTCATGCAGCAGTTCATCGGCGATGAATTGAAAGCCTGCAGGGCTCCACAAATGCCGCAGCAACAGGTTGTAGGCCAGGCTGACCACGATGATGCTCACAGCGATCCCACTGCTGACCGTAGGCGCCAGGAAAAACCGCCTGGCCGCTGAATCCCGGTTGACCAGCGCATAGCTCAGCACCACGACCACCAGAGTATTGGTCAGTACCGTGAAGAAACTGAAAAAGTTGATCAACCCGCCCAACAGGCTGGCATCGGTGAGCCAGCGCGAATAGAAAATCAGGTACTGCTGAATCGCCAACCCGACCCAACCGGCCAGTGCCGCCGTGGCCACAAAGCGCTTCATGGGATCAATCCAGCGGGCGTTTGGTGCGCATCAGCTTCACGTACAACCCTTCGACTTTCTCCCGCGCCCATGGGGTTTTGCGCAGGAACGTCAGGCTCGACTTGATACTCGGATCGCTCTTGAAACAGCGGATATCGATGCGTTCGGCCAGGCCCGCCCAATCGTAATGTGCCACCAGGGTGGTGAGGATATGTTGCAGAGTCACACCGTGGAGCGGGTCGTTGCTTGTCGCGGTCATGCCAGGCCTTTTGCAAAAAGAGAAAACACAGCCGCGCACCTTAGCCGACGAGGCGTACAGGTGGAAGCACTGCATTGAATATAGCCCTCGGAGAAAAGTTCCCGCTATCCAGCTGAAAAAGAGATGTTATATTGTAACGACAAATATCAAATGTAATGATCTCGATACCGTCTTGAACCTGCTCTTTTTCGCTGTTTTGCCAAGGAATGTCCGATGTCCCTCTTCCCTCTCTGGCGCTTGACCCCGCTCGCCGCCGCCTTGTTGATCTGCTCCGAAACCCACGCCCTGGAGCTGCAACCTCAAGTCATCACCGCCAACCCGCTGGGCAGCGAGCAACTCGCTTCGCCCACCACCGTGCTCGCAGGCGACGACCTGACCCTGCAACAAAAAGGCAGCCTGGGCGAAACCCTCAACAAGCAACCCGGTGTGTCGTCTTCGTACTTTGGCCCCGGCGCCAGCCGACCGATCATTCGTGGCCAGGATGGCGACCGCATTCGCATCCTGCGCAATGGCGTGGGCGCGCTGGATGCCTCGTCCCTGTCCTATGACCACGCCGTACCGCTGGACCCGATCAACGTTGATCGCATCGAGATCGTGCGCGGCCCAGCGGCGCTGCTGTACGGCGGCAGTGCCATCGGGGGCGTGGTCAACACGTTCGACAACCGCATCCCCACCGAGGCCATCGAAGGCATCCACGGTGCCGGTGAATTGCGCTACGGCGGCGCCGACACCACCCGCAGCAGCGCGGGCAAGCTGGAGGCCGGGAATGGCACCTTCGCCTTGCATCTGGATGCCAATGCGCGGGAATTCAACGACCTGAAAATCCCGGGTTATGCACGCAGCCGTCACGCCCCTGAAAGTGAAGACGGCCCTGGCAAAGATGGCCGTTTGGGCAACAGCAGCGGGCGCCAGGACGGCGGTGCGCTGGGTGGTTCCTACACCTGGGACGACGGTTATGCCGGCCTGTCCTACAGCAACTATGACAGCAACTACGGCTCGCCCGCCGAGCAGGACGTGCGTATCCGCATGAAGCAGGATCATTACGCCTTTGCCTCCGAGTTGCGCAACCTGCAAGGTCCGTTCAGTTCGGTGAAGGTCGACGCGGGGTATACCGACTACCAGCACCGGGAGATTGAAGGCGGCGAGACCGGCACCACCTTCAAGAACAAGGGCTATGAAGCGCGGGTCGAGGGCCGTCACCTGCCTATCGGTCCGTTCGAGGGTGTGGTCGGTGCCCAGGTGAGTCGCAACGAGTTCTCGGCCCTCGGCGAAGAAGCCTTCGTGCCACAGACCGACACCAACGCCGGCGCGCTGTTCATCCTCGAAGAAATGCAAGCCACCGAGCGCCTGAAACTCAGCCTCGGCGGGCGCCTGGAACACACCCACATCGACCCGGATGCCAAAGGCAACGCGCGTTTCGCCAATGCCGACCACTCCAATGACTTCAACGCGGGCAGCCTGTCATCAGGCGCGGTGTATAGCCTCACGCCGGTGTGGTCCCTGGCCGCCACGCTGGGCTACACCGAGCGCGCCCCGACATTCTACGAGCTGTACGCCAACGGCGCCCATGTCGCCACCGGCACTTACGAAGTGGGCGATGCCAACCTGTCGAAAGAAAAAGCCGTGTCCAGCGACCTGGCCCTGCGTTTTGACAACGGTACCCACAAGGGCAGCTTTGGCGTGTTCTACAGCCGCTTCTCCAACTACATCGGTTTGCTGGGCAGCGGTCGCACGCTGAACGATGAAGGTGAAGAAGACGCCGGCGGGATCCCTGAGTACAAATACTCCGGCGTACGCGCACGTTTCGCCGGCTTCGAAGCCCAGGATCACTGGAAGTTGGGCGAAGGTGCCTACGGCAAATTCGCGCTGGAACTGTCGGGCGATTACACCCGCGCCACCAACCTGGACACCGGCGAAGCCTTGCCACGCATCGCGCCGCTGCGTTTGAACAGCGGTTTGCTGTGGGAGCTGGACCGCTGGCAGGCACGCATCGATGTGGAACATGCAGCGGGTCAAGGGCGTGTGCCGGCTAACGAAAGCGGCACCGATGGCTATACCACCTTGGGCGCCAGCGCGGGTTACCGCTTCAATGTGGGCGGCAGCGAGTGGCTGGCGTTTGTGAACGGCGAAAACCTGACCAACCAGACCGTACGCTATGCCAGCTCGATTCTGCGTGATATCGCACCGGCTCCAGGGCGCAGTGTGCAATTCGGCATCCGCACCACCTTCTAAAACCACAGCCAAACCCTGTGAAAGGGGGCTTGCTCCCGATGACGCAGTTCCAGTCGTTGTAGCCAATGACTGAACCACCGCCATCAGCAGCCCCCTTTTTTCATCCTGTTTTTGCAGCGACATTTAGTCACTGTTACCAAAACTGAAACGATGCATCTTGCGATTCATGCTTTCTCTTGTTTCGCCGCCGCATTATCCTTGCCCGCAATAAACTGAAACGTTTCACGCCTGCGGTCGACCCCATCTTGCCGAATTTTTTCCTTTTTAAAGACAGCGCTGTCTTACCCCGACCTGCGCCTGGGAATAAATCACCCGCCTGTGGATAACCCCGCTGCACCCCAGAAAAACCAAAAACAACGATGAACCAAGCCCGCGCTGAATCGTCATCTACAGTGAAGCACGGGGTTACATAATTCCAACGTAACGGAGAAACACACTATGAGCACTGATGGTGCCTCAAGCCCAAGCCGCCTGCTGCCCAGGCTGCTAGGCGTCTTGCTGCTGATCATGGGCCTGGCCTTGCTGGCCGGTGGCGTCAAGCTGAGCATGCTCGGCGGGTCGCTGTACTACCTGCTGGCCGGTATCGGCATCGCCCTGACCGGCGTGCTGCTGCTGGCTACTCGCCGCGCTGCGCTGGGCCTGTACGCACTGGTGCTGTTCGCCAGCACCGTGTGGGCGCTCTGGGAAGTCGGCCTGGACTGGTGGCAATTGGTGCCGCGCCTGGCGCTGTTGTTCGCCTTGGGCATCGTCATGTTGCTCCCGTGGTTCCGTCGCCCGCTGCTGCGCGGCCAAGCGGCGCCGCTGGGCACTGGGGCACTGAGCGTGGCCGTGGTATTGGCCGGTGCAACGGCGCTGGCCAGCCAATTCACCAACCCGGGTGAAATGGTCAAGACCGGCCAACTGGACCGTGACGCCGTACCTGGCATGGCCAGCGCAGCGCCGAGCCAGGCCGACGGTGAATGGAACTCCTATGGCCGTTCGGCCTTCGGTGATCGTTACTCGCCACTGGCCCAGATCACCCCGGAAAACGCGCACAAGCTGGTGCCGGCCTGGACCTACCGTACCGGTGACATCCCCGGCCCTGGCGACCCCGGTGAAACCACCGCGGAAAACACCCCGCTGAAAGTCAACGGCATGCTCTATGTATGCACCCCGCACAGCCAGGTGATTGCCCTGGACCCGGACACCGGTAAGGAAATCTGGCGTTTCGACCCGAAGCTGAGCACCGAAGGTGCGGCAAACTTCAAAGGTTGGGCGCACATGACCTGCCGTGGCGTGTCGTATCACGATGACGCCGTGTACGCTTCCGAGCAGAGCCCTACCGGCAGCGCGAGCCCAGCGCCGGTCAGCGCCGTATGCCCGAAACGCATTTTCGTGCCGACTGCCGACACCCGCCTGATCGCCCTGAACGCCGACACCGGCAAGATGTGCGAAGACTTCGGTGACAAAGGCCAGGTCGACCTGCGTGCCAACATCGGCAGCTTCGCTCCAGGCGGTTACTACTCCACTTCGCCTCCGGCCGTGACCAAGAACCTGGTCGTGATCGGCGGTCACGTGACCGACAACGTCTCCACCGACGAGCCAAGCGGTGTGATCCGCGCGTTCGACGTACACACCGGCAAGCTGGTGTGGAACTGGGACAGCGGCAACCCGGACGACACCACCCCGTTGGCCGAAGGCAAAACCTACACGCGCAACTCGCCGAACATGTGGTCCATGTTCAGCGTCGATGAAAAGCTCGGCATGTTGTACCTGCCGATGGGCAACCAGATGCCCGACCAGTATGGTGGCGACCGCACACCGGCCTCTGAGAAATACAGCGCCGGCCTGACCGCACTGGATATCGACACCGGCCACGTGAAGTGGACCTTCCAGTTCACTCACCATGACCTGTGGGACATGGACGTGGGCGGCCAGCCAAGCCTGATCGACATCAAGACCGCCGACGGCGTCAAGCAAGCGGTAATGGCATCGACCAAGCAAGGCAGCATCTACGTGCTGGACCGCAGCAACGGCCAACCGGTAGTGCCGATCAATGAAATCCCTGTACCGCAAGGCGCAGTGGCCGGCGATCACACCTCCCCGACTCAACCGAAGTCCGACCTGAACTTCATGCCACCGCCGCTCAAAGAGCGCGACATGTGGGGTGTGACGCCGTTTGACCAACTGATCTGCCGGATCGATTTCAAGTCGATGCGCTACGACGGCCCATTCACGCCGCCATCGCTGCAAGGCTCGATCGTGTACCCCGGTAACTTCGGTGTGTTCGACTGGGGTGGTCTCTCCGTCGACCCGGTCCGCCAGATCGCATTCGTGAACCCGAGTTACATGGCGTTCAAATCGAAACTGATCCCGGCTGCCGACATCGCCAAGCAAGGCCCACGCGTCAGCGAAACCCAAGGCGTGCAGCCGAACAAAGGCGCACCGTATGGCGTGATCCTCGAAGCGCTGCTGTCGCCGATGGGCCTGCCGTGCCAGGCTCCGGCCTGGGGTTACGTGGCAGCGGTCGACCTGACCACCCACCAAACCATCTGGATGCATAAAAACGGCACCGTGCGCGACAGCTCGCCGGTTCCGGTCCCACTGACCATGGGCGTGCCAAGCCTGGGTGGTACGTTCACCACCGCCGGTGGCGTAGCGTTCCTCAGCGGCACCCTGGACCAGTACCTGCGTGCCTATGACGTGAAAAACGGCAAGCAACTGTGGGAAGGCCGCCTGCCTGCAGGCGCGCAAACCACACCGATGACCTACACCGGCAAGGACGGCAAGCAATACGTGCTGGTCATGGCTGGTGGTCACGGCTCCCTGGGCACCAAGCAGGGTGACTATGTGATGGCGTTCAAACTGCCGGACTAAGCAATCCCGGTAGCCTGTGAGAGGGGGCTTGCTCCCGATGGCGGTCTTTCAGCTGAATCTTTTTTGGCTGGCACATCGCTATCGGGAACAAGCCCCCTCCCACATCGGGCCGAGCCCGGCGCTAGACCGAAAAGCCCTGATGCCGCATCCACATCTCGAACGCCATGGCGTTCAACGGCCGGCCGATCAGGTAGCCCTGGGCGGTGTCGCACTTCCATTGCTTGAGCAATTTCAGGCTGGGCTCGAATTCCACGCCCTCGGCGACCACCTTGAGCCCCAGGTTGTGGCTCATCTCGATAGTCGAGCGCACGATCACACCGTCACCGGTGGTGCTGTCGAGGTTGCGCACAAACGATTGGTCGATCTTCAATTCCTGCACCGGCAGGCGCTGCAATTGCGCCAGCGACGAATAACCCGTGCCGAAATCATCCACCGACAAGCTGATGCCACATCCACGCAGCTGTTCCAGCACGCTGAGCGCCTGCTGCGGGTTATGCATGATTGCGCTTTCGGTGATTTCAAAGATCAGCCGCTCGGCCGCCACCTCGTATTGCACCAGCAAGGCGGTGACGCGAATGGCCAGGTCATCATCGGCCAGATCATCCACGGAAATATTCACCGACACCTGCATAGGCAAGCCCCGTTGCCCCCACTCGGCGATTTGCCGCACCGCCTCTTCGATCACCCACAGGGTCAGGGCGCCCATGCTGCCGGTGCGCTCGGCCAAGGGGATGAACTCGCTGGGCGACACCAGGCCCAGGGTCGGATGCTGCCAGCGTAACAGCGCTTCCGCCTGGCGCACGTGGCCCTGGTTGAGGTCGAGCTTGGGCTGGTAGCACAGGAACAATTCGCCCTCGATCACCGCACGGCGCAGATCGCGGATCAGGGTGATCTGGCGCTGGTGGGCCAAGTCGCGGTCCTGCTGGTAGATCTGCAAGTAGCCCGGCGAGGCCGCCGCGTCATGCCGGGCGATGGCGGCGCGGCTGATCAACTCGTCTACCTGCTGGCCGTCGGCGGGGTACGCGGCGATGCCGATACTCACCTCATGGCGCACTTCGTCATGGCCGATGCGCTGGGGCTCGGTGAGCAGCCCATACAGGTGGTCGGCACGCGCCACGGCGCGGTCAATCTCGGTGTTTTCCAACAGCAGCAGAAACTCGCTGCCGGCAATGCGCGCGGCCGTGTCGCTGGCCAGCAGGCTCATGGACAAGCAGCGGCTGGCTTCGCGCAGCATGTCCTCGACACCTTCAGGGCCGAAGCCTTCGTTGATCACCCGGTAGTTTTCAATGCCGATATATAACAACACCACCGGGCGTCGGGCGCTGATCGCACTGCCCAGGCGCTCCATGGCCAGGGCGCGATTGGGCAGGCCGGTGAGCGGGTCATGCAGGGCATTATGGGCCAACTGCCGCTCACGCACGGCGATACCGCTTTGCATCGCATTGAAGGCCCGGGCCAGCAAGCCGAACTCGTCGTGGCTGCGAACCCGTACGGCGGTGCGATAGTCACCCGCCCCAATCCGCCCGGCCGCCGCCACCAAGGCATCGAGTGGCCGCGATACGCGGCGCGCCAGGAACAGCGCGGCCGCCAGTGCTACCAGCAGCACGGCCAGGGCAATCCCGAGAAATTGCCGGTCCAGCGGCGCAAAGGACTCCAAGGCGTGGTCCAGCGGGCTTTGCAGCAAGACGCGCACCTCATCGCCATCACCGGTATTGGCCAGCGGCAGAACCTGGCTGAGTACACGCTTGCCATGAAACACGCCGACCTGCGCTTCGGGGTTCAAGTGCACGTCACGCAGCCGCTCGATGATGCTGGCCTGGTACTCGTAGGGCTGGGTGGTGAACAGGCGGCCGACCTGGCCGTCCTGCACGCTGAGGAAGGACACCTCCAGGTTGCTCATGGAGCGCAGCTCATTGGCGAACAACGTGTCCATGGGAAAGCCCATGACCACTCGGGCGATGGGCTGCGGGTCGAGGACCACATCCTGCACCAGCAAGTAAGGCTGCCCGTCCATCGCCACGATCAGCATCTGCAGCCCGCTGCGTCGCGCCTGACGCAAGGCATGGTCATAGGGAAACGGCTGACCGCGGGTGAGTATCGGCAAGGTACTGACCATGACCTGCCCCTCCAGGTCCAGTACGAACACCTCGCTGGAGCTGATACCGCCGCCATGCCGACGCAACTCGGCCAGGATAGGTTCACTGCGGCCACCGGCCACGGCTTGCATGAACGGGCCATCGGCGGTGAGCCAGTCCAGCCCGGATTGCAACCGACGCCCGCGCAGGTCCAGCAGGCGCTCGAACACTTGGCGGCCGGTTTCCAACTGCACCTCGGCCTGGTTCTCCACGGCGCGAGTGGTGGCGGCCTGTACGGCAAAGTAAGTGGCCGCGACGACCACCAGCAGCAACAGCGCCAACACCCCGGCAATGCGGGTCTGAAAAGTGTGACGCCACTTCATCGCAGTGCCCTCGGGCAGTATTCGCCGCTCTCTGCCAAGCCGTCCCTGTGTCATGCGCCTCCCTGGCGACTGCTGATCTGGCGTCAAAAAAACATCCATTTTGATTGGATGTTGTGTTTTAGCAGATTAGCTGGGACCTGGGATAAGTACACCCAATAGAACCTGGAACTTGCCTGTCATTTTATTGGCGACTGAGGACTGTGCGGATTAAGCGCTCCTTGCGCGCATGAAGTCCCCCCAGCGGCGCACCAGGTAGTTGTGCTCATCCATCACCGAATTCCACACCGCGACATGCCCCATGCGCTGTTCATAAGAACCGCCATCGCGCACCTCGCCCACATCGATCAGGGGCAAGCCATCGCTGCCCGGCAATTCTTCCCGCGCAGGCTTGCCGGCATACCAGTAATCCCATTCGGCGCAGGTCAAATGATCACGGCTGCGCGCCGGGTTACCGATGTAGTAGCCCTGTCGAGCCATCACCGCCCCAGGCCAGCCGGACAGCCACCAATTGAGGTAGGCATAGGCCGCATCCAACACCGGGCCCCGCGCATGACGGGACAACGACAAGCCGCCGAACCAGGCGCGATAGCCTTCGCGGGGCACGGCCAGGCGGTACTTCACGCCGGCACGGTGCAGGCGCATCAAGGTCGGCGACCACAAGCTCTGGATATCGATACTCGGGCTGAGCATCAGTTGTGCCGCCTCTTCGTCATCCGACCAGAATGCGGCGAAATGCCCCTCCTTCTGCTTGCGCACCAGGATATCGGCGAGCACATCGATCTCTTCGATGCTCATGTTGCCGATGTCCTTGAACTGCGCCAGCCCTGCGCCCTGCACCGCCAGCGCCGCGTCGAGGGCTCCGATGGCGGCATCGCTTTGCAGCGCGGTACGCGCACGCCACGCCGGGTCGAGCAGCCAGCCCCAGCTTTCATTACCGTGGCTGAAACCCTCGGGCAAGCGTTCGGGGCGGTAGGCGAAACTGTCGGCGTTATGGGTCAGCGGCAACATGCTGATGCGCTCGGTCACCGTGCTGCCAAGGCTGCCGTCGTGCTGCACGAACAGACGCTCGCTCGGCACGCTGCCACTGCCCAGGCGGTCATTGGCCGATAGACGACCGCGCTTGGGCAGGTCGTTGATCTCATGCCACAGCGCAATCCGCCGGGTGTCGATGGGCTGGATCGCCCGCGCCGGCCACACGAAGTCGACGTTGTGGAACCACTGGTCGTACAGGTCGTAGCTGTCGGGCTGCATCACCGCGATGCGCTGGGCCTGTTCGACATCGTGCACCTGGTACACCAGGCGAATGCCCAGCTCCTGTTCGGCCCGCACCCGCAGGCATTCGAGCAGCGTCACCGAAGTGCCGAGGACACGTAGGGTGATCATGCCGCGAACCGCCGTGAAAACACCTCAAAGGAGTGACGCAACCGCGCCGGGTCGAGCCCACGCAGGATAAAGACCAGGCGCGATTGCCGATCGCTGCCCGGCCACGCAGGCAAATGGACCGGTGCATGCAGGCAATGCTGCACGCCATGGATGATGATAGGGGCCGAGCTTGCGTTCACGTTGAGCAGTCCTTTGACGCGAAGGATTCGTTCGCCATGGCATCTTAACAGCATCGATAACCAGACCCCGAAACCGACCCAGTCCAGCGGTTGCTCGAACGTCAGGCAACACACCTGCGCCGCACCGTGGGAGGCGGAGGTGGTTTGATGCAACTGCCAGCGATTGACCTCCACAACCGGTTCAGCGCTGCGCAAGCCCTCACCGAGCAGCAATTGGTCGCCGCTGTGAATGTCCTGGGTCGTGAGGATCGGCGTACCGGCGTTGAGTGCCTGCAAATGCGTGCGCAAAGGAGCACAGTCGCCCGCCACGTCGGTTTTGCTCAGCAGCAGCCGATCCGCCGCCGCGACCTGGGCCAGCCATTCGGGGTGCAAGCGCTCCTGCAGCGCGGCGTGGCTGGCGTCCACCAGGGTGACCACCAAGCCAATATGGAAACGCCCGCGCAGTTGCACGTCGTTATTGAGCGTGGCGAGGATCGGCGCCGGGTCAGCCAGGCCGGTGGTTTCCAGGATCACCCGTTTGAACGCGGGGATTTCACCGCGCTCGCGGCGTTGCCACAGGCCGAGCAAGGCGTCTTTCAACTCGCCGCGAATCGAACAGCAGACACAGCCACTGGGCAGCAGCACGGTGTCCGGCGCGACCTCCTCCACCAACAGATGATCAATGCCGACATCGCCGAATTCATTGATCAGCAACGCCGTGTCGCCCAGGCTTTCACCCTGCAGCAGACGCTTGAGCAAGGTGGTTTTGCCGCTGCCGAGGAAGCCGGTGATAACGTTGAGGGCGATACTCATGATGACTCCAGAGACTCCAGCAAGCGTGGATCAAGCGGGTCCAACGGTCGGCCGAGCATGTCTTCAGCCGCCTGCCACAATGCATCCAGGCCACTGGCCAAGGCTTGTTTGCCGGTGGCGCCCAGCAGCAGGTAAGAGGCGCCCTGGAAGTCCTCGACCTTGAGCCGAAACACCGCCAGCACCTGATTGATCGCGGCGATCCGGCGCAGGCGCTCACGGCGCCGGGGCAGTTCATCGCCGAGGGGATCGCTCCAGTGCAGGTCTTCGCCGAGCAAGCCGCAGAGCCCACACATCGCTACACCCCGCTCATGGCATGATGTCGCCGGAGTTCGGGCCCAGGGTCTGGCCGACGAACAAGTTGCCGCCCGGCTCGCTGGCGAGCAGCACGGCGGTAGGTGCCACCTCATCGGCCAAACCGAAGCGCCCCAGAGGCAACTCAGCGGCCTTGGCGCGTTTCCAGGTGTCGCTGATACCGCCCACCAAGGGCGTTTCGATCGGGCCGGGGGCGATGGCGTTGACCAGCACATTGTCCTTGGCCACTTCCAGCGCGAGGGACTTGGTAAAGCCGATCACCCCAGCCTTGGCCGCTGCGTAATGGGTCAGCTCGGCGCCGCCCTTGATCCCCAGTTGCGAGGCCACGTTGATAATCCGCCCCCAGCGCTGCGCGAGCATATGCGGCAAGGCACGCTGGCTGGCGACGAACACACTGGTGAGGTCGACGCGCAGCATGTCGTTCCACATTTCAAGGGTGAGGTCGACGCAGCGCGACTGGGTGAGCATGCCGGCGTTGTTCACCAGAATATCGATGCCACCAAAATGCTCGACGCAACGGTCGACACTGGCCTGTGCGCCGTCGACGCAGCCGACATCGGCCAGGCATTCGACGACCTCGGCGCCGAGGTTGCGGCAGGTGATCGCGGTTTCGGCCAGGCTTGCGGCATTGCGGTCGGCCAGCAAGAGGCGCGCACCTTCCGCGGCGTAGGCCCGGGCGATGGCGGCACCGATACCGCTGCCGGCGCCGGTGATCACGGCGCGGCGGTTGGTCAGTTGAGGCATGTCAAATCTCCTGAAGCAAACACAGATCCCATGTGGACAGCTGTCAATCGGGCCAGCGCACGGTCAGGCCGCCGTCGATAATGATGCTTTGCCCGGTCAGGTAGCTCGACGCATCACTGGTCAGGAATTGCACCAGCGCCGCCACTTCATCGGCCCGCCCGACCCGACCCAGCGGGATTGCCCGCGCAGCTTTTGCCAGGCCCTGCGGGCCAAGGGAGTTCTGCGCATCCAGCGACTGCGGCGTCTCGATCAACCCGGGAATTACCGCATTGCAACGAATCCCCCTGGCCGCCAACTCCACCGCCAGCGAACGGCACAATCCCGGTACGCCCGCCTTCGCCGCTGCATAGTGACTGTGCTCCTGCCAGCCATACACGCCGCCGGCAATCGATGAAATCGCCACCAGTGCGCCGCCCTCGCCCATATACCGGGCCGCCGCACGAAAGGTACGCATCACGCCGGTCAGGTCGACATTGAGCATCTCGTTCCACAACTCATCGGTCATCTCCAACAGCGGCGCACGGCGCAGCAAGCCGGCATTGGCCACGGCGTAATCCAACCGCCCGAAATGCTCCACGGCCTGCGCCGCGAGCGCGTCCACCGAGGCGCTATCACCTACATCGAGCGGCCACATCACGCACTCGCCGCCCGCCGCTTCCACCAAGCGAACCGTGGTCTGCGGGTCATGTGGATCAGCCGGGTAATACCCGCCCGCCACCGCGACGCCGCTGCGCGCATAGGCCACGGCGAGGGCTTGGCCGATGCCGCTGGCGGCACCGGTGACCAAGGCAACTTTACGCTTCATCGCACACTCCTTATTGAACGGTTTCCGGGCGCACATGGCGCGCGGCAAACATCAGGGCACCGGACAAAAAGCACGGCAGTGCGCCGAACCACAGCGCGGCGGTTTGCCAGTCACTGCCGGCGGACAACACCTGGGTCGCGCCAAACCCGGCGACCACCGCGCCAATCGGCCCCATCGCATGGATGATCGCGCCGCCGGTGGCGCGGATGCTGGTGGGAAAGCTCTCGCTGATAAAGAACAGCGCCGCCGAGTAAGGCCCGATCAGGAAGAACAGCCCCAGGCTGTACAGCCCCACTACCATCGGCATGTTGCTCGGCCCGAACAGCATCCCGGCAAACGACAGCCCACCGAGCATCCAGCCCAGGCCGATGACATTGCGACGGCCGATCTTGTCGCCCATCCAGCCGTGGCTGAGGTAACCGCAGTAACCCACCAGGTTGGACAGCACCAGGATGATCAGCGAGTTCTCAAACGAGATGTGGTGCACGCTGACGATCACCGACGTGCCGAGCACGCTGAACACCTGGATCGCCGCCCAGTTGAGCAACAGCGCGGCGCCGATCACCAAGGTGGCGCGCCGCGCCGGGCCACGGAACGCCGCCTTGAGGCCGGCGTTGCTGTGTTCGTCGTAATCCACGCCGTAGGTCACGGCGACGTTCTGCGCTTCGCTCACTGCGCCGTTTTTACGCAGTTCGCTGATGCGTTGGTGGATCTGGAATTGCGGGCTTTCCTTGAGCTTGCGCGCCAGGATCGCGATCACGACGGCCGGGATCGCGGCGAAGATGAAACAGCCCTGCCAACCAATGACCGGCAGCAACAACGCAGTCAACCCGGCGGCGATCAACGCGCCCACCGGCCAGCCGCCTTGTACCAGGCTGTAGATGAAGCCACGGCGCTTGGTCAGCCGCGGATCTTGCGAGGCGCCGTACAGCTCACTCAGGTAAGTGGCGTTGACGGTTTCCTCGGCATAGCCCAGCCCGCCCAACGAACGGATCAAAATCAATGGCGACTTGCCCCAAGCCCCGCCGATGGCTGTCAACGCCGAACACAGCGCAGACCCGGCCACGGTGAAAATGATGCCTTTGCGCCGCCCCAATTTATCGACGACAGGGCCGATGGCAAAGGCGACGACCGCCGTGCCCACCGCCACCCAAGTCGCAATCTGTGCTTGCTCCACTTCATTCCAGCCGAAATGCCGGCCGATCTCCGGCAGCAAGGTGCCAAACAGAATGAAGTCGTACACCGCAAACACCCAGGCGAAAAACGCGATCCAGGTCGCGAAGCGCACTTCCTGGGACGTCAGTTGCCGGGGTTTCCAGCCAGTCAGGTCAAGCTTGTTGTAGATGGACATGAATCGCGCCTCGCAAAGTGGGGGGTCGAACGCATCCTGTAGGGTCAGGTACGCGGTTGGCGGCGGATAAAGTCGTCGGCGATTTCGTCGAAGGTGACGAAGCGCACGCCGGCATGGCTCTGGATGTGCTCGATCAAACGCTCAAGCATCAACAACACTTGCGGGCGACCGGACACGTCGGGGTGGATGGTCATGGTGAACACGGCGTGTTCGTGTTCGCGGTAGACCCAGTCGAACTGGTCGCGCCACATTTCTTCCAGGTGGCGCGGGTTGACGAAGCCGTGGCTGTTGGGGGATTTCTTGATGAACATCATCGGCGGCAGGTCGTCGAGGTACCAGTTGGCCGGGATCTCCACCAGATCGGTTTCTTCGCCGCGCACCAGGGGTTTCATCCAGGTGTCGGGGTGCTGGCTGTAGTCGATCTTGGTCCAGCTGTCGCCCTTGCGCACGTAGTAAGGGTGGAAGTCGTTGTGCATCAGGCTGTGGTCGTACTTGATGCCTTTTTTCAACAGCAACTCGTTGGTGACCTTGCTGAACTCCCACCAGGGTGCAACGTAGCCGGTGGGGCGTTTGCCGGTGACTTGGGTGATCAGTTCGATGGACTTGTCCAGGACGATTTCTTCCTGCTCGGCGGTCATCGCGATGGGGTTTTCATGGCTGTAGCCGTGCACGCCGATTTCATGGCCGGCGTCGGCCACGGCCTTCATCTGCTCGGGAAAGGTTTCCATCGAGTGACCGGGGATAAACCAGGTGGTGCGCAAACCGTAGCGCTCGAACAATTTGAGCAGGCGCGGCGCACCGACCTCTCCCGCGAACAGGCCACGGGAGATGTCATCCGGCGAATCTTCGCCGCCATAGGAACCGAGCCAGCCGGCGACGGCGTCAACGTCGACGCCAAATGCACAAAGGATGTCTTTAGCCATGGTGTGTCTCCTTAAATAGTCAGTACGGATTCGACGGACAACGCGGCCCGCAACAAGCGTGCGTCTTCGCCCATCGGCGCGCTGAGCAGCAGCCCGGTGGGCAAGCCCTGGGCGTCGCGACCGCTGGGCAGGGTGACGCCGGGCATATCCAGCAAGCTGCCGGGCATGGTCAGGCGCAGGGTGGCGAGGTTGGTCTGCACGAACAGCGCGTCGTCGGCCTCCAGCGGCGCCAGCGCGGGGGCCACATGGGCAACGGTGGGCGTGATCAGGATGGCGCCGTCGAGGTCGTCGCTCAGCTGTTGCTGCAATTGCCGACGCGCATCGAGCAGGTGGATCAACTGGCTGGCCGGCAACGCGCGCGCAGCTTCGAGGCGGCGGCGTACGCGGGGGTCGAGTTGCTCGGCATCGGCGCTGTCGAGCAAGGCTTGATGCAGGGCGAACGCTTCGAATGAGCCGAGCCAGCCGTGGTCCCGGATCAGGTCCAGCGTGGCCTGGAACGCGATGCACGGGCGCACGCAGATCAGCGCCCCGGCGGTTTTCAATTGATCCGTCGCACGCAGCAGGTTATTGCGCACGGCGGGCTCAATGCCGTCCAGTGCGCCCTGCTCCAGTACAAAACGCTGGCCCTTGAGGCTGCGCGGAGTGTGCAACTGCGTACGCCCGTTGAGCAGGTCATCGATGGCAAGCGCGTCGCGCACGCTGCGGGTCAACGGGCCGAGGCTGTCGAGGGTGCGGGCCAGCGGGAACACACCGTCGCGGCTGTAGCGACGGCTGCTGGCGCGGTAACCCACCACCCCATTGAAGGCCGCGGGAATGCGGATCGACCCTGCGGTGTCGGTGCCCATGGCGATCGGCACGATCCCGGCGGCGACGGCCACCGCCGAACCTGAAGACGAGCCGCCAGGAATGCGCGGCCGGTCGGTGCCATGGGGATTGTACGGCGTGCCGAAATGCGGGTTCAGGCCCAGGCCGGAATAGGCCAGCTCGCTGAGGTTGGTCTTGCCCACGCTGACCATCCCGGCACGGCACAGCAGCCCCACGCTCGGGGCATCGAGCAAGGCGGCCGGTGCCGTACGACGGTAGGCGGCACCGGCGGTGGTGACGCTACCGGCCACATCGAACAGATCCTTCCAGGCCAGGGGCACGCCATCGAATACGCTCAAGGGTTGGCCGGCGCGCCAGCGAGCAGCGGCCGCTTCGGCCTCGCGGCGGGCACGTTCGGCGCTCAGGCCGATAAACACGCTGGGGGCCATGCTCGCATGGACCAGCACCTGTTCGAGCACCTCTACCGGATCGCTGCGGCCGCTGGCGAAAGCCTCAGCCATTGAAGTGGCGTCTGACATAGTGACGACTCTCTATAAAACGTACTTATTAATAAAATGTACATTTTACAAAGGCAGATTCCGTGCCAGTCTTAACGGGTGACTTGTGTATGCCAGTCTGGTTTATCTCTAATAACTACGGGATAGAGGGGCTGGCATCCGATAAAAAACTCAAATGATACCGTTGGGCAACCCGCCACCTTAATAATGTATCTTTTATCAATAAGTACATTTTGGTGCAGAAAAGTAACATTCCCGGCGTAACGGCCCCAGAAAAGTGCCTTTGTCGGGGTACAGAGTGACAGCCGCAACTGTGAGAGAATCCCCGGCCACCGTCCTACCTGACCAGAGAACGCGATGAAAGCAGTGTCCGCCTCGGCCTCCCGCTACGCGATGATTCATCAAGTGTTGCGCGACGCGATCGTCAGCGGTACCGCCCGCCATGGGCTGGTCCTGCTGGAAGCGCCACTGGCCGAGTTGTTCGGCACCAGTCGCGTACCGGTGCGCAAGGCGCTGGACCTGCTGCACGCCGAAGGCTTGATCTGCCGCTTCAACGGTCGCGGCTACCTGATCAACCCCGAAGGCCTGGCCATGGAGCCCCTGCGCCTGCCCTTGAGCCATGCGCACCTGGGGCTCAATGGCGAAGTGGAGCTGGTGGACACGCGGCCACTGGGCGAGCGCATCGTCGAGGAAATCGGTGCGGCGCTCTCCACGTGCATCGCCTTCGGCCATTACCGCCTGGACGAACAAGCCGCCGCCGACCACTACGGCGTCAGCCGAGCCGTGGTGCGTGAAGCGCTGATGCGCCTGCGCGACCGTGGTTTGGTCGAGAAGGAGCCCTACTCGCAATGGCTGGCGGGGCCTTTGACCGCACGCGAAGTCACCGAAGACTACGAACTGCGCGCCTGCCTGGAGCCCGAAGCCCTGCGCCAGAGCGCCCCTCACCTCGATCGCGAGCGGCTTGAAACGATGCTGCAGCGCGTGCTGGACGCCCAGGACAACCCCCACTGCAGCCTGGAAGCCATCGAACAGATCGAAGAGGACTTGCACCAGCACTGCCTGGCCGGCCTGCAAAACCGCAAGATTGCCGCGCTGATCCGCCAGGGCCAGAGCCCGATGATCATCAGTCGGATTTTTTACCGTTTACTGGGCATTGGTGCCGACCCTGCGATGTTGGCCGAACACCGGTTGATTCTGGAATTGCTGCTGCACGGTGCGTTTGATGCGGCGGCACTGAACCTGCGTGAACATCTGCAACGCGCACGCCAGCGGATGTTGCAGCGTTTGAAAGTGTTGTCGGTGCTGCCCGAGCAGCCATTGCCCGCTTACCTGCACAAAATCAGCTGACGCCATCGGCCGAGTCACCGCAGGAATTTCATGCAATTTGTTGCTAAGTGCTCGCGGCCATTGAAACCACCACGGTCCCGCCCCATCTAACCTGCATACTTACTGATGCAGGTGCCCCATGAGCGACCAGCAAGCATTCCCTGATTACGATATCAACGACTACGCCGACCCCGAAAACGCAGAAACGCCGTCTTCCAACACCGGCCTGGCCCTGCCTGGGCAGAACCTGCCGGACAAGGTCTACATCATTCCGATCCACAACCGCCCGTTCTTCCCGGCGCAAGTGTTGCCGGTGATCGTCAATGAAGAGCCGTGGGCCGAAACCCTGGAGCTGGTGAGCAAATCCGACCACCATTCCCTGGCCCTGTTCTTCATGGACACACCGCCCGAAGATCCCCGTCACTTCGATACCTCCAGCCTGCCGCTGTACGGCACCCTGGTGAAGGTGCACCACGCCAGCCGCGAGAACGGCAAGCTGCAATTCGTGGCCCAGGGCCTGACCCGTGTGCGCATCAAGACCTGGCTCAAGCACCACCGCCCACCGTACCTGGTGGAAGTCGAATACCCGCATCAGCCCAGCGAGCCGACCGACGAGGTCAAGGCCTATGGCATGGCGCTGATCAATGCGATCAAGGAACTGCTGCCGCTCAACCCGCTGTACAGCGAAGAGTTGAAAAACTACCTCAACCGCTTCAGCCCCAACGACCCGTCACCGCTCACCGACTTCGCCGCCGCGCTGACCTCGGCCACCGGTAATGAGTTGCAGGAAGTGCTGGACTGCGTCCCCATGCTCAAACGCATGGAAAAAGTGCTGCCGATGCTGCGCAAAGAGGTAGAAGTCGCGCGCCTGCAAAAAGAACTTTCAGCCGAAGTGAACCGCAAGATCGGCGAGCACCAGCGCGAGTTCTTCCTCAAGGAACAGCTCAAAGTCATCCAGCAAGAGCTGGGCCTGACCAAGGATGACCGCAGTGCGGACGTCGAGCAGTTCGAGCAGCGCCTGGAGGGCAAAGTGCTGCCGACCCAGGCACAGAAACGCATCAGCGAAGAAATGAACAAGCTGTCGATCCTGGAAACCGGCTCGCCCGAATACGCGGTCACGCGCAACTATCTGGACTGGGCGACCTCGGTGCCGTGGGGCGTGTATGGCGAGGACAAGCTCGACCTCAAACATGCACGCAAGGTGCTGGACAAGCACCACGCCGGCCTGGATGACATCAAGAGCCGCATCCTCGAATTTCTCGCGGTGGGTGCCTATAAAGGCGAGGTCGCCGGCTCCATCGTGCTGCTGGTGGGCCCGCCGGGCGTGGGCAAGACCAGCGTGGGTAAATCCATCGCCGAGTCCCTGGGTCGGCCGTTCTACCGTTTCAGCGTCGGCGGCATGCGCGACGAGGCCGAGATCAAGGGCCACCGCCGTACCTACATCGGCGCCCTGCCGGGCAAGCTGGTGCAGGCATTGAAAGATGTGGAAGTGATGAACCCGGTGATCATGCTCGACGAGATCGACAAGATGGGCCAGAGCTTCCAGGGCGATCCGGCTTCGGCGCTGCTGGAGACCCTCGACCCGGAACAGAACGTCGAATTTCTCGACCACTACCTGGACCTGCGCCTGGACCTGTCCAAGGTGTTGTTCGTGTGCACCGCCAACACCTTGGACTCGATCCCCGGCCCATTGCTGGACCGGATGGAAGTGATCCGCCTGTCGGGCTATATCACCGAAGAAAAAGTCGCCATCGCTAAGCGCCACCTGTGGCCCAAGCAGTTGGAAAAGGCCGGCGTGGCGAAAACCAGCCTGACCATCAGCGACGGCGCCCTGCGCGCCTTGATCGACGGTTATGCGCGAGAGGCCGGGGTGCGCCAGTTGGAGAAGCAACTGGGCAAATTGGTGCGCAAGGCGGTGGTCAAGCTGCTGGATGAGCCGGACTCGGTGATCAAGATCGGCAACAAGGACCTGGAAAGTGCCTTGGGTATGCCGGTGTTCCGTAACGAGCAAGTGCTGTCCGGCACCGGCGTGATTACGGGGCTGGCCTGGACCAGCATGGGCGGCGCGACCCTGCCGATCGAGGCGACGCGCATTCACACGCTCAATCGCGGTTTCAAGCTCACTGGGCAGCTGGGCGAAGTGATGAAGGAGTCCGCCGAAATCGCCTACAGCTACATCAGTTCGAACCTGAAGTCGTTTGGCGGTGACCCGAAGTTCTTCGACGAAGCCTTCGTGCACCTGCACGTACCGGAAGGCGCCACGCCGAAAGATGGTCCCAGTGCGGGCGTGACGATGGCCAGTGCACTGCTGTCGCTGGCGCGTAACCAGCCGCCGAAAAAAGGTGTGGCCATGACGGGCGAGCTGACGTTGACCGGGCACGTGCTGCCGATTGGCGGGGTGCGCGAGAAGGTGATCGCGGCGAGGCGCCAGAAGATTCATGAGCTGATCTTGCCGGAGCCCAATCGCGGGAGCTTTGAAGAGCTGCCGGAGTATTTGAAGGAAGGCATGACGGTGCACTTTGCCAAGCGCTTCGCAGACGTGGCCAAAGTACTCTTCTGATCCCGTAGTGAGCGGGCTTGCCCCGCGCTGGGGGGCGAAGCCGCCCCAAAACCAGACGCCGCATTCTCTCAGGCAGAAATGCG
>NZ_JBNPJV010000065.1:0-65000 GCF_050312585.1 Pseudomonas sp. R19M
GGCGGGTCAGCAGATAGATCTTTCACTGAGCCACCGTCATCGGGAGCAAGCCCCCTCCCACAAGGGATTTGTGGTGGTAGATAGGGCGTATGAACAAGGCGACCCGAAGGTCGCCTTGTTCAATGCGGCACGGATCAGAACTCGTGATCCGCGTTATCCGGGTTCAGGTCGCTGATGCCCAGCTTGCCGGCGGCGGTTTCGATCGCGCCGGTCTGCTTGACCAGCGCGGCAATCGCGTCACGCACGATCTGGTTGCCTTTGTCATTGCCGGCGGCGATCAGTTGGTCGTAGTGCTCACCGTTGTTGGCGTGATCGACCATGACTTGGATCTTCGCTTCAGTGGCAGCCAGGTCAGCCTTCAGCGCAGCGTCGGCCGCCGGGTCAACCTTGGCCACCAGCGACGACAGGCTGGCGCCGGTCATTTGGGTGCCGTCGGTGCGGGTGTACTCGCCCAGGTAGACGTTGCGGATGCCTTTGGCATCGTAGAAGTGCGAGTTGTGGGTGTTGTCGCTGAAGCAATCCTGCTCGTCTTCCGGCGAGTTGGCTTCCAGGGAGACTTTCATGCGCTCACCGGCCAGCTCACCCAGGGACAGGCTGCCCATGCCGAACAACATTTTACGCAGGCCGTCGGTGGCAGGTTCCGACTCCAGGGTGGCGCGGTAATTGTCTTCGACGTTGGGCTTCCAGTTGCCGACCATTTCTTCCAGGTCGCTGACCAGCAATTGGGTCACGGCGCGCAGGTAGGTGCGACGACGCTCGTTGTGGCCGCCGGTGGCGCCGTCGCCGGTCATGTAGTCCGACGCCGGGCGGTTGCCCGCGCCTGGGCCGGTGCCGTTGAGGTCCTGGCCCCAGAGCAGGAACTCGATCGCGTGATAGCCGGTGGCGACGTTGGCTTCGGAACCCCCCAGTTCATTGAGGCTGGCGAGTTTTTCCGGGGTGATGTCCTTCACGTCGACCTTGTCTTCGCCCACCTGGATCTGGGTGTTGGCGATGATGTTGGCGTTGGCGCCCGGGTTGCCCAGGGCGTGCTCGTAGGATTTGTCGACGTAGTCGATCAGTCCTTCATCGAGAGGCCAGGCGTTCACTTGGCCTTCCCAGTCGTCGATGATGGTGTTGCCGAAACGGAACACTTCGCTCTGCAGGTACGGCACACGGGCGGCAACCCAAGCGGCGCGGGCGGCTTTCAGGGTTTCGTCGTTCGGGTTGGCGAGGAAGGTGTCGATTGCGGTCTGCAGGGTTTTCGCGGTGGATTCGGCGTCGCTGTACACCGCGAACACCATGTCGGCGTAATGCGCGACCACGGCCTTGGCGGCTGCCTCGTCGACCTGGCCAGCCGGAGCCGCCGCAGGTGCGGTGCTGCTGGCGGCTGCGGGTGCTTGAGGCGCGGCCGCCTTGTCTTTACCTTCGCCGCAACCGGCGAGAGAAATGGCAAGGGCCAGCAGACTGGCGGTGGCCAGGGGCATACGAATCATGGCGAACATCCTGCTTCGGTTGGGGTTGGGGCACGCGAGGGCGCGCAAAACTGCGACATAATGCGAAAGATTTGCATTTTGTGTAAAGCGTTATACGCGGGAAATATTTGGTATTGCTTTGCACGGTCAAAGAATCGCCGCGTTATTGCGCTCGGATTGTTTCAAGTACACCGCCAACTCACGGGCCGGCAGGGGTTTGCTGTAGTAGTAACCCTGCCCCTCATGGCAGCCCTCGGCGATGATGTAGGCCTCTTGCTCGGCAGTTTCAACGCCCTCGGCAATCACCTGCATGCCCAGGCTTTTGCCCAACTGGATGATGGCGCGCACGATGGTGGCATCGTCGTCATCATCGAGCAGGTCCTGGACGAAGCTCTTGTCGATCTTCATTTTGTCCAGAGGCAGGCTTTTCAGGTAGCTCAGCGACGAATAGCCGGTACCGAAGTCATCGATGGCGATCAGCGCGCCGGAGCGTCGCAGGCTCAATAAGTGCTGGGCGGCGGTGCTGATGTCTTCCATCAGGCCGGTCTCGGTGACTTCCAGCTCCAGGCTACGGGGTGGCAAGCGGTAGATCTGCATCAGGTTATTGACCACCCGCGGCAACTCGGTGTGGTGCAACTGCACGGTGGACAGGTTGACCGCCATGCGCAGCTCGGTGAAACCCAGGTCGTGCCATTCGCGCAACTGTCGGCATGCCTGGTCGAGTACCCACTCGCCAATCGGAATAATCGTACCGTTCTGTTCCGCCAGGGGGATAAACAGGTCGGGTGGTACCAGGCCGTGTTCCGGATGCTGCCAGCGGATCAGCGCTTCCACGCCGACCACGCGGTGGTCGCGGTAACTGATCTGGGGTTGGTACACCAAGTGGAATTGGTCCCGGCTCAGGGCATCGCGCAGGTCTTTTTCCAGTTCGCGGCGGCGGCGCATTTCGCTGTCGACGCTGGCGATGTAGAACTGATAGCGGTTACGCGAGCGGCTCTTGGCCAGGGTCATCGTTTGTTCGGCTTTTTGCAGCAGCTTCTCAGTGCTGTCGCCGTCTTCCGGGAACAGCGTGATGCCGATGGTAGCGCGCAGGCGGATCTGATCCTGGTCGAGGGCGAATGCCTCCTCCAGGTCATCCAGGATGCTTTGTGCCAGCTCGGCGGCCTCGTAAGGCTGCTCGATATCGGCCTGAACCAGCGCGAACTGGTCGCCCCCCAGGCGGGCCAGGGCGCCGAGGCGGCCGCTGTGGGCACGCAGACGGTCGGCCAGTGCCAGCAGCAATTTGTCGCCGGCCTGGTAGGTAAACTGTTCGTTGACGCTCTTGAAGTCGTCCAGCCCGACGCACAGCACTGCCACACGGCGTTGTCGGCGGCCGGCGTCGATCAGGATCTTGTCCAACTGCTCCTGCAGCTTCTGCCGATTCGGCAGGCCGGTGAGAAAGTCGTACTGGGCCATGCGCAGCAGGCTGGATTCGGCCTCATGGCGCAGGTGGGTATTGCGCTCGATGGATTCGAGCAACTGGTTGGCCGTGTTGATCCACAACCCCAGCTCATTGCGCTCATGGCCCTTGAGTTGGGGGATTTTGTGTTCGCTGGGCCGGTCCGGGTTGATTGATGTCAGATGTTCGATAATCCGCGACAGCGGTTTGGTCAGCAGCCAGTGATACACCAGGTACAGCACCAGGCCCATTGCCAAGGCGCGCAGTACGCCGGACACAAAGATGATCACCGAGCTGACAATAAAACCTTTGCCGTAGGTGGCCGTGTCCAGGGTGATGCTCAGGTCGCCGTAATATTCGCTGTAGGGGCCTTTGCCGACCAATGCGGTGGTGAAGGTGCGTTCCTGGCCCAGAATCAGGTCGGTCAGCCAGCGGGTGGGCGATTGCTGCAAGGCGCGGCTTTTTTCCGCGAGCATGGTTTCGTTGGGATGGCCAATGGAGGCCATGCGCACGGCGTCGTCCTGAAACAGACCCTCGATGACCTGCATACCCATCTCGCGATCCAGGCTGTAGACGGCCTGGGTCGAGGGGTCGCGAAACATGTCGAGAATGCGTTGGGCATCGCCCGCCACGGCCTGGTGTGTCTTGTAGGCATCGAAAACGATCTGCGCCACGCTCAACGCCACGCCCACGATCAATGCCGACAACAGCACAACCCGTAGCAACTTCACCGACAAGCTGTTTTTGAGTTCCAGCTTCAAAGGGTCATTCCTTGTTCCATGCGGGTAGCCTCAATATGCCATGAGTATTGGCAATCTCGGGGTGTCAGTCAAAGGAACATTGGGGCAAAGCAGGTTTGAAGTCGGTCATCAGGTGGTGCAGGGCGGATTTGCATCCGCCTGCAAGGGGCGCAGTCGGTATCAGAAGGTCAACGTACGCTTTGTCGTTTCTTGAAGACTCGAAAAATCCAGGTTTTTGTTTTGAGGCTCCAGCGCGTTGCCCAGCGCCTTGGCCAGTACATCGGCGAAGGGTTGGACAAGCGGGGTGACGGCGCTGGTGATATCTCCAGCGGCTTTGGCGACGTCGCCGATGAGGGGCAGCGCGGCGAGTGCTCCAATGGACATAGTTAATTCTCCGACAGGTATGAGAGGCGAATTCCTCTGCATGCCTGGGTGGCGTTGCCGGTTCGCTCAGTTCCGTCGCCCATGAAAAAGCCCGGCATTCGCCGGGCTTTTTCTACTGCAAGTGTTGCTTAGGCAGTAAAGGTCTTGCCTTCGAACTGCTCAGCCACGAACTTCCAGTTGACCAGGTTCCAGAACGCTTCCACATACTTTGGACGCACGTTGCGGTAGTCAATGTAGTAAGCGTGTTCCCACACGTCGCAGGTCAGCAGCGGGGTGTCGCCGCTGGTCAGCGGGTTGCCGGCGCCGATGGTGCTGGCCAGGGCCAGGGAACCGTCAGCCTTTTTCACCAGCCAGCCCCAACCGGAACCGAAGGTGCCGACGGAAGTCTTGGTGAACTCTTCCTTGAACTTGTCGAACGAACCGAACGCAGCGTTGATGGCTTCAGCCAGGGCGCCGGTCGGTTGGCCGCCGGCGTTTGGCGCCAGGCAGTTCCAGTAGAAGGTGTGGTTCCAGACCTGAGCGGCGTTGTTGAAGATGCCGCCCGAAGAGGATTTGACGATCTCTTCCAGGGTCTTGCCTTCGAACTCGGTGCCAGGCACCAGGTTGTTCAGGTTCACGACATAGGTGTTGTGGTGCTTGTCGTGGTGGTATTCCAAGGTTTCCTTGGAAATGTGCGGCTGCAGGGCATCGTGTGCGTACGGCAGCGGCGGCAATTCGAAAGCCATGATGATTCTCCTAATCAGGTCAGTTGCGGTGAGCGCAAGGCCGATCACGGGCGGCCAAACAAGCGCCGGGGAGTTTGAACTCTTTGCGGCGCAGGGTCCGGATCATAGCACCGGGGGTGTGGCAAAACCACGCAACAACTGTGTGGGATAGAGGTTCCAGAGCGTTTTGGAATATTCGTCAGGCGCTGATCAATTGATAGGCCACGCTGAACATCATCACCGCGACCAAAAGATCCAGCAGGCGCCAGGTTGCCGGGCGTGCCAACCAGGGCGCCAGCCACGCCGCGCCCAGCGCCAGGGTGGCGAACCACAGGAACGAGGCGCTGGCCGCACCGGCCACATAGGCGCCCGGTTCGGTTTGCTGAGCGCCCAGGGAGCCTATCAACAGCACGGTGTCCAGATACACATGGGGGTTGAGCAGCGTCACCGCCAAGGCACTGAGCAAGACAGCGCGCAGTGAACGCGCCTTGAAGGCGTCGCCGTGTTCCAGGCTTTGCTTTGAAAACGCCCGACGTAGCGCCGAGGTGCCATACCACAACAGGAACGCCGCGCCGCCCCAGCGGGCAATCGCCAGCAGCAGCGGGTTCTGGGCCAGCACCGTGGCCAGGCCGAACACCCCGGCGGCCACCAAGATGGCATCGCACACAATGCACAGGGCCGCCACCGGCAGGTGATGCTCACGGCGCAGGCTTTGCGCCAATACAAAGGCGTTCTGCGTGCCGATCGCCATGATCAGGCCAAGCGCCACCAGCAGTCCGTTCACATAACTTTGCCACATAAGGTTTACTCCGCGTCCGATGCCAATTGCCGTAAAACCCGCAGCGCGCGCTCGGCGTCGGCGCGGCCGACAAACAGGTGGTCGTGGTAGTAGCCGGCGATCACGTTGCAACTGATGCCGGCCTTGCCCAGCGCGCCGGCGAAAGCGGCGGTCAGGCCCACGGCTTCCAGGGCCGAATGCACGTTCAAGGTGATCCAGGCCGCGACATACTCGAAAGCCAAGCCGGCTTGTTGCGCTTGTTGGCGCTCGAGGATCAGGGTCAGGCCTTCCTGCTCGCGAAAGCTGCCGATGATCTCGCAGCCTTCGGGAATACGTCGGTCGGGCAGGGTGCAGAACACGTAGTCACCCTCATGCAACTGCGGGCTCATGCTGCGCAGCAGGGTTGCCAGGGCGGTTTCGCCAGCCATGTGAAGGTTCCTTTCGAACGTGAAGAGGTGAAATACGACGAAGCAATGCTGGTCATTTTCATCGGGTAGGCTGTATAAGAAAAACCAATATTGCTGATCGCTCATTAGAGAAACTGATGTTCGACTATAAATTGCTCTCCGCCCTGGCGGCGGTGGTGGAACAGGCGGGCTTTGAGCGCGGTGCGCAGGTGTTGGGGTTGTCGCAGTCGGCGATTTCCCAGCGTATCAAGTTGCTCGAGGCGCGCATCGGCCAACCGGTGCTGGTGCGGGCTACGCCGCCGACGCCTACGGATATCGGCCGGCGGCTGCTCAACCACGTCCAACAAGTGCGGTTGCTGGAGCGTGACCTGCAAAGCCAGGTGCCCGCACTGGACGAGGAAGGTATGCCTGAGCGGCTGCGCATCGCCCTGAATGCCGACAGCCTCGCCACATGGTGGGCGCAGGCGGTCAGCGATTTTTGCGCCGAGCAGCATTTGTTGCTGGACTTGGTGGTGGAGGACCAGACCGTGGGCCTCAAGCGCATGCGGGCCGGCGAAGTGGCGGCCTGTATCTGCGCCAGCGAACGCCCTGTGGCGGGAGCGCGCAGCCTGTTGCTCGGCGCCATGCGTTATCGCGCGCTGGCCAGCCCGGCCTTTATTGCCAGGCACTTTCCCGAGGGCGTGCGGGCCGAACAACTGGCGCGTACGCCGGCTTTGGTGTTCGGTCCGGATGATTTCCTGCAACACCGATACCTGGCATCCCTCGGTGTGGACGGTGGTTTTGAGCACCATTTGTGCCCCTCGTCCGAAGGTTTTATTCGCCTGACAGAGGCCGGCCTGGGCTGGGGCCTGGTGCCCGAATTGCAGGTGCGTGATCAATTGGAGAAAGGCGTATTGGTCGAGTTGTTGCCAGATAAGCCCATCGATGTGCCGCTGTACTGGCATCATTGGCGCAGTGGCGGGCAGTTGTTGGGGCTGTTGACCGACCATCTGGCCCAGGCCTGTGGCCAATGGTTGGTGCCCTATCAGCAGTAACAAGCGTCAAGCTGCAAGCTGCAAGAAAAGCTTGCGGATCGTTTTTAACTTGTAGCTTGAGGCTTGACGCTGGCAGCTGCATCCGTAGGAGGCTTCATGAAAATTCTGGTCACCGGCGCAAGCGGCTTCATCGGCGGGCGTTTTGCGCGTTTCGCCCTGGAGCAGGGCCTGGACGTGCGGGTCAACGGGCGACGTGCCGAGGGGGTCGAGCACCTTGTCAGGCGCGGTGCCGAGTTTATCCAGGGTGATTTGAATGATGCCGACCTGGTGCGCGAGCTGTGCCGCGACGTCGAAGCCGTGGTGCACTGCGCCGGCGCTGTCGGGCTGTGGGGCAAGTACCAGGATTTTCATCAGGGTAATGTGCTGGTCACCGAAAATGTCGTTGAAGCCTGCCTCAAGCAACGGGTCGGGCGCCTGGTGCACTTGTCGTCACCGTCGATCTACTTTGACGGGCGCGATCATCTGGGGTTGACCGAAGAACAGGTGCCCAAGCGTTTCAAGCACCCCTATGCCGCCACCAAATACCTGGCGGAACAGAAAGTCTTCGGCGCCCAGGAGTTCGGCCTGGAAGTGCTGGCTTTGCGCCCTCGATTTGTGACCGGCGCCGGCGATATGAGCATCTTCCCGCGTTTGCTGAAGATGCAGCGCAAGAATCGCCTGGCCATTGTCGGCGACGGGCTGAACAAGGTCGATTTCACCAGTGTGCACAACCTCAACGAAGCCCTCCTCAGCAGCTTGCTGGCCCCAGGTTCGGCGTTGGGCCGGGCCTACAACATCAGCAACGGCACGCCGGTGCCGGTGTGGGATGTGGTGAACTACGTGATGCGCCAGATGGACCTGCCGCAGGTCACCCGTTATCGGTCTTACGGCTTGTCCTACAGCGTGGCGGCGTTGAACGAAGCGTTTTGCGCGATGTGGCCGGGTCGTCCGGAGCCGGCGCTGTCACGCCTGGGCATGCAGGTGATGAACAAAGATTTCACCCTCGACATCAGTCAGGCGAGGCATTATCTGGACTACGAGCCCAAGGTCAGCCTGTGGACCGCGCTCGACGAGTTCTGCTCTTGGTGGAAGGCCCAGGACCCCGGCCTCAAGTAGTTTCACCAGCAGCGACACATCGGGAACCGAACTCGTGGTTCCGGGTCGACCAGTGCGCGGGGAACGCGGTTTATAATCCCGGCGCTCGGCCTTCCAGCTAGCCATCTCATTGATTCAAGGTAGATTCATGCGTAACGATGCCAACGACGAATTCGACAACGTTCCCACCCTGCGGGCCGATCAAGGGGATGACGATGATTTCGTGCCGACTCCCGCCACCTCCGTGCGCTCGCGCAACACCAAGGTGGTCAATGTCAAAAGAGCCAGCACCGGCCCGTTGTGGGCCTTGGTCGGCGCGCTGCTGATCGCCTTTGCCGGCCTGGCCTGGTGGAGCTTCCAGCAGATTTCCCTGATGGGCCAGCAGTTGGTCGCCACCCAGGAGAGTTTCGCGCGCATCAGCGAGGAAGCGGCGGGGCGCCTGCAGGATATTTCCGGCAAGGTCGTGGCCAGTGAGGCCAACGTCAACAACGGCAGCGAAGCGCTGAAGTTGCAGATCAAGCAGCTGGAAACCCAATTGCTGGAGCAGGGCAAGCAACAAGTGGGCGTGGCCGGTCAGGCGAGCGAACTGGACCAGCGCCTGGCGCAAATGACCACCAATGCCACGGAGCTTGCGAATGCCAATGCCAAGCTGCAGGGCCAGGTCCAGGCGTTGACCGATGCCGTCGCCAGCCTCAAGGCGGCGCAGGGTGAGACCAAGGAGCTGGCGAACGACGTGGCGGCCTTGAAGAAACAGGGCAATCCGAGCGCGGCCATCGCCCGCCTCGAGCAGGACCTGCTGGTACTCAAGAGCGCACAGGAAAACCAGCCCGCCAACAGCGACGCACCCACCAATAAAGAGTTCGACGTGTTCCGCATCCAGACCACGCGCAACATCACCACCTTGCAGAGCCAGGTGCAGAACTTGAATCAACGTCTCAATGCGCCAGCGGCCGCTACGCCGCTCGGTCAGTAAAGCTTGTCGGTAAATGTCACCGCTTGGTGACATTTACCATCAGTTTCGTTACTTGCCCCTCTTTCGCCCTTGTTTAGACTCGGTCATCCCATAAAAAAAACAAGGGCCACCCATGACCACCCAACCACTGCCTGCCAGCAGTTGGCTGAATGCACCTGCCCATCACGCCTGGCTTGCCGGCGAAGGACAGCGCCTGTTGGCATTTGCCAAAGCCTCTCGACTGCCTGACGGCTTCGGCAATCTCGATGACAAAGGCCAACTGCCGGCCGATGCCTACGCCGAAACCATGAACACCGCGCGCATGACCCATAGTTTCGCCATGGCCCAGGTCATGGGGCTGCCGGGTTACGCCGACCTGGTCGCCCACGGCGTCGCGGCGCTCAGAGGGCCACTGCGCGACAGTGAGCACGCCGGCTGGTTCGCCACCCCCAATGCCCGCGATGGCAACCACGGTAAAGCGGCTTATTTGCATGCCTTCGTCGCCCTGGCCGCCAGCTCGGCGGTGGTGGCCGGCGCGCCAGGTGCACAGGACCTGTTGAACGACGCCATCCATGTCATCGACCAGTTCTTCTGGAGCGAGGAGGAGGGCGTGATGCTCGAATCCTTTGCCCGGGACTGGACGGGTGTCGAAGCCTATCGCGGTGCCAACAGCAACATGCACGCCACCGAAGCATTCCTGGCCCTGGCCGATGTCACCGGTGATCGACGCTGGTTGGACCGGGCGCTGCGTATCGTCGAGCGGGTTATCCACACCCACGCGGCGGCTAATCGGTTCATGGTGATCGAGCATTTCGACACTCGTTGGCAACCGCTGCCCGGTTACAACGAAGACAACCCGGCCGACGGCTTTCGCCCTTACGGTATCACCCCCGGTCACGGTTTTGAGTGGGCGCGGCTGGTGCTGCACCTGGAGGCTGCGCGTCTGCAAGCCGGGCTGGTCACGCCGGACTGGCTGGTGAGCGATGCTCAAGGCCTGTTCGCCAGCGCCTGCGAGCACGCCTGGGCCGTGGATGGCGCCCCCGGTATCGTCTACACCCTGGATTGGAACCAGCGCCCGGTGGTACGCGAACGCTTGCATTGGACCCACGCCGAAGCCAGTGCCGCTGCCCAGGCACTGCTCAAGCGTACCGCTGATGCGCATTACGAGATGTGGTACCGACGCTTCTGGGAGTTCTGCGAGACCCACTTTATCGACAGGACCCACGGCAGCTGGCACCACGAACTCGACCCGCACAACCAACCCAGCAGCAACATTTGGGGTGGCAAGCCGGACCTGTACCATGCCTGGCAAGCGGTGGTGCTGCCCGCACTCCCTTTGTCACCCAGTATGACCAGTGCTTTAGGTCGGGGCCTGTATGTCACAAGCTGGTGACATTTGTGCGTCCCTTTGTTACCTGCGCCCTGAACATCCCTGTTTAAACTCCGTGCAGCGCAAGCTCTAGACTTGCATGCATAACAACAAGAAAAGGTACTCAGATGAACGCGATTAATCGCCTCGCCGTCGCTATTTCCATTGCCTCGTTGTTTCCCCTCAGTGCATTTGCCGCCGACTCGAAAGGCACGGTTGAAGTTGTGCATTGGTGGACCTCCGGCGGTGAAAAAGCGGCCGTAGATGTCCTGAAGGCCCAAGTTGAGAAAGACGGCTTCACCTGGAAGGACGGCGCTGTTGCAGGTGGCGGTGGCGCCACTGCCATGACCGTGCTGAAAAGCCGTGCGGTCGCCGGCAACCCACCAGGCGTTGCTCAGATCAAAGGTCCGGACATCCAGGAATGGGCATCCACCGGCCTGCTCGACACTGACGTGCTCAAAGACGTCGCCAAAGAAGAAAAGTGGGATTCCCTGCTCGACAAGAAAGTCTCCGATACCGTGAAGTACGAGGGCAACTACGTTGCCGTGCCGGTCAACATCCACCGCGTGAACTGGCTGTGGATCAACCCGGAAGTCTTCAAGAAAGCCGGTATCACCAAGAACCCGACCACCCTCGAAGAATTCTACGCTGCCGGTGACAAGCTCAAGGCCGCGGGCTTCATTGCGCTCGCCCACGGTGGCCAGCCTTGGCAGGACAGCACCGTATTCGAAGCGGTGGTGTTGTCTGTGATGGGGGCTGATGGCTACAAGAAAGCCCTGGTTGACCTGGACAACGCCGCGCTGACCGGCCCGGAAATGGTCAAGGCCCTGACTGAACTGAAGAAAGTCGCGACCTACATGGACGTCGACGGTAAAGGCCAGGACTGGAACCTAGAAGCGGGCAAGGTCATCAACGGCAAGGCCGGCATGCAGATCATGGGTGACTGGGCCAAGTCCGAATGGACTGCCGCCAAGAAAGTCGCCGGCAAAGACTATGAGTGCGTAGCCTTCCCGGGCACCGACAAAGCCTTTACTTACAACATCGACTCCCTGGCGGTGTTCAAGGTCAAAGACAAGGGCACTCAGGCCAGTCAGCAGGACATCGCCAAAGTGGTGCTGGGTGAAAACTTCCAGAAAGTGTTCAGCATCAACAAGGGCTCGATCCCTGTGCGCAACGACATGCTCCATGAAATGGACAAGCTTGGCTTCGACTCCTGCGCTCAGACTGCCGCCAAGGACTTCCTGGCTGACGCCCAGACCGGCGGCCTGCAGCCAAGCATGGCGCACAACATGGCCACCACCCTGGCCGTGCAAGGTGCGTTCTTTGATGTCGTGACCAACTACATCAACGACCCGAAAGCCGACCCGGCCGACACCGCCAAGAAACTTGGCGCTGCGATCAAGTCTGCGAAGTAACGGTTAGCACGGCTGGTCCTTGTGAGGGGAAACCCCCTGACTCCTCACAAGGCATGCTCTTGTAGTCCTTTTTCCCTGTACTGGATTTTCCCATGAGTTCTGTTGCTGTGTTCAGCAAGGCCTCGCCGTTCGATGCACTGCAGCGCTGGCTCCCCAAACTGGTGCTGGCGCCCAGCATGTTCATCGTTCTGGTGGGCTTCTACGGCTACATCCTGTGGACGTTCGTGCTGTCGTTCACCACCTCCACGTTCCTGCCTAACTACACCTGGGCCGGCCTTGCGCAATACGCGCGCTTGTTCGACAACGACCGCTGGTGGGTGGCGAGCAAGAACCTGGCGGTTTTCGGCGGGATGTTTATCGGTATCACCTTGGTGATCGGCGTGACACTGGCGATTTTCCTCGACCAGAAGATCCGTCGTGAAGGCTTTATCCGCACCATTTACCTGTACCCGATGGCGCTTTCGATGATCGTCACCGGTACGGCCTGGAAATGGCTGCTCAACCCGGGCATGGGCCTGGACAAACTCCTGCGTGACTGGGGCTGGGAAGGCTTCCGTCTCGACTGGCTGATCGACCCTGATCGCGTCGTTTACTGCCTGGTGATTGCCGCCGTGTGGCAAGCCTCCGGCTTCATCATGGCGATGTTCCTGGCGGGCCTGCGTGGTGTTGATCAATCGATCATCCGTGCCGCGCAGATCGACGGCGCCAGCCTGCCGCGCATCTACTGGAGCGTGGTGCTGCCCAGCCTGCGCCCGGTGTTCTTCAGTGCAGTGATGATCCTGGCGCACATTGCGATCAAGAGCTTCGACCTGGTCGCCGCCATGACGGCCGGTGGTCCGGGCTACTCGTCCGACCTGCCCGCCATGTTCATGTACTCGTTCACCTTCAGTCGTGGCCAGATGGGCATGGGCTCGGCCAGTGCAATCCTGATGCTCGGCGCGATCCTCGCGATCATCGTGCCTTACCTGTATTCCGAGCTGAGGACCAAGCGTCATGACTAGTCTCGCTTCCAAACCTGCCATCAGCCTGAGCCGCATCGCGATCTATGCGGTGCTGATCCTCGCGGTGCTGCTGTACCTGGTGCCGCTGGTAGTGATGCTGCTGACCAGCTTCAAGACCCCGGAAGATATCAGCACCGGCAACCTGCTGAGCTGGCCGACCGTGGTCAGCGGTATCGGCTGGGTCAAGGCCTGGGCCACCGTGGACGGCTACTTCTGGAACTCGATCAAGATCACCGTTCCGGCCGTACTGATTTCCACCGCCATTGGCGCACTGAACGGCTATGTGCTGTCGTTCTGGCGCTTCAAAGGCTCGCAGCTGTTCTTCGGCTTGCTGCTGTTCGGTTGCTTCCTGCCGTTCCAGACCGTACTGCTGCCCGCGTCGTTCACCCTCGGCAAGATGGGTCTGGCCAGCACCACCACCGGCCTGGTGTTTGTGCACGTGGTCTACGGACTGGCGTTTACTACACTGTTTTTCCGTAACTACTACGTGAGCATTCCTGACGCGCTGATCAAGGCCGCACGACTGGACGGTGCAGGTTTCTTCACCATCTTCCGTCAGATCATTCTGCCGATGTCGACGCCTATCATCATGGTCTGCCTGATCTGGCAGTTCACCCAGATCTGGAACGACTTCCTGTTCGGTGTGGTGTTCTCCAGCGGCGACTCCCAGCCCATCACGGTGGCGCTGAACAACCTGGTCAACACCAGCACCGGGGCCAAGGAATATAACGTGGATATGGCGGCGGCGATGATCGCCGGGCTGCCGACCCTGCTGGTCTATGTGATCGCAGGCAAGTATTTCGTGCGCGGCCTCACGGCTGGCGCGGTCAAGGGGTAATCATGGCTACGCTTGAACTTCGCAATGTAAACAAGACCTATGGCGCCGGCTTGCCCGACACCTTGAAGAACATCGAACTGTCGATCAAGGAAGGTGAGTTCCTGATTCTGGTCGGCCCTTCGGGTTGCGGTAAATCCACGCTGATGAACTGCATCGCCGGGCTTGAGACCATCACCGGCGGCGCGATCATGATCGGCGATCAGGACGTCAGCGGCATGAGCCCCAAGGACCGTGACATCGCCATGGTGTTCCAGTCCTACGCGCTGTATCCCACCATGAGCGTGCGCGAGAACATCGAGTTCGGCTTGAAAATCCGCAAGATGCCCCAGGCCGATATCGACGCCGAAGTGGCGCGCGTGGCCAAGCTGCTGCAGATCGAACACCTGCTCAATCGCAAGCCGGGCCAGTTGTCCGGTGGCCAGCAACAGCGCGTGGCCATGGGCCGTGCCCTGGCGCGTCGTCCGAAGATCTACCTGTTCGACGAACCGCTGTCCAACCTCGACGCCAAGCTGCGGGTCGAGATGCGCACCGAAATGAAACTGATGCACCAGCGCCTGAAAACCACCACGGTCTACGTGACCCACGACCAGATCGAAGCGATGACCCTGGGCGACAAAGTGGCGGTGATGAAGGACGGCATCATCCAGCAGTTCGGTACGCCGAAAGAGATCTATAACGACCCGGCCAACCAGTTCGTCGCGAGCTTTATCGGTTCGCCGCCGATGAACTTCGTACCGCTGCGCTTGCAGCGCAAGGACGGTCGCCTGGTGGCGCAGCTCGATAGCGGCCAGGCCCGCTGCGAGTTGGCGCTCAATGTGTCGGATGCCGGCCTTGAAGACCGCGACGTGATCCTGGGCCTGCGCCCGGAGCAAATCATGTTGGCCAACGGCGAGGGCGACAGCGCGTCGAGCATTCGTGCCGAAGTCCAGGTCACCGAACCGACCGGCCCGGACACCTTGGTGTTCGTGCAACTCAACGACACCAAGGTCTGCTGCCGCCTGGCACCCGACGTGGCGCCCCAGGTCGGTGAGACCCTGACCCTGCAATTCGATCCGGCCAAGGTCCTGTTGTTCGACGCCAACACTGGCGAGCGTCTGGGCACTGCTGCCGCATCGCCTGCGCTCGGGCACACCGGCAACGTGGCCCAATTCAAAGGTCGTTGAGTCTATAACTTGTTGTTTTAGATAAAAAATGTAACCCGCGTTAGATAAAAACAGTTTAATAACAATAAAGACGAGGATGTAGGGATGAAAAAGCAACACAACAACACCCGGCTGATCTGCCAACTGTCAGCAGCAGCAGCCCTTGTACTGTCCGCCAATGCGATGGCGGCCGATGCATTCAGTGCCGATTCCAAGTGGATGACCGGTGATTGGGGCGGCGAGCGGACCAAGCTGATCGAGCAAGGTATCGACATCAAGGCTGACTACGTGGGTGAAATGGGCGCCAACCTGCATGGCGGCTACAACGACGACAAGACTGGCCGTTACTCCGACCAGTTCGGTCTGGGCGTGGCGCTGGACCTGCAGAAACTGTGGGGCTGGGACAACACCCAGGCCAAGATCCAGCTGACCAACCGTAATGGCCAGAACATCTCCAACGACCGTATCGGCGACCCGCGTGCCGGCACGCTGAGCTCGTCCATGGAAGTCTACGGCCGTGGCCACATGGTGCGTCTGACCCAGTTCTGGATCCAGCACCAAATGTTCGACAACAAGCTGGACGTGAAACTCGGTTACTTCGGCGAAGGCGAAGACTTCAATACCTTCCCATGCGACTTCCAGAACCTGTCGTTCTGCGGCTCGCAAGTGGGTAACTACGTCAACACCTGGTACAACTGGCCGGTGGCCCAGGCCGCCATCCGCTTGAAGTACAACATCACGCCAGAGCTGTATGCGCAAATCGGTGCGTACAACCAGAACCCGTCGCAGCTGGAGCACGGTAACGGCTTCAAACTCAGCGGCAGCGGTACCAAGGGTACTGTGATTCCGGTGGAATTGGTCTGGTCGCCGAAGGTGAACAACCTGCCGGGCGAATACCGTGTGGGTTACTACAAGAGCGCGGCCGACGCCAGTGATGTACGTGAAGACGTCAATGGTAACGATGCGGCCACCACCGGCGCAGCCTACCGTCTGCGCAGCAGCAAAACCGGTTACTGGTTCGTTGCGCAACAGCAACTCACCACGCATAACGGTGATGCTTCGCGCGGCTTGAACATTGCTGCCAACGCGACCTTTCACGATAAAGACACCAACCTGGTCGATAACTACCAGTCGCTGATGCTGGTGTACAAAGGGCCATTTGATGCCCGTGCCAAAGATGACGTCGGTATTGGTATTTCCCGTATCCACGCCAACAGTGATGTGAAGAAAAACTCCGAGTTGCTCAATGAGGCGGGTGGTTTCACCGACTACAGCCAAGCAGGTTACGCGCCTCTGCGTAACACTGAGTACAACGTCGAGCTTAACTACGGCATCCACGTCACCAACTGGCTGACCGTGCGTCCTAACCTGCAATTCATCAAGAACCCAGGTGGCGTCGACCAGGTCGACAACGCGTTGGTAGCGGGCCTGAAAATTCAGTCTACGTTCTAACGCTGTTGCGATAAGCTCCTTCTCTCTGTGCGCATTTTGCGGGTAGCCATGGCTACCCGCTTTTTTTGGGGCGCACTGTGATGATCTTCAGGACCGTGGCACATGCATGAGCATCCGCTGCAACGCTTTTTCAAATCCCTGCGCGAGCGTCCGGTATTCGCCTGGGAGCGCTTTCAGATGCGCGACGTATTGGTGATCGATCATCCGCTGTGCCAGGCGGTGTTCAGTCGCCAGGGGGCGCAACTGTTGCATTTCCAGCCGCACGGCCAGAAACCCTGGTTGTGGTGTGCAGCCAAGTGGCCACAGGTGGGGGCCATTCGTGGTGGTGTGCCGGTGTGCTGGCCCTGGTATGGCCGCCACCCGAGTGAAAACGCATGGCCGTCCCATGGCTGGGCGCGGCTGATCGACTGGAAGCTGCTCGACAGCAGCAGCGACGACGATGGTGTGCGTCTGCACTGGCAATTACGCCTGTGCGACTGGCAGGTCGACCTGCATGCGCACCTGGGCGAAACCCTGGAATTGCGCCTGAGCACTGAACATCAGGACGAGCTCCCTTGCCAGTTGAGCCATGCTTTGCACGCTTACTGGCGTATTGGTCACGTTGATGAGGTAGCGCTGTCTGGACTCGATGGGGCGCAAGGTTATGACCAGCTCAACCGTCAGGTCTGCCAGCAGGAAGGTGAGTTGCGAGTGGACGGTGGCTGCCAGCGGGTGTTCCAGCATGAGGGCGAATTGCATCTCAAAGACCATGCCTGGCAGCGCGAACTGTGTATCGACACCGGCGACAGCGCGGACACCGTGGTGTGGCATCCGGGGAGCCGGCCGTTGCTGGGCGTGAGTTTCAATGAGGCGTCGGGGTTTGTGTGCGTGGAGTCGGCAATGGCCGGAGCCAGCCTGGCGCCGGGGGAGAGGGCGCATCTGAGCTTGCAGGCCAGAGCCGGAGCTTAGATCGTTCCCACGCTCCGCGTGGGAATGCATCCAGTGATGCTCCGCGTCACGACTTTCAGCAGCGGACGCAGAGCGTCCAGGGCGGCGTTCCCACGCAGAGCGTGGGAACGATCAGTGGCTAGTTGAATTCGTCGCCCACCGGATACCGGCTGTCATTCAAGCTCTCTTTGATCTTGCGCAGATGCGGCTGGAAATCCACCCCGCGACGCAAGGTCATGCCGGTCGCCAGCACATCCAGTACCGTCAGTTGGATGATCCGCGACGTCATCGGCATGTAGATGTCGGTGTCTTCCGGCAGCGGAATGTTCAGGCTCACGGTGCTGGCCTTGGCCAGCGGTGAGTTTTCGGCAGTCACGCCCAGCACCGAAGCACCATTGCTGCGTGCGATACGCGCCACTTCCACCAGCTCGCGGGTACGCCCGGTGTAGGAAATGATTACGAACAGTTCGCCCGTATGGGCCACCGAAGCGATCATGCGCTGCATCAGCACGTCGGCATGCGCGGTCACCGCCAGGTTGAAGCGGAAAAACTTGTGCAGCGCGTCCATGGCCACCGGAGCCGAGGCGCCCAGGCCGAAGAAGTGGATCTGCCGCGCCTGGATCAGCAAATCCACGGCCTTGCTGATCAGGGCCGGGTCCAGGGCCTGGCAGGCGCTGTCCAGGGAGGCAATGGCGCTGCCGAAGATCTTCTGGGTATACGCCTCAGGGTTATCATCGGCCTCCACTGCGCGGCTGACATAGGCCGCGCCACTGGCCAGGCTTTGCGCCAACTGCAATTTCAGTTCAGGGTAACCGCTGACACCGAACGAACGGCAGAAACGGTTGACCGTCGGCTCACTGACCGAGGCGGCCTGGGCGAGGGCGGCGATCGAGAAGCGGGTGGCCTGCTGCGGGTTAAGCAGGATGACTTCAGCGACTTTGCGCTCGGCCTTGTTTAATTCTTCGAGGCGGTTCTGGATCTGTTCCAGAAGATTTCGCACGCGGTCCATTCAGTCTTTCCTTCGGGCGACGATGCAAATATTAAGGGCAGCAACCAATCGACGAGCGGCCCTTTGAGGTGGCCTATCCTACTGAGGGTAGCTGAACACCACCACTCGGAATGCGTATTTTGGGAAAATGTTGTGGTTATTACTACATTTTTCCTTGAGTGATGCCTTGAAAAAAGGTATTTGTAGCTTAACTTGATAAAAGAACAAACATCATGCCTTCGATAACCGTAGAACCCTGCACCTTTGCCCTGTTTGGCGCCTTGGGTGATCTGGCGCTGCGCAAGTTATTTCCTGCCCTCTATCAACTCGATGGCGCCGGGCTCTTGCACGACGACACGCGCATCCTGGCCCTGGCCCGTGAAGCCGGGTCCGAGCAACAGCACCTGGCCCACATCGAAAAAGAACTGCGCAACTACGTCGGCAAGGAAATGGACGAGACCGTGGCCCAGCGCTTCCTGGCGCGCCTGGTCTATGTCCATGTCGATTTCATGCAGGCTGACGACTACGTCGCCCTCGCTGAAAAAGTCGGAGGCGAGCAACGACTGATCGCCTACTTCGCCACACCGGCGGCAGTATATGGCGCGATCTGCGAAAACCTGGCCAAGGTCGGCCTGGCTGAAAATACCCGTGTGGTCCTGGAAAAGCCCATCGGCTCCGACCTGGAATCCTCGCGCAAGGTCAACGACGCCGTGGCGCAGTTTTTCCCGGAAAACCGCACGTATCGCATCGACCACTACCTGGGCAAGGAAACCGTCCAGAACCTGATCGCACTGCGGTTTGCCAACAGCCTGTTCGAAACCCAGTGGAACCAGAACTACATTTCCCACGTGGAAATCACCGTGGCCGAGCAGGTTGGTATCGAAGGCCGCTGGGGTTACTTCGACAAGGCCGGCCAACTGCGGGACATGATCCAGAATCACTTGCTGCAGCTGCTTTGCCTGATCGCCATGGACCCACCGGCCGACCTGTCAGCCGACAGTATTCGAGACGAGAAGGTCAAGGTGCTCAAGGCCCTGGCACCGATCAGCCCGGATGGCTTGACCACCCAAGTGGTGCGCGGCCAGTACATCGCCGGCTACAGCGCCGGCAAGCCGGTGCCGGGTTACCTGGAAGAAGAGAATTCCAACACCCAGAGCGACACCGAGACCTTCGTCGCCCTGCGGGCCGATATCCGTAACTGGCGTTGGGCCGGCGTGCCGTTCTACCTGCGTACCGGCAAGCGCATGCCGCAAAAACTGTCGCAGATCGTCATCCACTTCAAGGAGCCGTCGCACTACATCTTCGCTCCCGAGCAGCGCCTGCAGATCAGCAACAAACTGATCATCCGCCTGCAGCCGGACGAAGGTATTTCCTTGCGTGTGATGACCAAGGAGCAGGGCCTGGACAAGGGCATGCAACTGCGCAGTGGCCCGCTGCAATTGAATTTTTCCGACACCTATCGCAGCGCACGCATTCCCGATGCCTACGAGCGGTTGTTGCTGGAAGTGATGCGCGGCAATCAGAACCTGTTTGTCCGCAAAGATGAAATCGAAGCCGCGTGGAAGTGGTGTGACCAGTTGATCGCCGGGTGGAAGAAGTCCGGTGATGCGCCCAAGCCGTATGCGGCGGGGTCCTGGGGGCCGATGAGCTCGATTGCACTGATCACGCGGGATGGGAGGTCGTGGTATGGCGATATCTGAACTGAAACTGCCTCAGGGCGTGACGGCCCATGGGTACCGTACAGCCGCCTTGCTGGCGGATGGCCTGGCCAACGACGTGGCCGAACAACTGCGTGCGGCCATCAGTGCCCGTGGTGATGCGACCCTGGTCGTGTCCGGCGGCCGCAGCCCCGTGGCGTTCTTCCAGAGCCTGGCCAAGCAGGGCCTGGACTGGTCGAAGGTCACCGTCACCCTGGCCGATGAGCGCTGGGTGCCGGTGGAGCATGCCGACAGCAACGCCGGCCTGTTGAAGCAGCACTTGCTGCAAGGCCCGGCGGCCAAGGCCAGGTTCCTGAGCCTGTACAGCGCCGCGGCCAATCTTGAAGAGGCAGCCTTGCAGGCCGATCGCTTGCTGGGCGAGTTGCCAGCCATTGATGTGCTGGTGCTGGGCATGGGCGATGACGGCCACACCGCGTCGCTGTTTCCCAACAGCCCGAACCTGAGCGACGCCCTGCAACCCAACGGTACCCGCCGTTGCTGGCCGATGTTGGCGCCGACCGTGCCGCACCAGCGCCTGACCATGAGTCGCGCCTTGCTGTCCACGGCGAACTACACCGTACTGTCGATTGCCGGAAGTTCGAAATTGACCACCTTGAGCGCCGCGCTGGCCAGTGATGACATTGCTGCCATGCCGATTCGCGCGTTTTTGCAACCCACTCTAGAGATTTACTGGTGCCCATGAGCCAAGGATCAGCCGCTATGAACAGCCCTCAACCGACCGTATCCATGGCGGATAAAGTTGCCCTGATCGACAGCCTCTGCGCCAAGGCGCGGATTCTGCCGGTGATCACCATCGCCCGCGAACAGGACATCCTGCCGCTGGCCGATGCCCTGGCAGCCGGTGGTTTGACCGCATTGGAAGTGACCTTGCGCTCCGAGTTCGGCCTCAAGGCCATTCAGGTCTTGCGCGAGCAACGCCCGGAACTGTGCACCGGTGCCGGCACCGTGCTCGACCGTCATATGCTCGAAGCGGCCGAGGTGGCCGGTTCGCAATTTATCGTCACCCCCGGCATTACCCGTGACCTGCTGGAAGCCTCGGTGCACAGCCCGATCCCGCTGCTGCCAGGCATCAGCAACGCCTCCGGCATCATGGAAGGCTATGGCCTGGGCTATCGCCGCTTCAAGCTGTTCCCCGCCGAAGTCAGCGGTGGCGTTGCCGCGATCAAGGCCCTCGGTGGCCCGTTCGGCGAAGTGAAATTCTGCCCGACCGGCGGTGTTGGCCCGGCCAACATCAAAAACTATATGGCGTTGAAAAACGTGATGTGCGTGGGCGGTAGCTGGATGCTGGACCCTGAGTGGGTCAAGAACGGCGACTGGGCCCGCATCCAGGAAGTTACCGCGCAAGCGCTGGCACTGCTGGATTGATCCGCTTTTACTGAATCGTTGTTGCTGTGCTTAACGGCATTTTTGCGGTGCACTTGGTCGGTGCGCCGCTTTTTTTTGCCTGAAAAACCTGCTGCCAACCCCACATTTTTAATCTGTGCTCAGTTCGGTAATGGCGTCGACCAGGGCATCGATGTCCGCCGCCGAGGTCGCCAGGCCGGGCGTCACGCGTATGCAGGTGCCAAACGCCGCGCCGACGCGAGTCGTGGTGAACAGGCCATAGTCCTTGAGCAAGCGCTCTGCCATCACCTGCTGGTCCCGCCCTATGAACTTGAATGCCGTGATCCCGCAATACAGCCGCGGATCATCCGGCGTCAGCACTTCAATCCCCGGCAATGGCCGCACCCGGCTCACCCACAGATCCCGCAGGTAATTCACCCGCGCACCTTTGGCCGCGGCGCCACCCAGGTCGCGATGTTCTTCAAGCACCAGCGGCAGCGTCATCAGTGCCGGAAAGTTCGGCGTGCTGTAGGGCGTGCGTGCGCGTACATCCGTGCTGGGGTAGTGGAATTCGCCCATGTCCGGGTCGATATCCGCCAGGCGCTCGGGAGCGATGTAGAGAAACCCCAGCGTCAGCGGTGCGCCGATCCATTTGTGCAGGTTGAAGCCGGCGAACTGGATGCCCAGCTCGGCCAGGTTGAACTCGATCTGGCCCAGGGCGTGGGCTCCGTCGAGGATCACGTCGATGCCCTGCTCGCGTGCAGCCTTGGCGATCGCCGCAACGGGCATGACCAGGCCGGTGCGGTGGGTAACGTGGGTCAGCGCCATCAGCTTTAAACGCGGGTACCGGCTGAAGGTCTCGCGATAGGTCTGCACCAAGCTGTCGAAACTGGCCGGGTGGGTGTGGGACACCTCGATCACGTCCACGCCGCGATAACCTGCCAACCACCGCATGGCCCCCTTGACCGTGTCGTACTCCAGGTCGCTGATCAGCACCTGATCGCCCGGTTGCAGGCGATTGTAGTTGCGGATCAGCGACTGCAAGGCCTCGGTGGCGTTGCGCGTGAAGGCGATGGATTCAGGTTCGGCATCGATCAGCCCGGCCAGTTGGCGGCGTATCTCGACGTTTTCGCCTTGTTCGAACTGCTGGCGAACATGCACCGAGTTACTGCGATTGATAAAGGCGACGTGCTCCAGGTATTGCGTACGCACCGCACGGCTCATGCGCCCGAAGTAACCGTTTTCCAGATTGATCGGACCGGGTTCCAGCTCGTAGCGCTGGGCGATGGTGTTCCAGTGATGTTCGTTGTGCGCATTCCGTGGCATGGCAAGGCTCTAATGGCGAGGGGCGGGTTTACCGTGTTTCACGCGTAGCGGTTCGAGTAGGTCGGACAGACCGTTGTGGTCGATTTCCTGCATCAATGCCAGTAAGCCACCCAGCTCACCGTGGGGAAAACCTTCGCGGGCGAACCAGTTGAGGTAGGGCCCCGGCAGGTCGGCAATGATCCGTCCCTTGTATTTGCCAAAAGGCATTTCGCGGGTGATCAGCAGTTCGAGTTTTTCCGGGTTCATGAGCGTCAAGCGATTGAGGGGAGAGCTTGAAAAATACAGGTATTTTGCATGAAGGCCAAATGACAGATCATGCAAATAACGTCCATACAGATGGTTCAATATTTCGTAACTAACTGAAAATTAAAAAGAATTTTTTATTGAAAAACTTGGCACGGGCGCTGCAATACCTCATGCAAGCTTTAAACAAGCTTCTTTAAACCTGCCCAAGGAATTGAAAAATGACTGACATCAATAAAGAATCGATCTCCGTACTCAATGACCTGATCGAAACCAGCATCGACGGTCAAAAAGGTTTCAAGGAGTGCGCTGAAGACATCAAGCACCCAGAACTCAAGGCATTGTTCGCCAAGCGTTCCGTCGATTGCGGTACAGCCGCTGAAGAACTGAAAACCGCCGTGCGTGCGCTGGGCGGCGATCCGGAAAACTCCGGCAGCGTAGCCGGTGCACTGCACCGTGGTTGGGTCGACGTGAAGTCGATGGTGACCGGTAAAGATGAGGAAGCTGTGCTGAACGAAGCCGAGCGCGGTGAAGACCATGCCCTCAAGGCTTACCGGGAAGCGATCGAGAAGATCAACAAGCACAACCTGCTGGGTATTCGTGACCTGGTTGAGCGTCAGTACCACGGCGTGCAGCGCAACCACGACCAGGTAAAAGCCCTGCGTAACCAGGCTCGCGCCCAGTCGTAAGTGCTGCTGGGGGCTTGCTCCCCCAATAAAAAGAGGGTCAGTCACTTTATCGGGTGACTGACCCTTTTTTATTGGGAGCAAGCCTGTGTAGGGGCGGGCTTGTCAGCCGATGCTGATCGGCGGCAGCGCTGTCAGGGTCACGACCTGTTGCTTGCGCGGTGCAAGAATTTCCGCCTCGCCGTCCACTACCAACTCATCGTTCTGGTTGAACACGCGGGTGGCGATACGTACACGAAATTTCGGCAGTTTCTCGAGGATTTCCAGGCGCACGGTCAGGGTGTCGCCGATTTTCACCGGTTTCTGGAAGCTCATCTGCTGGCCGATATAGATGGTGCCCGGCCCAGGCAACTCACAGGCTACCGCCGCGCTGATCAGGGCGCCGCTGAACATGCCGTGGGCAATGCGCTCCTTGAACATGGTGGCCTTGGCGTACTCGGCATCCAGGTGCACCGGGTTGTGATCGCCGGACATCGCGGCGAACAACTGGATATCCCGCTCTTCGACGGTCTTGCTGTAGCTGGCGGTCTGGCCGACTTCGAGGGCTTCGTACGGGGTGTTGGTAACCTGGGTCATCTAGGGGTGCATCCTGTGGCTAATCGGTAAATTAATTGGCTGATTTTAAACGACTTATCAAGAAGTTACTCGCAGCGCGTCGGCCGGCGTAAAGTCAGCGCCTGTTCGAGCCACGTCAGCACATCCGCGGTGACTTCATCGCGGTTGGTTTCATTGAATACTTCGTGACGCGCCTGCGGGTAGATATTCAATTGCAGGTGCTGGCAGCCGGCCTCACGCAGGGCATGGGCCAGGCTTTTGAGACGCTTGCCCTCACTCACCGGATCACATTCGCCACCTATTACCAGAATCGGCAGGCCCGGATCGATCTGGGCGAGATTGGACGCTTTGCTGATTTGCTGCAAGCCGCCCAGCAGGTCGACCCACAATTGGTTGGTGCAACGGAAACCGCACAGCGGGTCGTTGACGTACTTGTCCACTTCATCCGGATCACGGCTGAGCCAGTCAAACGCCGTACGGTTGGGCTTGAATGCCTTGTTGAATGAGCCGAACGATAAAAAGTCGATCAGTGCGCTGCGCCCGCGCAAACCCTGGCGCGCGCGCTCGATGCGTGCGATCACCCTGGCGGCACGGTACAACGCCACGGGCTGGAAATTCGACCCGCTGAGAATCGCCCCATCCAGGCTGGCGCTGTGGTGCAACAGGTAGGCCTGGGCGATATAGCTGCCCATGCTGTGGCCCAGCAGAATGATCGGCAGCCCCGGCTGTTGAAGGGCGATGTGCTGGTTGAGGCTGGCCAGATCGCCGACGACTTTGTTCCAGCCGTCATGCTCGGCGTACAACCCCAGGGTGCCTTCATCCGCCGTACGGCCATGGCCGCGCTGGTCCGGCGCATACACCCCGTAACCGGCTGCGCACAGGGCCTGGGCCAGGCGTGCGTAGCGACCACTGTGCTCGGCCATGCCATGGGACAGCATGATGATGGCCCGGGCAGGGCGGTCCGGCAGCCATTGATTGACGTACAGGCGGCTGTGGTCATTCGCGGTCAGCCAGAAGGTGCAGTGGTTCATGGCGCTTCCTTTGCTCGGGGTCGATGCAATGTATAGCTCATTCGCCGAGGGCCGGACATCTGCCTACGCCTCAGAGACAAGATTCATACAATCAATGAAACGGTTTGGCGTATTTGCCTGGTTGGCCATAGCTGCTAACGTCCCCAAAGCTCCGCTTTTTATAGCAGCCTGCTTTTTCATCACTGCAGTGATCGCTACAGCGGCCGGACATACTCAGGTAAGGGGACAAGAATAATGCAACCTGATTTCTGGAATGACAAACGCGCGGCGGGCGTTTCCAATGACATCGACCTCACCAGCTACAAGTCGGTGATCGAAGTCTTCGAGCGTTCCTGCAAGGCCTTTGCCGACCGTCCGGCATTCAGCAACATGGGCATTACCCTGACCTACGCCGAGCTTGAGCGCCAGAGCGCGGCGTTCGCCGGTTACCTGCAGCAGCATACCGACCTCAAGCCGGGCGAGCGCATCGCGGTGCAGATGCCCAACGTGCTGCATTACCCCATCGCTGTGTTCGGTGCATTGCGCGCCGGGCTGATCGTGGTCAACACCAACCCGTTGTACACCCCACGCGAGATGCGCCACCAGTTCAAGGATGCCGGCGTGCGTGCGCTGGTCTACCTCAACCTGTTCGGCTCGCGCGTGCAGGAGGTGTGCAGCGACACCGAGATCGATTACCTGATTGAAGCCAGAATGGGCGACTTCATGCCCGCCGCCAAAGGCTGGCTGGTCAATACCGTGGTCGATAAGGTCAAGAAGATGGTCCCGGCCTACAACCTGCCTCGGGCCGTGTCCTTCAAGCGCGCTTTGCGCATGGGCGCGGGCCTGGGCGTGACGCGTCACCCGGTGAGCCTGGATGACATCGCGGTGCTGCAATACACCGGCGGCACCACCGGCCTGGCCAAGGGCGCGATGCTTACCCACGGCAACCTGGTGGCGAACATGCAACAGGTGCGGGCCTGCATGTCCCAGGTCACCGATGACGGGCAGCCGCTGGTGAAGGAAGGGCAGGAAGTGATGATCGCGCCGCTGCCGCTCTACCATATCTACGCCTTCACGGCGAACTGCATGTGCATGATGGTGACCGGCAACCACAACGTGTTGATCACCAACCCGCGGGATATCGGCGGCTTCATCAAGGAATTGAAGAAGTGGCGATTCTCCTGCCTGCTGGGGCTCAACACGCTGTTTGTCGCACTGATGGACCACCCGGATTTCAAGACCTTGGACTTCTCCCACCTGAAGATCACCAACTCCGGCGGCACCGCCCTGGTCAAGGCCACGGCCGAGCGCTGGAAGGCGCTCACCGGGTGCTCCATCGGCGAAGGTTACGGCCTGACCGAAACCTCACCCGTGGCGAGCACCAACCCTTACGGCAGCCTTTCGCGGCTGGGCACCGTGGGGATCCCGGTGCCGGGCACCGCCATGAAGGTCATAGACGATGACGGCCATGAGTTGCCATTGGGCGAGCGGGGCGAGTTGTGCATCAAGGGCCCGCAGGTCATGAAAGGCTACTGGCAACAGCCGGTAGCCACTGCCGAGACCCTAGACGCCGAGGGCTGGCTCAAGACCGGCGACATTGCGGTGATCGACACCGATGGTTTCGTCAGCATTGTCGACCGCAAGAAAGACCTGATTATCGTCTCGGGTTTCAACGTCTACCCCAACGAGATCGAAGACGTGGTGATGGCGCACCCTGCGGTGGCCAACTGTGCGGTGATCGGCGTGCCGGATGAGCGTACCGGGGAGGCCGTGAAACTGTTCGTGGTGGCACGTGCCCAGGGGGTTAGCCTTGAAGAGCTGAAGGCGTACTGCAAGAACAACTTCACGGGGTACAAGGTGCCCAAGCATATCGTGCTGCGCGACTCGTTGCCGATGACGCCGGTGGGCAAGATCTTGCGGCGCGAGCTTCGCGATATCGCCTGATTTGACATGAGCTCTGTGGGAGGGGGCTTGCTGTGGCGAGCAAGCTTGCTTGCGCTGGGGGGGGCGAAGCGCCCCCATACAGCCGGAGACTGCTGCGCAGTCAACGGGAGCAAGCTCCCTCGCCACAGCAAGCTCCCTCCCACATTGTTTTAATTTGCCCTGAAAAGCTTATTCCAGAGCCTTTCTCCCGGGTATTCGGTCACTATTTCAAGTGTGACCAAATATTGTAGGACAGTCGTGTTTATGACTGTAGGGCTCTCTTTTGGCTCTAGGCGGCCCTTGGCAAAGCTGCTACTCTCGGCGCGCTTTGTGACTTCTCGGCCTGCTTGAAAGCGCCAGACTCACCTAAAAAAACATACACCAATAATAATCGCATCAAATGCGATGATGAATTCGCGTCGCTGAGGAGTGGGCTTCCATGAACGAAGACTTTTGGAAGGATAAGTACCCCGCCGGGATTGCTGCACAAATCAATCCAGACGAGTATCAGAATATTCAGGCGGTACTGAAACAGTCCTGCCAGCGCTTCGCCAACAAACCGGCTTTCAGCAACCTGGGCAAGACGATCACCTACGGTGAACTGTACGAATTGTCCGGTGCCTTTGCCGCCTACCTGCAACAGCACACCGACTTGAAGCCTGGCGACCGAATCGCCGTGCAACTGCCCAACGTCCTGCAATACCCGGTCGCGGTATTCGGCGCCATCCGCGCCGGCCTGATCGTGGTCAACACCAACCCGCTGTACACCGCGCGGGAAATGGAACACCAATTCAATGATTCCGGGGCCAAGGCCCTGGTCTGCCTGGCCAACATGGCGCACCTGGCGGAAAAGGTCGTACCCAAGACCTCCGTCAAGCACGTGATCGTCACTGAAGTCGCTGACCTGTTGTCGCCGTTCAAGCGCCTGCTGATCAACAGCGTCATCAAGTACGTGAAGAAAATGGTCCCGGCCTATCACTTGCCCAAGGCGATCAAGTTCAACGATGTGCTGGCCAAGGGGCAGGGGCAACCGGTCAACGACGTCAGCCCGGCCAGTGGCGATGTGGCCGTTCTGCAGTACACCGGCGGCACCACCGGCGTGGCCAAGGGCGCGATGCTGACCCATCGTAACCTGGTCGCCAACATGCTGCAGTGCAAGGCGCTGATGGGCTCCAACCTCAACGAGGGTTGCGAGATCCTGATCACGCCGCTGCCGCTGTACCACATCTACGCGTTCACCTTTCATTGCATGGCGATGATGTTGATCGGCAACCACAACATCCTGATCAGCAACCCACGCGACCTGCCGGCGATGGTCAAGGAACTGTCGAAGTGGAAGTTCAGCGGTTTTGTCGGGCTGAATACCTTGTTCGTGGCGCTGTGCAATAACGAAGGCTTCCGCAAGCTGGACTTCTCTGCACTCAAAGTCACCCTGTCGGGCGGCATGGCCTTGCAGCTCGCCGCCGCCGAACGTTGGAAGGCCGTCACCGGCTGCAACATCTGCGAAGGCTATGGCATGACCGAAACCAGCCCGGTGGCCACGGTCAACCCGAGCCAGAGCATTCAGATCGGGACCATCGGTATTCCGGTACCGTCGACGGTATGCAAAGTCATCGCCGACGACGGCGCCGAGTTGCCGCTGGGCGAAACCGGCGAGCTGTGCATCAAAGGCCCGCAGGTGATGAAGGGGTATTGGCAGCGCGAAGACGCCACCGCCGAGATCCTCGACAGCGAAGGCTGGCTGAAGACCGGTGACATCGCGATCATCCAGCCGGACGGCTACATGCGCATTGTGGACCGCAAGAAGGACATGATTCTGGTCTCCGGTTTCAACGTCTACCCCAATGAGCTGGAAGACGTGCTGGCAGCCCTGCCGGGCGTGCTGCAATGCGCGGCCATCGGCGTGCCGGACGAGAAGTCCGGGGAACACATCAAGATCTTCATCGTGGTCAAGCCAGGGGCCACCCTGACCAAGGACCAGGTGATGGAGCATATGCGCGCCAACGTCACCGGCTACAAGGTGCCCAAGGCCGTCGAGTTCCGCGATGCGTTGCCGACCACCAACGTGGGCAAGATCCTGCGCCGTGAATTGCGCGATGAAGAGCTGAAGAAACTCGGCCTCAAAAAGTAAGCTCTCCAGCGGCTTCAACAGACCCGTACTTCGATGAAGTACGGGTTTTTTATTGGGTGCTGTTTAATGTGCTGCTTGTTTTCGTTAATTGCATATAGCCACTACTGTGGAAAAAACATAAATAAAGGGTTTTTTAGCCCTCCCAACCCAAGTGACAAAAGTTTCATGTTTTCCGATTAGCCGCCAGCCCTGCTGGACTTGCGTCCCTCCTTGAAGAAATTTACACCGATGGACCTACCAAATCTTGTAGTTGAGCGTCGTCGTCGAGTGCTCTAAAACTCTCAGGGCTGTTTTAGGGGCGACACAATGTCGCATTGGTTTATCGAATGCGTCAGCCCCCGAAAAGTGATAGCCGATAACGGCATTCTATTATTCGAGGAAATAACCATGAATAACGCAACTAACGAAACTTTCGCACTCGACGCTTCTGCTGTAGATGCCTTTGCCGACATCCTGAACGATGAAGGCCAAATGCGCGCTGGCTTCGTTATTCACGAATCCAACAACAATATCTCCGCTGATATTGAAGATACCGCTAAGTAATACACTGCGTGCTATTCGGCTGATCGAATAGCACGCAACTAGCGATCAGGAATTCAACGGGCCACTTTATGTATCGCATGACTTCAAGTTTGCGCAAGGCATCATTGTCCGACACGTTGGGCCATGCCAGGAAACTTGCCCTGGAGTTTGGTATTACGCGGGTCACCAATACCACTTGGCTGGATAAGATTGGTATTCCGGTGTTTGCCAGTATTCGTCCCGATGCCGTTGAGGGCTCGCTCTGTGTCAGTGCCGGTAAGGGCATGCGCATGGAAGAGGCGCGAGTCGGTGCCTACATGGAAGCCATCGAGTTTGCGATCGCCGAATACCGTAATCGAAACATCGAGGTTTTTGTCTCAACACCCCGCAAGGTCGCGGCTCAAGCCGGCTTTGCCTACGATTTCGTTGATTTTTGCCCGATCCTCGGGGCGCCGATCGACCCTGACGGGCCATTGGCCTGTGTCCATGCGCAGGATATTGCCACCGGGCAAACATTCGCAGTACCGGCCGAGCTGATCTTTTCGCCATTCAGCGAAAATCAGTACCAGCGTATTTTTGGCACCAGCACCAACGGCCTCAGTTCCGGCAACACCGTGGATGAGGCCAGCGTGCATGGCATCGCTGAAATCGTCGAGCGCGACGTGCAAGCCTTCAATTTCATGAAAGACACCTCGCGGCACGTCTTGCGCGATTGTCCGGTCGAAACCCTTGACCCGTTGTTCGCCAGGGTTGAGGCCGCCGGGCTGAGCGCCGTTGTGCGCTATACCCCCAGCGTGATCGGGCTGCCGTATGTGCAGGGGTTCATCATGGAGCCGTCCGACGATGCGCCCATTGCGATCTCCTGTGGTTCGGGCCTGCATTTGTGCCGTGATATTGCGGCCGTCCGGGGGCTCGCCGAAGCCGCGCAGTCGCGGCTTTCCTATATCCACGGTGGCCGGGATGACCTGATCGAGCGTTTCAAGTACTTCAGCGCCAGTGATCGCCAGGCCGAGCTCGACGCCGTTGCGCGCTTGCGCGGCCACGTCAACGACACGCGCCAGGCCATTGCCTACTCCGACATCGAGGACGCCAACGCGCAGATCCACAGCATTGATTCAGCGCTGGAATGTTTGCTCCAGCGTCTGCGCGACGCGGGGTTTAGTCAGGTTCTGCGGGTGGTGCTGAGTAAAAATGATTCACCGTTGGCGGTGGTCAAGATCGTTATTCCAGGCATGGAGTCGTTCCAGCCGGCACTCAAGCGTGCAGGTCCTCGCCTGTCGCGCTATATCGCACGCTAGGGTAGGAGCAAGCATGAAGCTGCATTTATTCGTAGGGCCAACGGCATCCGGAATGGAGCAGGCCCTGGCCGGGCAGAGTGAGGTGGTAGTGCATGCGCCCGCCAGGCGCGGCGACATACAGACACTGGTTGCGCAGTACCCGCAGCCGGGCTGTATCGCCATTGTGGATGGTACGTTCCACAGCTTCCCTTCCGTGGGGCATATCGAGATCCGCCATGCCATCCAGCGGGGCTGGAAAGTATGGGGCTTGGCATCCATGGGGGCGATCAGGGCGGGCGAAATGCGCCTTCTTGGCATGCAAGGCTACGGGGTTGTCTATGGACACTATCGCGATGATCCGGAGTTCGACGACGATGAAGTCACGCTGGTGCATGAAATTGATGCGCCGTATCGCGCGATGTCCGAACCGCTGATCCATCTGCGTGGGTTTGTCAGTGCGTTGCAAAACCAGCAGAAAATTTCTGCGCATCACGCGCAGGCCATCATCCAGGATCTGAAGGAACGCTGGTACGCCGAGCGAACCTTGTCCCGACTGAAAAAGCTGTTACTGGCCACCGATCAAATGACGCGCCAGGCAGTGGATGAGGCGTTGGCTGGTTTCAACGAATTCCGGGTCAAGAGCCAGGATCTGCAAGGCTTTCTCACGTCTCGGTGCTGGCACGCCGAATCGGCGGGTTGACGGCTGATGACCCCAAGCACTTTTTTCCAGACGATTGGCGGCCTGCCTTTTATTGATGAGGCTGTGCGACCGGCGACGCTGTTGACTGCCGTCGCCTGCAGCCGGCGTAACGCAGCTCCGCAGGCCCATGGCGCTTTGACCGATTATCTGGAGCCGGGCAATGCGCGTGCGCTGTTCAAGCGTTTGGCCACTAGCCAGGTCGAGGAGTTCGACTCGACGGAATGTTCGGCTTTGGAGCAACAGGAAATCTATACGGCCACGGCCCGAATCTGCGAAGTGAGCCCTACCTGGCGTGGTTTTTTCAACATCCCCATTCGTTACCGCAAGCTGTTGCAACGCATGAGCAGTTCCACCAGCGCATTGATTCCCCAAACCATTTACCTGGGCGAGCAAGCCTTCGATTCGGCCATTCCGCTGGAAGAGACCCTCGTGCATGAGCACGCGCATATCTGGCTCAACTTCGTGATGGAGGTCTATGACCTGCAAACGTCGCAAGCGCCCAGGGACTATGTGCTGCCCTCGGGCACGCCTGGCAAGACATTGCGGGGGGTGATGGCGGCCGCACATTTTGCCGCCGCCGCCTTGAAGTATTACCGCTGTTTGCACCCTTCGACGCCGGACACCAAACGCCAGGTGTACCTGCAACGCTATCTGGCCGGTTGCCTGGAGACTGCTGCCGAACGCCCGTATTTCACGCCGATGGGGCGATTAGTGTTCAACGCACTGACCGACTGCCATCACGATCTGATTGTGTACCCGCAAGGAAACCAGCCATGCCCCAAATCATTATTGCCAGCCAGTTCGCAGACCTGACCAATGGTCGCAAAACCTGGGCGTTACCCTGCGCCAATGCCCTGCAACTGATGGAGGGGCTGCGTGTCGACGAGCCCCTGTTGTACAGCGCCATCGTTGAGGGCGATTACCGCCTCAAGCCGTTTATCAGCCTGGTGATCGATGACATTCCTTACGCCGATGAAGAACAGTGGAGTGAGATTCCCCTGAACGCTCATTCCACAGCACTGATCATCAGCGCCGTGGCTGGAGGCTGATATGAACCAAGCACGCTTCAGTCAGGACGAACAGGCTCACTACGCGCGGCATTTCCTGGTCAAGGGCTTTGGCCCCGAAGGCCAGGCGCGGCTCAAGGCTGGCAAGGTGCTGGTGGTGGGCGCGGGTGGGCTTGGCTGCCCGGCGTTGATGTACCTGGCGGCCGCGGGTGTCGGCCATCTCGGCATCGTGGAAGATGACACCGTAGACGTCAGCAACTTGCATCGGCAGTTGTTGTTCGGCGTCGGCGATATCGGCGCGCCCAAAGGGGCCGTCGCTCGACAGAAGCTTCTCGATAACAACCCGCACATCGACATCCGCCACTACGCCGAGCGGCTCAGCCAAAGCAACGTGTTGGCCTACGTGCAAGACTACGACGTGATTGTCGATGCCACGGATAACTTCACCACCAAGTATCTGCTCAACGATGCTTGCTACCTTGCCGGCAAACCCCTGGTTTATGCCTCCATCAGCCAGTTCGAGGGGCAGGTCGGGGTGTTCAACCTGCTGGATGCCGAGGGTCGACGCTCAACCAACCTGCGCGATATTTTCCCCGAGCCACCTCCGGCCGGCCTGGCACAAAATTGCGGCGAGGCGGGTGTGTTGGGGGTTCTGCCGGGCATTCTCGGCTCAATCCAGGCACTGGAGGCAATCAAAATTCTGGCCGAGGTGGGCGAGCCTTCAGCCAACCGCTTGATGTTGTTCGATGCGTTGGGCCTGCATTTGCGCCAAGTCTCGGTGCGTCATCGGGCGAGCAACCCCTTGAGCGGCGAGCGACCACTGATCCACCAGCCCCAGGCCATCGAAGCCAGCTGCGCGGTGGCCGTCGGCGAGCGGTATGCCATTTCTGCCCTGGCACTGGAGCAACGGCTGCGCAGTGACGTTCCTTTGCAATTGATCGATGTGCGAGACGAGCACGAGCACCTGGCGCTTTCCCTGGGAGGCATCAACATTCCCTTGAGCCAGTTCTCACAGCGCCTGACTCAGGCGGAGCCGGCCATCGAAACGGTGATCTATTGCAAGAGTGGTGTGCGCAGTATGAAAGCGCTGCACGCCCTCAACGCCATCGTTGGTGACGGGCAATGCCGCAGTTTGACCGGTGGGCTGGATGCCTACATGGCTGCCGGTTGCCGGGAGCGCTTGAGCCGTGATGGGGCGGTGCAATGAGCGGTTCGTCCCTCAATGGCTTGGGGCGCGATTTCTATTTGATCCAATGGGCTGCGTTCCTCAACGCGGTGGGCACCCGTTGTGGGCAGTTTGCGATCGCCTGGTGGGTGCTGGGCAAGACCGCGAACCCGCTCACTTTTGCAGGCTTTGTCGCGGTTGCCACGCTCGCGGATGTGTTGTCGCGCGCTTTGTTTGGCTGGCTGGGCGATCAATATGATCGCCATCGCCTGCTGGTTGGCTGTTATGCCATCAGCACTGCAACCACGCTGGTACTGGCGGCTCTCGGTACGTTGGACCTGTATCTGCCGTGGTTGATCGCGGGTTGCCTGGCCATCTCCGGCGTGGCCATCGGTATCCGTGATCCGATCCAGATGAGCCTGACCCCCGCATTGGTCGCCACTCACAGGGTCAGCGATGCAGTGCGCCTGAGAAGCATCGTCGGCTCATCGTCTGCATTGATGGGGCCACTGGCCGCCGGCATTTTGCTGGGGCCGCTGGGCGTGCTGGGTACCCTCTGGCTCAATGCGATGGCGGTGCTGGTGGCGCTGGTGTTGATCGTCATGGTCAGGGCGCCTGTTGCCAGCCAAGTGCCCGGTGCGCACCAGCTTTCTTATCTGGCTGCCTGGTACTCGCGCACCCGTGAAGGCTTTACCGCCCTGTATCGGGTCAAGCCGGAGTGGAACCTGAGCCTGCTGGCTTTCGTCGTCAACTTTTCGTTGTACCCGCTCTTTGCGGTGCTGTTTCCGGTATTGATCAACCGGTATTTCCCCCAGGACCTGTGGCTTATCGCTGTGACGGAAGGGGCTTTTGCAGTGGGGTTGCTGATCGGCAGCCTGTTTCTGGTCAAGCGTGCCAACGGACGCTGGGGCCGGCCCAACGTGGTGTTTGCCGGGTTCCTGCTGGTCGGGCTGGCGATGCTGGGCTGCGGGCTTTTCAGCCAGTTCTTTCACGCCCGGCCCGGTTGGTTCGCCAGCGTTACCGTGCCCTTGCTGTTCATGGGCGGAGTCGGCCTGGTCATGGTCACGGTCAACACGTCAACGGTACGCATGCTGGCCACGCCTGATAACTACCGCAACCGGATCGGCTCGGCAACATCGTTTGTTTCCGGCCTGGTCATTCCCTTTGGTGCGCTGGTCGGCGGGGCGTTCTCGGGTGTGCTGGGTGTGAGCTACGCCATGGCGGCCCTGGGTTTGCTCATCATCCTGGCCGTTGTCCCGTGCATGTTCAGTGCAGTGCTGGTGCGTGTGCTGGGCCTGAGCGATGACCAGATCAAAAACGTCTACAAGGATTTTTACCCTGATGCTTTCCCGGATTGAAGGTGACGAATGATGACTGCCACGACTCGCGCACATTTTTGCGACGCTAAGAATACGCCGACGGTACCGGCTGCTTTCTGGGAGCACTTCGTCAGTCTCTCCCAAGACAAAACGCAACCGGTGGTGATTGAGCAGGGCGCCCTGATCGAGCCGCTCCTGAGCCTTGAAGACGTTTTTGAACTGGCCCGGAATGTTGTCGAGTCAGGCGACATGACCGTCAACGCGGACGGCCAAATGCTCAAGCAACCGTCTGTGCCCGGGTTTCCCCAGGCATTTGACGGGTTCGAGCAGTTCGTCCGGGATTTTGCCGCACTCAATGACGCCGAGGGCATTACCTTCACCCGCGACTACTGCCTGAAGCATTCCAGTACCGTGGCCAAGAAGTTACGCGCATTCACCCACGGTTACATCGAGCGATACGGTATGCCTTATCCCGGGGCTAATGCGGTATTTATCGGCGGGCGCTACCGCTCCACCTGGATCGGCCTGCATAACGATTCGTGCGATACCTTTCTGCTTCCGTTGTATGGCCGCAAACGCATGATGATCTGGCCGCCGGCGTATTTCGACGAGATGGCCCTGGAAAGAAAGTCTGCGCTCAATGGGGTGTGCTTCGGGCACATCGATGTCAGCCCCTACGCTGCCGATGCGACTATTTATGAAGTAGAGGCTGGTGAGATTTTCTTCATCCCGGCCGGTTGGTGGCACTACAACAAGCTGGAGGCGCTGGAGACAACCCTCACCGTGTCGGTGGGTATGTTCAGTCACGGTACGGCGCAGGGTTTCTGTGAAAACCCGATCAAAGCCGCGATGGCATCCAACGCCGCCAGTACGCAGACGGGCGCTATCGCCCCTGTGCCGGCGGGCGTGTTCGGGTCGTTGGCCGACGTAGAGCTGCCGGCGCCGGTAGCACAGTTTATCGACACGATCCGGGACAACAGCAAAATCCAGATGCTGCTCAAGTTGTCCGCCAACGGCATTATTCGTGACCGCGCCTTGGGGCGCTCGGCGGATGTGGATTTTTCGCAAGCGGCGATTCAGGCAAGAGCCGATAGCCCGTTGTACCTCCTGGTCCTGAATGAACAGGCAGGGTTGCTGTTTGCGGCGGGGGCGATGCTGCGAGTGCAGCAGTTAAGCACCGTGCGTGCCCTGATCAGTGCCTTGCAGCGTGGGGGGGCTGTGGTGTTGGGCGAAGTGCTGGCGGTGCCGGCTGATACTGATGAGGTGCTCGCCGTGGTGCGTTGGCTGTACGACCAGGCCGCTATCGATACGTTTGTGTGAGAGGTGCGCTGGCGTAGCTGCCGACGGCAGCTGCGCCGCCATACCTTAGATGTGGCCTTGGGCTACAGCATAGGTGACCGCTTGAACCCGATTGCAGGCACCGATCTTCTTTTGGATGTTGCGAAGGTGGAAGTTCACCGCGTCGGCGGTCACGTTTAATATGCGACCAATTTCTTCAGAGGTCTTTCCATCAGCGGTCCACCGCAATACTTCTTTCTCTTTTTGTCCGAACTCGATATCCAGCGTACTGGTCAGTGCATCTTCCAATTCGAAGATATGGTAACCCGCCGTTTCGGAGAAGGCTTTTATCAACGGCTTGAGCGTTTCCCACTCTGCCTCTTCGATAGCATTATCTTTTCTGGCCAGGGAAAGTAGTGCGATATACCCGCGGGCATTGAAAGAGGGTTGGGCAAGTCCGATGTTTAGCTCAAAGGCCCGGGCATCTTTCCACAGTTGGGGGCACTCTTCAAAAAAATCTGTGCTCCAGAGCACAGGTTCGGAAGAGACTTTGCAATGGCGTATTGTCGGATCAATGACTGCATAGTTCTGTTCTTTATATCGATCCAGCCAAGCGCGGGGGTAATTGCCGAATATATGAATCTTGGGGCGCGTGAAAGGTGTGGTTTCACACACTGCGTAGGAGAAAAAGTCAAACCCGATGGTGTGGCTGAATAAGGTGGCTGATTCAATAAAACGGGTAAGGGTTGGAGGTGTTTGGCTGTGCTGACTGAGTTGTCTTATCCATGACAAATACCGCTCCATATACGTGTACCTCCATTTTCAAAAAAAATGCAGGGCTCTATATTTACATTTTGAAATATATATAGGCAAGAAGAACTTGCGACTGCGTTAATACAGTCGCGAGATCACTTCAGATATTCATTAGTTGCGTACGATTAATGGCGCGAAGCCATTACTGGGCGAACTCGGCAAAGCTGATACCCGCACCCGCCGGGCGTACGTCCTTGAGGAACGAATCTTTGTCGGCGCTCAGCTCAAGGGTGATCTCCGGCTTGCGCTTGCCGGCGTTGCGCACCACCAGCCCTTCGAGATTTTCGCGCAGGAATACCGTCGGCACCTTCAGGTGCAGCAACTGGTCGCTCTCGGCGTTGTGCATCAGCAGGTGAATCCACTCGTACTGGCCCACGGCAATGCGGCCTACCGGCAGGTCGAACCACCAGATGTTGCGCTTGCGGTCCAGGTCGGTGAAGTGGCAGTTGTTGACGCCGAGTACGGCACCGCCCAGTTCGGTGTTTCGGCGGGCGATGGCCTGTGCTTTATTGAGTTTCATAACCTTCCTACGGGATCTGTTATTCAGCGTTATAGCCTGAATGTGCCGGGCATTCTCAGGGGTTGGCCGCAAAACATAAAGCCAAACCTGCCGCTTTCGATGAAATGCGCACCGAAAAAATAATTGAAACTCTGCCGTACCGCTTCGGGTCCATCTTCTTGCAATGCCCAAAACACCTGATTGTTCTTCGGAGAGATACCATGAGCAGTACATCGGACAAGGCAAAAGGTTTGAAAGACGAGCTCGTCGGCAACATCAAGCAAGGCGTCGGCAAGGTCACTGGCAACGATAAACTGCGCGCCGAAGGCGTCGTGCAGGAAAAGAAAGGCCAGGTCGAAAAGGCAGTCGGTGATACCAAGGATGCGGTGAAAAAAGCGACCAAGTAGTCTTGAGTCGCAGGCTGGTTTTGCGCAGCTCGACGGCCATCTACGGATGGCCGTTTTTGTGTCATGTGCTGCGGTTAAAGTTTCGAAATTGTTTCAAGGTCGCCAAATGGGCTACCTTGATGTAGAAAACGGCCCCTGAGTCGCCCACGAACTCAACCTTTTGCGGCGAAAGGAGACGCTATGATTTTTCCGGTACTGAACGGTCTCAAGCTCCATAAAGTGCTGGTGCGCACCGTCACGGAATTCGTCGATGACGAAATGCCCACCTACGCCTCGGCACTGGCCTACCAGATGCTGTTTTCGTTGTTCCCCTTCCTGCTGTTCCTGATCGCCCTGATTGGTTTCCTGCACCTGCCGGACTTTTTCAGTTGGCTGCGCCTGCAGTCGGAACTGGTGTTGCCGCCGCAGGCGCTGGAGCAAGTCAACCCGGTGATCGACCAGTTGCAGCAGTCCAAGGGTGGCTTGCTCTCGGTGGGTATCGTGATCGCCTTGTGGACCGCCTCCGCCGGTGTGCGCCTGATGATGAGCGCGATGAACGCCGCCTACGATGTCGTTGAAGGCCGGCCGATCTGGAAGCGTTTTCCCCTGTCGGTTTTCTACACCATCGGTATCGCCGGCATGCTCCTCGCCGCTGCCGCGTTGATGGTACTGGGCCCGCAAGTGATGGAATGGCTCGCCGGGCAGATCGGCATGGAAGAGTTCGTGGTCACCCTGTGGACCATCCTGCGTTGGCCGGTGATCGTGATCCTGTTGATGTTCGCCGTGGCCCTCATGTACTACGTGATGCCCGATGTGCAGCAGAAATTCCGCTTCATCACTCCGGGCTCGGTGCTGGCCGTGGTGGTGTGGATCGTCGCTTCCCTGGGCTTCGGCTATTACGTGAAAACCTTCGCCGACTACAACGCCATGTACGGCAGTATCGGTGCGATTATCGTGCTGCTTTTGTACTTCTACATTTCTGCCGCCGTGTTGTTGCTGGGGGCGGAGATGAACGCGGTGATCGAGCACATGTCGGCCGAAGGCAAGGACCCTGGCGAAAAGCAGTTCGACGAACCCGCCGGCACGGATGAAAAACGTCACGTCTCAGGCCTGGGCCGGGACCATTCCAAACCCACTACCGACGAAGTCTGATCGATGATCCGTGAAATCCTGAAAATGGGCGACGAGCGCCTGCTGCGTATCGCGCCACCGGTGCCACCGGAAATGTTCGACAGCCCCGAGCTGTGGCAACTGATCGACGACATGTTCCAGACCATGGAACACGTCGGCGGTGTCGGCCTTGCCGCGCCGCAGATTGGTGTCGACCTGCAACTGGTGATCTTTGGTTTCGAGGCCAGTGAACGCTACCCGGACGCGCCGCCGGTACCCCAGACCATCCTGATCAACCCGTTGATCACGCCGCTCAGCCCGGTGCTGGAAGAGGGTTATGAGGGCTGCCTGTCGGTGCCAGGCTTGCGGGGCGCGGTGAACCGTTACCAACAGATTCGCTACGAAGGTTTCGACCCCAAGGGCGAGCCGATTGTGCGGTTTGCCGATGGGTTCCACGCGCGGGTGGTGCAGCACGAATGCGACCACCTGATCGGCCGGTTGTACCCGTCGCGGATTACCGACTTCAGCAAATTCGGCTTTATCGAGGTGATGTTTCCCGATATGGACCCCGCCGCCGACGACTGACGGCCTGATACAAGACCGGGGACGCACCGATCACGCATCACCCACGATCCAAGCCCATCGCGATCATCGGCTTGTTGCGCTTGTAGCGCACCAGCCGTTCGCTGAGGGACTGCGGCAGCAGTGTGTCCTGGGTGAAGCCCATGCGTTGGTACAGGCCTTCCAGGTCCGGATGACACAGCAACCACACGCTGCCTTCGCACGCTGCCACCGCTTCGAGAATCAGTTTCGTGGCCAACCCCTGGCCACGATACGCCGGGTCTACGAACACGCCGGTCAGCCACTGCCCGCCGGCCATCGGCGTCAGGCATAGACCGGCAACGATTTCGCTGTCCCGCGCCACCCATAGACGCCCGCCCTTGAGCGCCTTCATCGACGAATTGTGGCTGCGATAAAACTTGTTCAGCAGCGGCCACAGGGGTTCTGCGAGCAATTGGATAAGCATGTTCAAACCAGTGAGAGGGCGAGGGCGGCGATTGTAGCGCTTGATGCGTTTGCTTCTAAGCTCAGCACCCAATGATCTGCAAGATTTTTGCGGCTCATTGCACAGAGCAGGAAACACCTGCTCCGAGCTGCCTATGGCCCATTACCTTGATCCGACCCAACGCCGGGAAATCGAAGCCCTGGCCAACACCTTCACCGTCAGAACCGAATGGCCGACCTGGCTGTTGTTGATCGGCGTGTACGCTGGATGGTTCGTTGTGATGTTCGGCAGCCACTGGCTGGGCCGGTGGTTGAGTACGCTGTTGCTGATTCCGCTCGTGACGCTGTGGCTATCGGTGCAACATGAACTGCTTCATGGCCACCCCACCCGATCGCCGCTGTTCAATAAGATTCTCGGCTACGCGCCGTTTGCCGTGTGGTATCCCTATACGCTGTATCGCGACAGCCATCTGCTGCACCACAACGATGAAGACCTGACCTTGCCCGGCATCGACCCGGAAAGCCGCTACCTCACCCAGCGGCAATGGGACAACAGTGTGCTATTGGAACGTGGCGTGCATTGGCTGACCAAGACCGTGCTCGGCCGCTTTCTGCTGGCGGCGCCCTTGACGATTGGCCGGCTGGCCCGTCACGAGTTCCAACGCCTGCCCCAGGTCTGGCCCATGTGGCTGGCCCACGGCGGCGTTACCGTGCTGATGCTGAGTTTTATCGCCCACTACAGCGCGCTGTCGGTGTGGCACTACCTGCTGCTGGTCAGTGTGCCAGCCTTGTCCCTGGCCTCGATCCGTTCCTACTATGAACACCGCCCGCATCCGCAACCGGAGCAGCGCACCGTCCTCAACGAAGCGTCCTGGCCGTGGACCTGGCTGTTCCTCAACAACAACCTGCACCAGGTGCATCACGACTTGCCGAAACTGCCCTGGTACTTGCTGCCCACGGTCTACCGTGCGCGGCGTGATCAATGGGTGGCCCGCAGCGGTGGTTTCCTGGTGCAAGGCTACGGTGAGTTGATCAGCCGCCATGGCCTCAAGGCCATCGATAGCCCCCGGCACCCTTTTGCGTGAGAGATGACGATGAGTGAGCACTATGCCGAACTGCGGATGTATGTCGCGCCCGAGGCGATCCGGCAGGCCAATGACCAGTGGCTGACGCGCATCTTCGAGCACCTGGCGCTGCGTCGTCTCAACGCCGACCACCTTGACTTGCCTGGCGTATGGCTCGCGCCCCAGTTGCTGATGGCGCAAACCTGCGGCTATCCGTTGATGACCCAACTGCGTGGCCAGGTCCGAGTGATCGGCCGCCCCCGCTATGAGCTGCCCCACAGCAGTGGCGGCGAACATTGCAGCCTGCTACTGACCCGCGATGATAACCCTCGCCACACCCTGGCGGATTTCTACAACAGCCGCGGTGTGATCAACGGCCACGACTCCAACAGCGGCATGAACCTGCTGCGTGAGCGCCTGGCACCGTTGCAACGCGATGGGCGTTTCTTCGCCGTTGTCTACATCAGTGGTGCCCACCGCGAGAGCCTGCGCTGGCTGCGGGAAGACCGCGCCGACCTTGCCGCCATCGACAGTGTCACCTACGACTACCTGGCTCGATTCTCACCGCAGGAAGTGGCAGGGCTTCGTATCGTCGCGCACAGCGCGCCGAGCCCGACCCTGCCCTATATCGGCGCGTGGGGCTTGCAGGATGCGCAGGTCACGGCAATACGCCTGGCGATGAATCAGGCGCTGGAAGATTTGCCGCAGGTCGCTGAAACCTTGGGCGTGCAGGAAGTGCTTGCGGCCAGCGAGGACGACTACAGGGTGCTGCTGGACTACCAGCGACAGGCCATTGCCAGTGGCTATGCGGATCTAAGATAAGGTTATATAAAAATACTTTTTAAGTATTATTAAAGAATAAGCAGCCTTGCTAGGATCGTTTCACCGGAACACCGGACATAACGTGCAACCTACTCAGATGGAGCCACTATGTCCGGCGCCGACACTTCTCACAGCGATTACGTGGGCGGGTTATTCCGCAGTCATTACGCCTGGCTGTGCGGCCGCTTGCACCGTCACCTCGATTCCCGCGCACATGCCGAAGACATCGCCGCCGATACTTTTGTCCAGCTCCTGAGTGCGCCGGGTGTGGTACCCATCCGCCAGCCTCGCGCCTTGCTCACCACCATTGCCCAGCGCCTGGTGTATCAGTTGTGGCGCCGCCGTGATCTGGAGCGTGCCTACCTCAGTGCACTCGATAACGACGAAGCTTCAACTGCGCCGTCTGCACAAGAGCTGGCGCAAATGCTTGAGGCGCTGCAAGCCATTGACCAGCTGCTCGACGGCTTGCCGGCCAAGGTCAAGGCGACCTTCCTGCTGTCCCAGCTCAATGGCCTGACTTACCCGGAAATCGCCGCCGAGCTGGGGATTTCCCAGCGCTCGGTCAGCGACTACATGAACCGTGCCTTCAACCGTTGCCTGCGGCTGTGCCTGGAATGAACGACGAATTGATCGACAGCGCCGCACGCTGGCACGTGCTGCTGCGTTCCGGCCAGGCTACGGCGGGCGACTGGCAGCGCTACGCACAATGGCGTGCCGCCGACCCGCGCCACGACGCGCTGTGTAAACAGTTGGAAGCACGCCTTGGCGTGTTCCAGGTGCCCCTGGCGCAGGGGGTGAGTGGCCAGGTGTTGCAGCAGGCGTTGGACGCACCGTCCAGCCGTCGCCAGGTGTTGCAGGTTGCGCTGGCAGGCGCCGGTGTCGCGCTCGGCGCTGCGTGGTTGGCCAAGCCGCTGGGTTTGCCGTTGATGGAACTCACGGCGGATATCCGCACCGGCACCGGCGAGCGCCGCACGGTGACGCTGGAGGATGGCAGCGAGTTATTGCTCAATGCGCAAAGTACGGCGGATATCCAGTTCGACCCGCAACGGCGGCTTGTGCGCCTGCGCGAAGGCGAGTTACTGGCCAAGGTCGCCAGCGACCGCATTCGGCCCTTTCTGATCTACACCGACCAGGCGCGTCTGCGCGCCCACGGCAACCGCTTCCTGGTGCGCGAGCGTGAAGGGCAGGGCCAAGTCGTCGCCCTGAACGGTGCGGTACAAATCGACGGCCAGAACGGTGAGCGCCTGCAACTCGCTGCCGGCCATGAGGTGCGCTACGACCGCGCAGGCTTCGGACCGGTGCAGGCCAGTTCCACCGGAGCCACCGCCTGGGTCGATGGCTTCCTGCAAGTGCGTGACCGCCCGCTGGCCGACGTCATCGACGCACTGCGCCCCTATCACAACGGCGTGCTGCGCCTGGATCCCGCCGTGGCGGGTCTACGTGTCAGTGGCCTATACCGTCTGGACAACCCCCAGCAAATACTCGACACCCTGGCGCAGACCTTGCCGATCCATATCACCCGCCGCACCGGTTTGTGGGTGACCGTCAGTGCTGCGTGATGGCGCTGATGTGGGAGGGGGCTTGCTCCCGATTGCGGAGTGTCAGCCAATGCACTTGGCACTGATACACCGGTATCGGGAGCAAGCCCCCTCCCACAGGGGTTGTGTCTGCGCTTCGGGATCCAGTGTGGGTTCTAAAGACATAACCAAACGATCTGCAAGGTTTCCCCACGCCGTTGCACATCACTGGCGTAAGCGCTGCGGGGAGCAGCGTTCTCGCGTTTCCTTGGGGGGAGCCAAAGTGAGTCAGTTCAACCGTGTGCCGCTTAGAACCTTTGCCCTGGTGCCATTGGCCAGTCTGTTTTTCTCGTTTACCGCCAGCGCCGAAGAGGCGCGTCAGGTCTACCACATCGCACCTGGCCCGCTGGATGAAGTGCTGCTCAACATCAGCCGCCAAAGCGGCCAGGTGATCTCGTTCACGCCGCAACTGGGCAACTATTCTTCGGCCCGCGTGGACGGTTCGCTGTCGGCGCAACAGGCGGTGGACGCCGCGCTCAAGGGCACCGGCCTGCAAGTCCAGGTCAGCCCGGACGGTGCGTTCATCATCAAGGAGGGCGCGAGCACAAACGCCACCAGCAATGCCAAGGTGCAAACCACTGCAGCGCAAGCGCCGACCCTGGACCGCGTGGTCGCCATCGGCACCCGCCGCAGTGACGCCACTGCACTCACCAGCGCGGCCCCGGTGGACGTGATCAACGCCGAAGAACTCAAGCAGACCGGCGCCATCAGCCTCAACCAGGCACTCTTTCAACTGCTGCCGTCGTTCAACTTCCCGCAGAACCAGAGCGCCACCCGTGGGCAGAACCCCAAGGGTGCGTCCCTGCGCGGCCTGGCGCCGGACCAGACGTTGGTGCTGATCAACGGCAAGCGCCGGCATGCCTCGGCGGTGGTGAACATCTCCGGTGGCGTGCCGTTCATTGGCGCGCAGCCGGTGGACTTGGACATGATCCCTATCAGCAGCATCGACCATGTCGAAGTGCTGCGTGATGGCGCCTCGGCTCAATATGGTTCGGATGCGGTGGCCGGCGTGATCAACATTGTGCTCAAGGAACGTGACAGCGGCGGCCAGGTGAACACCCAGCTGGGCAAATATGCGCAGGGCGACGGTTTCAGCAAAAGCACGGACGGCTGGTACGGCCTGGGCTTGCCGGGGGACGGTTTCCTGACCTTGAGTTTCAACACCCTTAACAACAAACCCACCGACATTGGCGATCAGTATGTAGCCAACGGCCAGGTGCAAGACCCCCGCTGGGGCGGCGCCGGGCGCGATAAATTCAACCTGGCGGCCAACGCCGAGATTGGCCTGAACGACCAGTGGCGCCTCTACAGCTTCGCCACTTTCGGCCAGGACAAGTCGGTGAACAACACGCCGCCATTGCTGGCCAATAACCCGAACAACGTGCCGGGCATCTACCCCAACGGCACCATTCCCAAGTACCGCTATCGCTACGAAGACGGCGCAGTCACCGTCGGTACCCGCTTTGAGGACGAGACCCTGGGTCGCTTCGATCTCAGTGCCACCTACGGTCGCGACAAACACGATGAGTTGGCCTTCAACACCGTCAACCCCAGCTATGGTCTGAACAGCCCGACCAAATTCGACGTGGCCACGCTGGTCAATGACCAGACCAATATCGGCCTGGATTACGCCAAGGATCTGGACGTCAATTGGTCGAGCCATCCTCTGACAGTCTCGGCAGGTATTGCCTACCGTCATGAGCAATATCGTCTGGAGGAGGGCGACTATGAGTCCTACTCGTTTGGCGGCATCAACGGCGTGCAGGTGGGGGCGGTACAAGCCTCTGGCCTGACACCGGACGACGCCGGCACCTACAAGCGTGATGTGGGCGGCGTGTATTTCGGTCTTGAGCATCAGCTCACCGACAAATTCCAGGTAGGCATCGCCGGGCGTACCGAGCACTACTCGGACTTCGGCTCGGCCACCACCGGCAAGCTTTCGGCGCGTTATGACTTCACCCCGCAAGTGGGCCTGCGCGCCACGGTGAACAACTCGTTCCGCGCACCGACCCTGGGCCAGATCGGCACCTCGTGGACCACCACCACCAACGTCGACATCAACGGCAACCCGGTCCTCACGCGCATGCTGCCCGCCGACAACCCGGCCGCCCGTGCCCTGGGCGCCGAGCCGCTCAAGCCTGAAAAGTCCACCAACTACTCCTTGGGCCTGGTGCTGCGTCCGATCGAACAAGCCTCGCTGACCATCGACGCCTATCAGATCTCGATTCGTGACCGTCTGCTCTACAGCGGGGGGATTTCCGGCCCACGGGCCGAGCAGATTCTGCAACAGGCAGGCTTTGGCCAATACACCTGGGCGCAGTTCATGACCAACGCGGCCAACACGCGCACGCGCGGAGTAGACATCGTCGGCAAGTACAACCTGGACCTGGCGCAATACGGCGCGCTGAGCCTGTCGGCCGGTTACACCCAGTCACGCACCACGATCGAGAAGGTCCACGAGAACCCCAACGGTTTCGACGTTCTCACCCGTGAAGCCCGTGGTTTCCTGGAGCACGGCTACCCGCAAGACAAGTGGGTGTTGGGCGCGACCCACCGCATCGGCGCGTGGACCATCGCCCTCAGCGAAACCCGCTACGGCGAGTACCGTAAATACGCCGCCAGCGAAGCCAACGCGCAATACGACCAGACCTTCGCCGCGCAATGGACCACCGACCTGGACGTGAACTACGCCTTCACCAAGCAACTGCGTGTGTCCGTCGGCGCCAACAACCTGTTCGACAGCAAACCCGATGACTTCAACACTCGCCTGCGCCAGACCCCTGGCCAGCAATACAGCTACCTGTCGCCGTCGGCGCCGGAAGGGGCGTTCTACTACACGCGGCTCAGTTATGACTTTTAACCGATCTCCAATCCCACATTGGGTTCTCTGTGTTCTGAAAAATGATTCACCACGAGGTTGTGCATGAAAAGACTTAAAACGCTGCTCGGTGGTTCGCTGCTGGCACTGGCCGTTTTATCGCAGCCGGCCATGGCCGCCGAGGCTGTCAAACCCATTCACTTCGGTGACATCACCTGGGAAAGCGGCAGCCTGATCACCGAGGTGCTGCGCCTGATCGTCGAGAAAGGCTACGGCTTGCCCACCGACACCTTGCCGGGCAGCACCGTCAGCCTGGAAGCCGCCCTGGCCAAGGATGATATCCAGGTGATCGGCGAAGAGTGGGCCGGACGCAGCCCGGCGTGGGTCAAGGCAGAAAGCGAAGGCAAAGTATTCGGCCTCGGCGACACCGTAAAAGGCGCCACCGAAGGCTGGTGGGTACCGGAGTTCGTGATCAAGGGCGATGCCGAGCGGGGCATCAAACCCCTGGCGCCGGACCTGAAATCGGTGGCCGACCTGCCGCGTTACAAGGACGTGTTCCGCGACCCCGAAGACCCAAGCCGTGGGCGATTCCTCAACAGCCCCACCGGCTGGACCTCGGAGATCGTCAACAGCCAGAAGCTCAAGGCCTACAAGCTCACCGACAGCTTCGTCAACTTCCGCACCGGCTCCGGTGCGGCGCTGGATGCCGAAGTCGCGTCATCGATCCGTCGTGGCAAGCCGGTGTTGTTCTATTACTGGTCGCCCACGCCGCTGCTGGGCCGTTTCAAGCTGGTCAAGCTGGAAGAGCCGCCCTTCAACGCCGAGGCCTGGAAAACCCTGTCCGACGCGAAAAACCCCAACCCCATCGGCACCCGCTCGATGCCGGCTCGCCTGGCAATCGGCGTTTCGGCACCGTTCAAGGCGCAGTACCCGCAATTGGTCAGCGTGTTTGAAAAGGTCGACCTGCCGATTGACCTGCTCAACAGTGTGCTCGGCGAAATGAGCGAGAAACGCACACCGCCACGCCAGGTGGCTGAGGCGTTCCTTAAAGACCATCCGCAGGTCTGGCAGCCATGGGTTCCGGCGGCTGTGGCGACCAAAATCAAGGAGGCACTCTAATGCTTAAAGTCTTCACGGCGGTGGTTCTTTCCCTGCTGGCCGGCCAAGTGTCGGCGGCCGATCCCGCCACCTTGCGTATCGGTTACCAGAAAAGCTCGGTGAGCATGGTGCTGGCCCGCGAACACAAACTCTTCGAAGAAGCGCTGCCCGGCACCCAGGTGCAGTGGATTGAATTCCTCGGCGGCCCTCCCTTGATCGAAGCGCTGAACGGCGGCAGCCTGGACATCGGAAACATTGGCGACATCCCGCCGATCTTCGCCCAGGCGGCCGGCATCGACTTGCAGTACTTTGCCGTAGAGCCCAACGAGGGCAAGACCGAAGCGGTGCTGGTGCCCAAAGCCAGCAGCGTGCAGAACGTGGCGCAGCTCAAGGGCAAGCGTGTAGCGCTGCTCAAGGGCTCCAGCGCCCACAACCTGTTCCTCAAAAGCCTGCTGCGTGCGGGTTTGCAATGGAAGGACGTGAATGTGGTGTACCTGTCTCCATCGGACGGGCGTGCTGCGTTCGAGCAGGGCAAGGTCGACGCGTGGGTGGTGTGGGACCCGTACTATTCCGCTGCGGTAATCGACGGCAGCGCCCGCGTGCTGGGTGACGGTCAGGGCCTCAATCCTGCGGGCAGTTTCTTCGTGGTCAGTAGCCCGTTTGCCAGGCAGTACCCGCAGTCCATCGGGGCGATCATCAAGACGCTGGCCAAGGCGCAGCGCCTGTCCCTCGACCAGCCCGAGCAAAGTATCGCGTTGATGGCCAAGACCTTGGGCCTGCAACCGGCGGTGGTCAAAAGCTACTTCGAACACCGCTCGTCCGCGCCGATTCGTCCGCTGCAAGCCGTCGACATCGGCAACCAGCAACGCACTGCCGACCTGTTCCTTGCCAACGGCCTGATCCCGAAGAAGGTCGATGTGCAGCAAGCCGTGTTCAAGGCGCCCTGATCATGCAACCGATCTACATTGATTTTCTCAACGGCCTCGATATCGACGAACTGGGCCTGACCAACGATGAAATCCTTACCGCCATTGAAGCCAGCCTGGCGATCCAGGGCCGCGGCGAAGCGGTGATTGAGCCACGTACCCACCTGATTCCCGGCGGCGAGATCAACGGCCACTTCAACGTATTGCGCGGTGTACTGGGCGGCGATATCGGCTACGCGGGCGTCAAAGTGGTGGGGGACTTTGTCGACAACTATCGCAAGGGGCTGCCCTCTGAACTGGCGATCCTCAACCTGCTGGACCCGGCTACCGGGATTCCCAAGGCCATCCTCGATGCCTCGGCGATCACCGACATGCGTACCGGCGCCATCACTGCCATCGGCGCCAAGTACCTGGCCCGGCCCGACAGCAAAGTGTTGGCGCACATCGGTGCGCGTGGCACCGCGTATTGGAATGTGCGCCTGCTCGACCACCTGTTCGACTTCGACGAAATCCGCGTGCATTCGCGGCGCAGTGAAAGCCGCGAAGCCTTTGCCGAACGCCTGCGCCAGGACCTGGGCAAACCGGTGATCGTCACCGAGAATTGGGAATCCACTGTGCGTGGCGCCGATATCGTGGTCGAGGCGTCTCGCCTGGATCAGCCCGAACCGTTGCTGCGCACCGACTGGATCAGGCCCGGCGCGTTTGTGGTGCCCTACGGCACCATGAGCGCGGTGGAACTGTCGCTCACCGACATCATGAGCAAGCTGGTGGTGGACGATTGGGGCCAGTGTAAGGGCGGCCTGTTTGGTGCACTGCGTGCCCATGTGGATGCCGGCAAACTCAGCGCCCAGACCCTGCATGCCGAACTGGGGCAGATCGTGGCCGGCTTGAAAAAAGGCCGGGAAACGCCCGAGGAAACCATCCTGTTCTGGCACCGTGGCCTGAGCCTCAGTGATATCGCGCTGGGCCATGCGCTGTTGGAAAAAGCCAGGCAGTTGGGGCTTGGCCAGCGGTTGCGTTGGGCATGATTCATCTCGGCCCCCAAGGTCTGTCACTTGCGGATTTGCTGGCGATTGCCCGCGAGGATGCAGCGGCGGATTTCACCGCGCAGGCCCGCCAACGCATCGATGAAGGCCACCGCCTGCTGGTGAAACTGGCGGCTGAAGGCACGCCGATTTATGGGGTGAACACCGGCCTTGGCGCAGCGGTGGATACGTTGGTCGCCCCCGTGCAGGCGAACATTCCGCTGGGACGCGCGGTGGGGGTAGGGCGCCTTGCCAATCGCCAGGAGTTGCGTGCAATGATGGCGGCGCGTCTGGCCGGGTTGGCCCAGGGGCGTTCAGGTATTTCGCCGGGCGCGGCGCAGGCTTTACTGGCGTTGCTCAATAGCGGTGTCGAGCCGGATGTGCCGTTGATCGGCTCGCTGGGCGAGAGCGACCTGGCGCCGCTGGCGCACCTGAGCCTGGCGCTGTCGGTGCCCCTGACCGGTAAAGATGGTTTGGCGCTGGTCTCCGCCAATGCCGCCAGTGTCGGCTTGGGCGCGTTACTGGTGGCGCAGGCGCAGCGGGCGTTAGAGGCTTTGCTGGCCGCGCTGGCGTTGTCCTGCGAAGGCTACCGGGCCAACCTCAGCCCCTTCCAGCCGTGGGCCTCGCGCCTGCGGCCGGCACCGGGGCAAACCGAGCAGTCGGCGGCCTTGTTGCAACTGCTGGCGGGCGGTGAGTTGGCGGACAGTCCGCGCCGCCTGCAAGACCCCTTGAGCTTTCGCTGTGCCACGGTGGTACAAGGGGCGGCGCAGCAGGCGTTGCACCCCTTGCATGAACTGATTGAACTGGAACTGCGCAGCGGTGCCGACAATCCGGCGTTGATCAGCGAAGAGGCGCTGGTATTGGCCACCGCGAACTTCGACAGCACCCACCTGGCGCTGGCCGCCGAAAGCCTGGGCCTGGCCCTGAATCGAGCGGCGGCGTGCAGCGCTGAGCGCATTGCCAAATTGCTGTCGCCTGCCTCCAGCGATCTGCCGCGATTCTTGATCGCTCGACCGGGGCATGTCGGTATGGCGGCGTTGCAGCGCACCAGTTCGGCATTGGTGGCGCAGATCGGGCATTTGGCCAACCCGCTGCCGGCAGTGACTGTGCCGGTGGCGGATCGCGTCGAGGACTACGCAGGGCAGGCCCTGGCCGTCGTGGACAAGACCCGCCAGTTGACGGAGCGGGTGTTGTGGCTGGCCAGTATCGAACTGATCGTTGCCGCGCAGGCGGTGGATCTGCGCGGCGAATTGCGGCTGGGGCAGGGCACTCGGCAGATCCATGACACCGTGCGCAACCAGGTGGCCCATCTGGACCAGGATCGCCCAGGCTCGGCAGATGTGCGGGTGTTGAGTGCCTTCATTTCGACTTATGGATTTTCGATTGCCAGTGCGGCAACGACCGCCGGGCGCTGACCCACGCGCTGCATGAACGCCTGCAGTACCGGATCCAGCTCGATAGTGTGAAGGGCCGCCCAACGCAGCACCACGAACAGGTAGGCATCGGCGACCGAGAATCGGGTGCCCAGCAGGTAATCCTGACGCGCCAGGGTGTGCACCAGAATCGCAAGGCGCTTGAGCAGCGTGGCCTTGAACAGCGCCTTCACGTCATCCGGGATGGCGCTGTTGAAGAACACGCCCAGCCCGCCATGAATTTCGCTGGCGGTAAAGTTCAGCCATTCCTGCAAACGCACGCGTTCCCAGCTGCCATTGGCGGGAGCCAGGCCGGCCGTGGGTTTCAGGTCGGCCAGGTATTGCAGGATCGCGCTGGCTTCGGTCAGTACCTGGCCGTTCTCCAGTTGCAGCGCAGCCACGTAGCCCTTGGGGTTGATCTGCAGGAAGTCCTCGCCGTCGGCAGTGATCTTGGCCCTGTTGTCGACCTGCACCAACTCGAACGGCAGGGCCAATTCACGCAATACGATATGCGGGGCGAGCGAACAGGCGTTGGGGGCGTAATACAGTTTCATCGGGGACAGCTCCGTGGGATTTGCGCCAGTTTCATGGGCATGGCACCGTGCGTAAAATTAAACCTTCAGAGCCCTGCCATAAGGACAGCTACTGTCATGATGAACCTGATGCACTGGCGCTTGCTGGTCGCTGTCGCCGACCATGGCAGCATCACTGCCGCTGCCCAATGCGTGGGCATGACTCAGTCCGCCGCCAGCCAGGCCATGGCCGGGATGGAGGCGACGCTGGGCGCGCAACTGTTTACCCGTGAGCCACGCAAGACGCTGCCCACCGCACTGGGGCTGAGTGTGATCGAACAGGCGAGAGTCATGATGGGCGCGCTGCAGGCGATTCGCAGCACCGTCGATGAAGCCCGGCCCATGTTGCGTGGGACACTGCGCATTGCCAGTTTCCCCATCGTGCTGCAGACCTTTCTCAGCCCGTTGTTGCAGCGTTTCAAGCAGCTGTATCCCGGCATCGAGGTCACCACCCTGGAAGTCACGGATGACGAGGTCAATACCTTGCTTGACGCCGGGCTGATCGACTTGGGCGTGGTGCTCAACCCCAAGCCCGAGCGCAAGGCCACGGTGTTGGGGCGCGACCATTGGACAGCGGTGGTGCCCGCGCAGCATGCACTGGCCCAGCGCCCGGCCGGAGCGGTGGTGACATTGGAGGAATTGCTGGAACAACCCTTTGTACTCGCCACCGGCGGCTGCACCGTCAACGCCGGCAGCCTGAGCGCCGAGGCCGGGTTGGCGTTACGCGATGCCCGCGTGGAAGTGCGCGAATGGAGCAGCGCCTTCAGCCTGGTCCGCGAAGGGATTGGTGTCACGCTGGTCCCGGAAATGACCCTGCCGGCTCAACGCCAGGGGTTGCGCGTGATGCCGCTCAAGGCCCCGGTACAGCGTGAGTTCTGCCTGGTGGGGCCGCCGAACCGGGAGCCGGGTGCTGCTGCGCAGGCTTTGTTGAACATGCTGGTTAACTGAACCGCGTCCTGCAATCCAGCAAGCCCGCGTTATCGTTGAGGTTTTTCGCGAGCAAGCTCGCTTCTACACGCAACGATGTGCGGCTTAGATCGCCGCCAGGGTTTCTTTCACCGCCTGCACCTGTGGGTCGGCGGTTTTCGCCGCTACCTGCTGATCCTGCTGTTGCTTGATGCGCTCAGCCACTTCCTTGGAAATCGCGTCCTGCTTTTCCTGCGGCAGCTTCTGCACATCCTCTTCGGTCAAACCCTGCTCCTTGAGGAGCTGTTCGCGGATGCGTTCGGCCGGCGATTTGCTCATGTAGTCGTTAAAGTCTTCACGGGCGGTCTTGCCGGTCGAGCCGGTGGCCGGCACGTCAGAGGTCGCGCTCGTCGCTGCCGTGCTGGCCTGCAGTTGTACGCGGGTCTTGGCGAAGGCTTCATCGATACGGTCATTGGCCTTGTCCAGGTCCTTCTGCGCGGCCGGCACCGTCACGCTTTGCTGCGCCGCCTGCAGGGTGCCGCTGTACAGCGTGCTGGCGGCCGCGTTGGCGGGGTCCATGTCGGGGCGCTTGATGTGTTGGATCGTCGATACGGCTTGGGCGTTGTTGTTAACCAGCATGATCGCTCACCTGTGCAAATGTTCGGTGCCACAGCTGGAGCAAATAGTGTGCCGGGGGCGACGGGCCGGGTTTTATGGGGCGTAGCCTTATCCAAGAGGCAATCTTCGTCCGTTCAGCGGTCATTCGTTGCCGCAGACTGGCAATGGCCGGGGACTGTCTGGCTGAAACGTTTCTCTGTGGGATTTCACAGTATTCAACCGCTTCGACTTGCCGTTGAATCAGCTGTGTTGTTAATCCGGGACAAGGAGAAATGAAATGACTGATAAACGAGACCCTATTGGTAGCGTCTATGTGAAGGCTCAATTTTCGGACGAATCCAAACCCTTTCATACTGAGGAGGCGACACACTTCTATTCGGGCCGCTATTACCAAATCATGGGGACTACAAAGGAGGGGCTGCCGGCTCTGACTGTATTCAGCACATTTGAGTTCGACCCCACAAAATTTTACACGCTGGTCGAGAATCCCGAAAAAGAGGGACAGGCCGGGTTAATGTTCTCGCACGAGATTCCTGGGGGAATAAAAACTACCCATTACGAAGGGCAGATGCGTTGCCTCGCCGAAGCGGGTGCTCTGCGTGCCGATTTTGAGGGCTCTTCAATCAGTCAACCCGCTCAGACGATCAAAGGTTCGTTTCGTGTGCTCTATGCTCCTAGCGTCCAACCCGCTGATCAGTGAGCAATATTCTCCAACGCCAGGTTACGCGTACGAGGCCCGAACCCACCGATGGTGAGCATCACGATCAACATGCTGCCGGCAATGAACGCAAGTACCCCCGGTGTGCCCAGGTGTTCGAGGATAAACCCGATCAGCAGGCTGCTGAACACCGTGGACAAGCGGCTGAAGGAGTAGCAGAACCCCACGGCGCGCGCACGGATGTTGGTGGGGAACAGCTCGCTTTGATACGAGTGATAGCTGAAGCTCAGCCACGCATTGCAGAAGGTGATCATCACCCCGCAGAGCACCAGCCCCACCGCCGTGGTCTGCAGGGCGAACAGGCTGCCGAAGAGCATCGCGCCCAGGGCCGAGCCGACGATCTGCCATTTGTTTTCAAACCGGTTGGCAAACTTCACGAACAGCAAAGGCCCCAGCGGGTAGGCGAGGGTGATGATGAAGGCGTACATCAGGCTGTGGGTCACGCTGACGCCCTGGCCCGAGAGCAGCGCCGGCAACCAGTTGCCGAAACCGAAAAAGCCGATGGCCTGGAACACATGGAACACGATCAGCATCAAGGCGCGGCGGCGGTAGGGCGGTTGCCAGATACCGGCAAAACGGCCGCTGCCTTGCACGCTGACCGCCTCGGGCTCGGGTGGGTCCAGTGGTTTACCGTAGTCTTTCCGGCAGCGTGCCTCCAGGCTGTCCATGATTGCATCGGCTTGTTCGAATCGACCTTTCTGGGCGAGCCAGCGGGGTGATTCCGGCAAGCGTTTACGCAACCACCAGATAAACAGTGCAAACACCGCACTCGACAGCACCACCCAGCGCCAACCGGCCACTCCGAACGGCGCCTGGGGCACCAGCCACCACGACATCAACGCCACCGCCGGCACCGACAGGAACTGGATAAAAAACGCGAAGGCAAACGCCGAGCTGCGCATGCGTTTGGGCACCAGTTCCGAGAGGTAGGCGTCGATGGTCACCAGCTCGATGCCCAGGCCAATGCCCACCAGAAAGCGCATGCAGATGATGCCCAGCGCTGAGGTTTGGATGCCCATCAACACGGTGGCGACGGTGTACCAGATCAATGCAAAGGTGAAGATCGCCCGTCGCCCGAAGCGGTCTGCGATGGGGCTGAGCAGGCTGGCACCGAGGAACAGGCCGAGGAAGGTCGCCGAGGCGAACGCGGCCTGATCGGAGAACCCGAACACACCGCCGCTGCCGGTGGCAAACAGGCCGTCCTTGATCAGGCCGGGGCTGATGTAGGCGGTCTGGAACAAATCATACAGCTCGAAAAAACCACCGATCGACAGCAACGCCACCAGGCGCCAGACGCTGGCCACGGCAGGCAGGCGGTCGATGCGCGCGCTGATGTGGGCGGCGCGGATCGGGTCGATACCGTCGGTGGCGGAAGGTGAGTGCATGGGCGTGGTTCCGGACGTCATGGCGTGATTGATCAGTTGTGACCGTCGAGTGCATAGGCCTGGAAGCCTGGGCGCTGGCTGAGCCGCTGGTAGTAGGCCGCGACCGCAGGGTAGGGCGGATGCTCCAGCGGCGCGTTCCACCAGCGATGCACCGAGAGGCCGACGAGGATATCGGCCAGGGTGAATTCATCACCGGCGACGTAGGCACCGGTTTTGGCCAGTTGCTGTTCCAGCAGCCCCATTTTGTCATTCCAGGCCTGCACGCCGGCGCTGAGGCGTTGCGGGTCTTGGTAATCCGGGTTCTTGCGCACCAGGGCATGGAACGCATAACCCCAGGAGGGGTTGAGTTCGGTGGCTTGCCAGTCCATCCATTGCTCCACCCTGGCGCGGGGGGCGGGTTCGGCGGGCAGCAAGTCATGGCGTTGGTACAGGCCGACGAGGTAGCGGCAGATGGTGTTGGATTCCCACAGCACGCCGTGGTCATCGATCAGCACCGGCACCTGGGCATTGGGGTTGAGGGCGAGGAACTCGGCGGCTTGAGTGGGCTTGAAGCCAATGCCCCAGTCCTCGCGCACATAGTCGATGCCCAGTTCCTGGCAGGTCCACAGTACTTTGCGCACGTTGATGGAGGACGTGCGGCCGAGGATTTTCAGTGAGTGTCCCATGGTGCTTCCCTTGCAGTGGAGAGAGGCCAATCTAGCACGACGAAACAGTTTGCAAGCAATGCCTTGTAGCGAGCTTGTCGTGGCGAGGGAGCTTGCTCCCGCTGGGCTGCGAAGCGGCCCCAAACCGTGCGATCGATATGTGTCAGATACACTTCGTCAACCGGTCTGGGAGTGCTTCGCACTCCAGCGGGAGCAAGCTCCCTCGCCACACAAGCTCGCTCCTACAAAGGGCGTGTCAGTAGCGGGGCGTGTGCTGGTCCATGGCTTTGCCCACCAGCAACACACTCAGTTCGCTGAGCTGATGGATGGCCAGGGCGACATCGCGGTGTTTGCCTTCAAGGTCATCGGACAGGTCAAGCAGCAAGGTGCTGACGGAGCACACGGTTTCGTAGCTGTTGATCAGCAGGGTTTCGGTGGGGACATCGGGGATGAGGGTGAAGAGGGTGGTTGGCGGCGTATCGATTTCTTTGATCATTGGATAGTCCAGGAATTGGCCACCGCCTCTTCGCTACTAAACGAGGGTGGCAGCTGTACGCAGGTTAGTAGACCGGTGGACTCCAAAGCCGGCGCACCCAAGGGTGCCCTACGCACAGCCGCCATCAAACATTTCGCTGAGGCTTGTGCACTGAGAAGTCCGAACATGGGCTACTAAACCCGGTCACCGAGAAATTCAGCGACCGGCAAACCTTAGAGACCCCCTTCCAGGCGCACAAGCCGGCGGATTCTGACCTAAGCGTAGGCAGCCGGGCAAGGCGCCTGGCGCAATGTCGGCCGTGTCCTACAGGCGTCCTACGTGCTTTCCCGCACCTGCAATTCAAACCCCATATCCACTACCGGCTTGGCGATCTTGTTGCCCGCCATGATGCTCAACAAATGCTCCGCTGCACGTCGCCCGATCGCCTCACGCGGGGTGCTGATGCTGCTCAGGCGCGGCACCATGAAGGATGAGGCCGGCAAGTCGTTGAAGCCCAGCACCGCCACGCGCTCCGGCACCTTGATGTCGTGGCGCAGGGCCTCCAGCAGCGCGCCCTGGGCCAGGTCGTCGTTGCCGAAGAAGATCGCGTCCACATCGGGATGGCTTGCCAGCATCTGCAAGAACAGCTCGCCGCCCAGGCCCACGGAGGAGGGGCGTGGTGTCAGCAACTCCAGCGCCGGGTCGTACAGGCCTGCCTGTTGCAGTGCGCGGCGGAAGCCTTCGCCGCGCAGTAACGTGCGTTGGTCCAGTTGCGCGCCGATGTAGGCCAGGCGCTTGCGCCCGCGGGAGAGTAAATGCGCGGCCGCCGTTTCACCGGCCGCCAACTGTGAAAACCCCACGCAGTTCACGCCGGCGTGCGGGTCCAGGTCCATCATGTAGACGCAAGGCACCTGGCTGGACTCGACCATTCGTCGCGCGCTTTCAGTCCGATCAAAGCCGGTCAGCAGCAAACCCCGTGGCTGGTAGGCCATGTAGTTGCGCAGCAGGTTTTCTTCTTCATCGCGCGAGTAATGGGAGTTGCCGATCAGTACTTCAAAGCCCTTGGGCCGCAGTACCTGGTGGATGGCTTCGAGGGTTTCGATAAACAACAGGTTGGACAGCGACGGCACCAGCACCACCACCGAATGGCTTTGCGCCGAGGCCAGGGCGCGGGCGGCGGGGTTGACGACGTAATTGAGTTCACTGGCGGCGTGTTGCACTTTTTCCACCAGTTCAGTGGCCACGGTGCTGATGCCGCGCAGCGCGCGCGAGGCGGTAATCGGGCTGACGCCGGCCAGGCGGGCGACTTCATTGAGGGTCGGGCGACCCGTGGTACGCATTTTTTTATCGTTCTTGGAGGTCATCAGGCGGCTTGCCAAACAAAAATCGAGGCACTAAGGTAGCGCTGTCTCCAAAAGGCTGCAAATGCTTGAACGAAGGGTTGCCTGATCCCGTTCAAATCGCTGGAGAGGATGCACGCGTCACTCCATAAAAAAAGACAAGACGGCGCGGGAAAAGCCTGTTTTTGCACTAGCCTTACAGCGTGCAAAGGTAGCGCTATCTGCGTCCTGAGGTGTTTCATGAGTCAACCTGTTACCGCCCTGGTCATCATGGGTGTTTCCGGCTGTGGCAAGTCCAGCGTCAGCGAGGCCCTGTGCCGCCTGAACGGCGCCACCGCCATTGAAGGCGACAGCTTTCACCCTGCCGCCAACATCGAAAAGATGAGCGCCGGCCACCCTCTCAACGACGACGACCGTGCCGGTTGGCTCGACATCCTCTGCGATGAACTGCGCCGCGCACTCAAGGCCGGCGAGCATCCCGTGCTCACCTGTTCGGCGCTTAAAAAGAAATACCGCGACCACCTGCGTGAAGCCGCGCCGGGCCTGGGTTTTGTGTTCCTGGAACTGACCCGGGCCGTGGCCGCCGACCGTGTGTCCCATCGCCCCGGGCATTTCATGCCGGCCAGCCTGATCGACAGCCAGTTCGCCACCCTTGAATCGCCGAAGGGCGAACCGCTGACCCTGGCGCTCAACGCCAGTGAAGACAGCGTCGAGGCCCTGGCCCGGCAGACCCATGCCTGGTGGCTGCAACACGGCTTTGAACCTACTCATTAATTTTTTGCCGGAAAAGATAGCGCTATCCCCGGCAGGAAATTCAACACCCGCTTTAATAACAACAACAAACAGGAGAGACCCCCCATGTTTGGCATGTCCCACGAGTCCTACCTGCTGCTAGATGCAGTGGTCACCATTATCGGACTGATCGTCTTGATCACCCGGTTCAAAGTTCACCCCTTTATCGCGTTGATCATCGCCGCAGGTTTCCTCGGCCTGACCTCGGGCATGCCCGTGGACAAGATCATCAAAGCGTTCCAGGACGGCTTCGGCGGGGTGCTCGGCTTTGTCGGCATCATCCTCGCGCTGGGCACCATGCTCGGCAAGATGATGGCCGAATCCGGTGGCGCCGATCAGATCGCCCAGACCCTGATCCGTGCCTTCGGCAAGGCGAAGGTACAGTGGGCCATGATGTTCGCCGCGTTCCTGGTGGGCATCCCGCTGTTCTTCGAGATCGGTTTTGTGTTGCTGATCCCGCTGGTGTTTATCGTCGCCCGGCGTACCGGCGTCTCACTGATCAAGATCGGCATCCCGTTGCTCGCCGGCCTCTCGGCGGTGCACGGCCTGGTACCACCGCACCCGGGTCCGTTGCTGGCCATCGGCGTGTTTGGCGCGGACATCGGCAAGACCATCCTCTACGGCCTGATCGTCGCATTGCCGACGGCCATTATTGCCGGCCCGATCTTCGGTACGTTCATCGCCAAGTACATCCCCGGCAACCCGTCCCAGGAGTTGGTCGACCAACTGGCCCGCGAGACGGACAACAAGTCGCTGCCCAGCTTCAGCGTCACGCTGATCACCGTGCTGCTGCCGGTGTTCCTGATGCTGCTCAAAACCTTCGCTGACATCGCCCTGCCGGATGGCCATGCCATTCGCAACTGGATGGACATGATCGGCCACCCGATCACGGCGTTGTTGCTGGCGTTGCTGCTGTCGCTGTACACCTTCGGCCATCGCCAGGGCATTGGTTCCAAGCAGATCCTCAAGTTGCTCGACGCCAGCCTGGCTCCGACCGCCGCGATCATCCTGATCATCGGTGCCGGTGGTGGTTTCAAGCAGATGCTGGTCACCAGCGGCGTGGGTGACGTGATCGGCCATATGGCGGTGACTGCGCAGATCAACCCGATTCTGCTGGCGTGGCTGGTGGCGGCGGTGATTCGCGTGGCAACCGGTTCGGCAACCGTGGCGACGATTACTGGCGCCGGGATCGTGGTGCCGGTGGTCGGGATGATCCCAGGGGTCAACCGTGAGCTGCTGGTGTTGGCAACGGGGGCGGGTTCGTTGATCTTGTCTCACGTCAACGATGCGGGGTTCTGGCTGGTGAAGCAGTACTTCAATATGACCGTGGCTGAAACGTTCAAGACCTGGACGGCGATGGAAACCATCCTGTCGGTGGTGGCGTTGATCTTCATCATGCTGTTGTCGCTGGTGGTCTAAACCCCAGAACTTGGGGTTAAACCGAATGCACATGTGGGAGGGGCGGTGCGACGATTCGACTTGCCCCCTCCCACATTTTGACCGAGTCAGGCGCCGGTTTTCGGGGCTAGCCCATCCGCCCTGAACATCCCGCGAATGCCGCGCACGGCCTGGCGAATCCGGTCCTGGTTCTCGATCAGTGCAAAGCGCACGTGATCATCCCCATACTCACCAAAGCCGATCCCCGGCGACACGCATACCTTCGCCTCCAGCAGCAGTTTCTTGGCAAATTCCAGCGAGCCCATGGCGGCATACGCCTCTGGAATCTTGGCCCACACGTACATCGATGCCTTCGGGTTTTCCACCATCCAACCCAGCTCATGCAGGCCCTTGACCAGCACATTGCGGCGTTGGCGGTACTGCTCGGCAATATCCTTCACGCACTGCTGGTCCCCTTCGAGCGCGGCAATCGCCGCCACTTGCAGCGGGGTGAAGGTGCCGTAGTCGTGGTAACTCTTGATACGTGCCAGGGCGCTGACCAGTTCCGGGTTACCCACCATGAAACCAATGCGCCAGCCGGCCATGTTGTAGCTCTTGGACAGGGTGAAGAACTCCACCGCAATGTCCTTGGCGCCCGGCACCTGCATGATCGACGGGGCTTTCCAGCCGTCGTAGACGATGTCGGCATACGCCAGGTCATGGATGACCAGCACGTCGTACTGCTTGGCCAGGGCGATCACGCGTTCGAAGAAGTCCAGCTCCACGCACTGCGCGGTGGGGTTGGACGGAAAGCCCAGGATCATCATTTTCGGCTTGGGGATCGAGCCGCGAATCGCGCGTTCCAGTTCGGCGAAGAAATCCACGCCGGGCACCAGCGGCACCGAGCGCACCTGGGCGCCGGCAATCACGGCACCGTAGATGTGGATCGGGTAGCTTGGGTTGGGCACCAGCACGGTATCGCCCTGGTCCAGGGTGGCCAGCATCAAGTGCGCCAGGCCCTCTTTGGAACCGATGGTGACAATGGCTTCCGACTCGGGGTCGATGTCCACTTCATAACGGTCCTTGTACCAGCGCGAAATGGCGCGGCGCAGGCGCGGAATGCCTTTGGAGGTGGAGTAGCCGTGGGTGTCTTCACGCTGGGCGACGGTGACCAGTTTTTCCACGATGTGCGGTGGAGTAGGGCCGTCGGGGTTACCCATGCTCAAGTCGATGATGTCTTCGCCGCGCCGACGCGCAGCCATCTTCAGCTCGGCAGTGATATTGAAAACATAGGGGGGGAGTCGATCTATGCGCGCAAAGCGGCGCGGCGAACCTTGGTCTGCCATTGTTGCCTCGAGGTACGTAAGCGCCCGGAACCGTCCGAGCGACGTCGGCCACTGCGGTGGCCTGCGGGGCAGACAATACGGTTGATGATGGCCGGTTGTCCAGATGCGTAGGAAAATTTTCTGCATGGTGTGCAGCGCGGATATACCCCTATACTCGATGCGGGCTTGTTCCCTCACAAGAAGGAGACTGTTCGTATGGATCAGCAGACAAAACAACCGCTCGAGCCACGCATGGAGGACGGCAAAGCGCTGGTGATTGCGGGTGTGCAGGGGCGCTATTCAAAAGCTACCGTGGGGGATATCCCCAAGTTGTGGGAGCTGTTTGATAGCTGCATCAAGGACATCAAGAAGCGCGTTGGCGGTGTGACCTATGGGGTATGTCATAACCCCCACCACGGCGAGTTCGATTACATGGCCGGGGTGGAAGTCCCGAGCAAGGGCGACGCACCGGGCAACTTCGAAACCCTGGAAATTCCCCCGCATCACTACGCCGTATTCTCACACCACGGCCCAGTGCAAGCGCTTGAGCAGACCTATGAGCGCATCATGTTCGAGTGGTTGCCGCACTCGGGCTTCAAGGTGGCCGGGGCGGATTTCGAGCGCTATAGCGCGGATTTCGATGTGCGCAAGGGCACGGGGACGGTGGAGATCTGGTTGCCGGTTGAAACCAAGTCCTGAAGCGGCGGTGAATCGATGTCACGTAAACATGACTTGGCCGTCAAACAGTCATGTTTACGTTACATCGACGGGCTGAACGTCCATCTCAACCTGCGCTCATAGTCAGCCCGGCCCTTGTAGGCCTCCCCGCTATCCACCCATCCAGCCGCCCGATACAACCCCATCGCCGCCACATTGTTCGTGTCCACCGACAACTCCAAGCCCTTGATTTGCGGCCAGGCCCGTATCGCCGCTGCCGGCAGCGCGTGCAGGCATGCCTTGCCGAAGCCGCGTCCTTGCTGGGTGCGTTCCACTTGCAAGGCGTGCAGCGTGGCGCTGTGTTCATCAGCCCAATGAGGCAGGCACGGTGGGCGTTTGAGCAGCATGAAGGCCACAGGCCGGTCGTCGGCCAGCAGGGCGAAGCCTTTGATCGCGGCGGGGTTGGGATTGACCAGCAGGCTGTTCAGCGCACAGCCGATATCGCCGGAAAATGCCAACTGCTCGGGATGCACTTGCAGGGTATTGAGCTGCTGTTTTTGCACAAGGCTCAACGTCTCATAGGTGACGAGGCGGGTTTCCATTGGCGGTGCATCCCAAAGACTACAGAGAGGCGCGGATTCTAACGGGTTTGCAGGTGGCTAAATTATTTTTCAGCAGGCTGTCGATTGAGCCAGGGCTGATTCGACTAAGGGTGTCCTTCGTGATGTTTACCCCTCTCCCTACAAAAAAAGGAGTATCACTATGAGCACTGCCATCCACTCTCTGATCGATCAATGGAAGCAAGCCGTGCTTGCCCGGGATATCGACAGGATTGTCAGCTTTTACGCCGACGATATCGTCTCATTCGACGCCGTTGCCGCGTTGCAATTCAAGGGCAAGGCTGCCTATCGCGCCCACTGGGAAGCTTGCATGGAGCACTGCCCCGGCCCGGGTATTTTCGAGTTTCATGAACTGCGCATTGTAGAAGCCGCGGATAGCGCCTTTGCCCATTGGCTGGCGCATTGCGGCGGTGCCGGGCCGGATGGCGTGGTGAAGGCGTGCTGGATGCGGGTGACGGCCGGTTACCAGCGCCTCGATGGCCAATGGAAGGTGGTGCATGAGCATTGGTCGGCGCCCTTCGATATGCAAAGCGGCGCCGCCTTGTTCGAGCTGAAACCTTGAGCCGAACTATAGTCATGAGTCCGCAAATGGAGACGCACATGAAATACCTCTGCCTGATCTACAGCAACGAACAGGTGTTGCACAGCTCGCCGGACAGCCCCCAGGACCCGGAGTGTTTCGCCTACGCGCAGTCCGTGCAGGCCAGCGGCCGCATGCTTGCCGCCGAGCCGCTGGAGTCGGTGACCACCGCCACTACCGTGCGCATGCGCAATGGCAAGTTGTCGATCACCGATGGGCCGTTTGCTGAAACCAAGGAGCAATTGGCCGGGTTCTACCTGATCGATGCCAGGGACCTGAACGACGCGATCCAGGTGGCCGGCGGTATTCCGGCGGCGCGGGTCGGCAGTGTGGAAGTGCGTCCCGTGCGTGAATTGAAACTCTGACCAGCATAATCATAAAAACCCAAGAGGATTGGCGATGAGTACCCAAGCTCCCTTCGAACTGTCCATCAGCCGCGTGATCGACGCCCCGCGCAGTCGTGTCTTCCGCGCCTGGACCACGCCTGAATTATTGAAACAATGGTGGGGACCGCATGGCATGACCACCCCCGAGTGCGAAATGAACCTGTGGGTCGGTGGCCTGTTTCGCACCCTCATGCGTGCCCCGGATGGCAGTGAGTATCCAACCCAGGGCGTTTTTCTGGAAATCGATGCGCCCAACCGGCTGGTGTTTACCGATGCCTTCATGCCTGGCTGGATTCCCTCAGGCAAGCCGTTCATGACCGCCGAGGTCACGTTCGAAGAGCTCGACGGTAAAACCCGCTACACCGCTCGCGCCATGCACTGGAATGCTGAAGACAAGCAGGCCCACGAGGCCATGGGGTTTCATGATGGCTGGGGCCAGAGCCTGGACCGCCTGGTGACGCTGGTGACCCAGGGCATGACCGATTGACGCTGCCGATCGAGGCGATCTACCGCAGCGAATCACGGCGCGTACTCGCGACGCTGATTCGCTTGCTCGGTGATTTCGACCTCGCCGAAGAGGCCCTGCACGAAGCGTTTTTTGTCGCGGTGCAGCGTTGGCCACAAGACGGTGTGCCGGACAATCCGCGTGCCTGGCTGGTCTCCACCGGCCGCTTCAAAGCCATCGACCGCCTGCGCCGCCAGGCCCGGTTTACCCCCTTACTGCAGGAGCAGGCTGACGCGCTGGAGGCGGTTGAGTGGAATGAGGAAGACGTGGAAGACGATCGCCTGCGCCTGATCTTCACCTGCTGTCACCCGGCGTTGGCGGCCGATGCCCAGGCGGCGCTGACGTTGCGTGAGATCTGCGACCTCACCACCGAGGAAATTGCCCGCGCTTTTCTGGCTTCGCCCACCGCCATCGCCCAGCGCATCGTGCGCGCCAAGGGCAAGATTCGTGAAGCGAAAATCCCCTATCAGGTGCCGTCTTTGGCGGAGTTGCCCGAACGTCTGGACAGCGTATTGCAGGTGATTTACCTGGTGTTCAACGAGGGCTATTCGGCGTCCATGGGCGCCGATCTCACCCGCGAAGAGCTGACCCGCGAAGCCATCCGTCTGGCGCGCCTGCTCGCGCAGTTGCTGCCGGAGCCGGAAGTCATGGGCTTGCTGGCGTTGATGCTGTTGCATGAATCCCGCCGAGCGGCGCGCACCTCGGCCGCGGGTGAGTTGGTGTTGTTGCAGGAGCAGGACCGTGGTTTGTGGGACGCCTCCTTGATCGCTGAAGGCTGCGCGCTGGTGGAACAGGCACTGACCACCGGGCGTTTCGGGCCATACTGCCTGCAAGCGGCGATTGCTGCGGTGCACGCCGAGGCGGCCAGCGCCGAGGACACCGACTGGTTGCAGATTGTCGGGCTTTACGATGTATTGCTTCGGCAAGTGCCGTCGCCGGTGATCGAGTTGAACCGCGCCGTAGCGGTGGCGATGTGCGAGGGGCCGGGGGCGGGGCTACAGCAGGTCGAGACGATTCTGGCGCGTGGAGAGCTGCTGGATTACCACTTGGCGCATTCGGCGCGGGGGGAGTTTTACCGGCAGTTGGGACGAGTGGAAGAAGCACGTTCGGCTTATGAAACAGCCCTGTCACTGACCCAGCAAATCCCCGAGAAACGCTTCCTCGAAAACCGCCTGGCCAACCTCGAATCCCTTGCGCGATAAAGATCAAATGTGGGAGGGGGCTTGCTCCCGATAGCAGGGTGTCAGTCACAGTATTGGGTGACTGAC
>NZ_JBNPJV010000072.1:0-62865 GCF_050312585.1 Pseudomonas sp. R19M
GACTGACACATCGCCATCGGGAGCAAGCCCCCTCCCACAGTGGTTTAAGCGCTGAAACCACCATCGATAGTCAGACTGGCGCCTGTGATATAGCCGGCTTCCGGCCCCGCAAGATAAGCGACGAAGCTGGCAATCTCTTCAACATGCCCATACCGACCCACCGCCATCAACCCAATCAAACTATCTGCAAAATCACTGTTCGCCGGGTTCATGTCGGTGTCCACCGGCCCAGGCTGTACGTTGTTGACGGTGATGCCACGCGGCCCCAGGTCCCGTGCCAGCCCTTTGGTCAGCCCCACCAGCGCGGATTTGCTCATGGCATACGGCCCGCCACCGCCAAACGGCATGCGCTCGGCGTTGGTGCTGCCGATGTTGATCACGCGGCCACCGTCTTTCATGTGTTTGGCGGCTGCCTGAGTGGCGATAAACACGCTGCGCACGTTGATCGCCAGGGTCTGGTCGAAATCTTCCAGCTTGAACTCTTCCAGCGGCCCGATGGCCAGCACACCGGCGTTGTTCACCAGGATGTCCAGGCCGCCGAACGCTGCAACGGTGGTGTCGACCGCCTGGCGTATCGCCGTGGCATCGGCGCTGTCGGCATGAATCGCCAAGGCTTTGCCGCCTTCGCTGATCACGCTGTTCTGCAATGCTTGCGCCTTGTCAGCCGAGCTGACGTAGGTAAAGGCGACGGCTGCACCTTGCGCGGCGAGGCGCTTGACGATGGCGGCGCCGATGCCGCGGGAACCGCCTTGGATCAAGGCAACTTTGCCGCTGAGGTTTTGTGTGGTCATGTCGATCTCCGAGCTGTTCAAGGCGGAATGCCTTGTGGTTGGAAGCGAGTATCGGCCTGGGCCATCGCGCCCGGTAGACCGTGATTGCTATAGTCTGTGTAAACCAAAAGTTTAGAGTGGGACGATATGGAGAGCTTTGGCGGTATCGAATGCTTTGTGCGCAGCGCTGAAGGCGGCAGTTTTGCCGAAGCCGCCCGGCACCTGAGCCTGACCCCGGCGGCGGTGGGCAAAAGTGTTGCCAAGCTGGAAGCGCGCCTGGGGGTGCGCTTGTTCCAGCGCAGCACCCGGCGCCTGACCTTGACCGAAGCCGGCCAGCTGTTTCTCGAAGAAGTCGGCGCCAGCCTCACCACCATTCAAAATGCCGTGGCCAACCTGGCCAGTGCGCAGGGGCGCCCGGTGGGCACGCTCAAGGTCAGCATGGGCACGGTGTTCGGTAATCGGTACGTGGTGCCGTTGCTGGGCAAGTTCATGCAGCGCTTTCCGGATATCAGGCCGGACTGGCATTTTGATAACCGCCAAGTCGATTTGATCGGCCAGGGTTTTGACGCGGCGATCGGCGGTGGATTCGAATTGCCCCAAGGGGTGGTTGCACGCAAGCTCACGCCGGCCCATCGGGTGTTGGTGGCGGCGCCGGCCTACCTCGCACAGTGCCCGCCCGTTTTGCATCCCGAAGATCTGGCGAGCTGCAGCGGCATCTTGATCCGTTCGCCGCAGACAGGCCGCGTGCGCTCCTGGCAACTCACCAGTCGGGAGCGCGAGCATCGCCCGCTGGTGCTCAAGCCGGGCATGACCATGAGCGACTCCGAGGCGGCGTGCTGCGCCAGTGCCCAGGGTTTAGGCATTGCGCTGGTGAGCATGCCGATGGCAGTGCCGTTCCTCGACAGCGGTGAGGTGGTGCGGGTACTGCCTGATTGGTACGTCGACGACGGCAACATTTCACTCTATTACGCCGAACACAAACTGCTGCCCGGCAAGACCCGGGTATTTGTGGATTTCATCATCGAGCAGTTTGCCGAGCAGGGGCTGGGGCGAAGGTTCAGCGCAGTCTGAATGTGGGGCTTGCTCCCGATGGATTGCGCAGCAGGCCCAGCCCTTTCAAACCCAAAGCAGGGGCCGCTGCGCGGCCCATCGGGAGCAAGCCCCCTCCCACAGTGACAGCGTTAAGCCTCCACTGACGGGCATCAGGACCGGCCCGGCCAGCCAATCACTTTCTTCGGTCGTGGCGTTGCGTAGGTCCGGATCTTCGACGTCGACAAACCCAGTCGCACCAGCGACTCGGCAATGGTCACCGCCGCTGTCACGCCATCCACCACCGGTACGCCCGTGCGCCGGCGAATCTGTTCGTCCAGCCCGGCCATGCCGCCGCAACCCAGGCAGATCACTTCGGCCTTGTCTTCACTGATGGCCAGTTCCGATTGACGCACGATGGCCTCCATCGCGGCCAACGGGTTTTCTTCCAGCTCCAATACCGCCATGCCACTGGCCCGCACCGAGGCACAACGCTGGTACAAGCCTGCGAGTTTCAGGCGGTCTTCGATCAGCGGCACGGTGCGGTCCAGGGTGGTCACCACTGAATAGGCGTGGCCCAGGAACATCGCAGTGCTGGCGGCCGCTTCGGTGATGTCCACCACCGGCACATTCAGCAACTCCTGCAAGCCTTCACGGCCGTGCTCGCCGTAACCGGCCTGAATCACCGCATCGAATGGCTGGTCGTAGGCCATCACCCGATCCATCACGGCAATGGCCGCCAGGTAACTTTCAAAATTGCCTTCTACCGATTCTGCGCCGAAGTAGGGGGTGAGCCCGACGATCTCGGTGCCGGGCGAAGCCACGGCCCGCGCCTGTTGGGCTATGGTGTCGGTGATGGATTCGGTGGTGTTGACGTTGACCACGAGGATACGCATGGAGTGTCCTTGATTAGTGACTGACGTTATCGACTGCAATGCTTTCGCCGCTGACATCGGCGTAGAACGCTTGGCGCTTGGCGATCAACTGGTACAGCAACCCTGCAATACCGGCGCCAAACAACCAGGAAAACGGCGCGACACCGGCAAAACCAGGCAACAGCGCCAGCAGAATCGCGATCACCGCCGCAGGCACAAACGCCGCCACTGCGCGCAAATTGACCCCGTGGCTGTAGTAATAAGCACCGTTGGGATCTTCGCTGTACAGCTGCAGCACATCCACCCGGCTTTTACGGATCAGCCAATAATCGACCATGATCACTCCGTACAACGGCCCCAGCAGCGCACCCAGGCCGGAGAGGAAATACACGATCACCAGCGGGCTGTTGTAGAGGTTCCACGGCAGGATCAGCACCGCCACGGTGGCGCTGATCAACCCGGCGCGACGGAAGTTCAGGTACTTGGGCGCCAGGTTGCTCAGCACGAAGGCAGGTGCCACGAAGTTGGCCATGATGTTCACCGCCACGGTGACGATCAGGAAGGCCAGGCAGCCCAGCACCAGGAAGAAGGTATTGGGGATGGCGGCGATGATTTCGGTAGGGCTTTCGATCACGCGGCCATTGAGTTGGAATTGGCCGCCGCACAGCAGCACGGTGATCGCCGCGAATACCAGGATGTTCACCGGCAAGCCCCAGAAGTTGCCCACCAGGATGGTCTTGCGGCACGGTGAAGAGCGGGCGAAGTCGCAGAAATTAAGGATCAGCGTGCCATAGATGGACAGCCACAACGCGCCGCCGGCAAAGATATTGCGCCACATCTCGCCGCCGCTCAGCGGCTCGCGGATCGACCAGGCGATATCACCCGCGGTCTGGAAATACATCCAACCGGCCAATGAGGCCACGGTCACCAGGATCACCGGCCCGGCGAAGGCTTCGTAGCGACGCACCATTTCCATGCCATACGCCAGGATCGCCAACTGCACGAACCAGATCGTCACGAAACACACCCAGCCCAGGGTGGACAAGCCGAGGATCGAGTTGTGGTCATAGTCGGCAAAGCCTGGATGAATCGCCGATAGCAACACGCGGAAAACCACCGACGCCAGGTAGGTCTGGATACCAAACCAGGCAATCGCAATGACCGCGCGAATCAACGCGGGGATCTGTGCGCCATGGATACCGAAGCTGATACGGCTGATCACCGGAAACGGCACACCGGTTTTCTGCCCCATAAACCCCGACAAGTTCATGAAGAAGTACACCAGTGCCGCGCCGATACCCAGGGATAACAGGATCTGCCAACCGCCGAGCCCCAGCGCATACAGGCCGATGGCGAATGAATAGTTGGCGATGTTGTGCACATCGTTGGTCCACAGCGCAAAAATGCTGTAGCGCCCCCAGCGTCGGCCTTCGCGCTTGGTGGGTGCCAGGTCTTTGTTGTGCAGGCGCGGGCTGAGCACCAGGGGGCCAGGGCTTGTAGCCTCGGGTTTCAGGGCGGAGGAGGGCAGATCCAGTGCGATGTTATTCGAAAGACTTGTACGCATTCCGGCAGGCTCCAGCGCATCTGCGAGCGAGCCGCGGATGGCAAAGTGTATGTATGATTTGTATTTATTGTATACAAAACCTATTTCACCTTAAGCCACATGCGTGCCAGTTTTCGATCTATTAAACGGGTGTCTAATTTCTTTTTTATAGGGGTTTTTGATAACTAACTGAATTTAAATAGATATAAATTGACCATTTGAACAGGTATTTATTTTTTGAAGGCAGCACGAGCTGATTCCGAGCAAAATAATGCAAGGGCGCGGGTGTTACGTTTTGGTGCTTTGACGAAAAAGATGCACACATAAATGGCACCGATCGTTACATCTATGTGTACATTTTTATGGGTAACACAAAACAAATGTGGGAGGGGGCTTGCTCCCGATAGCGATGTGTCAGTAACCAGCAATCTGGCTGAACCACCGCTATCGGGAGCAAGCCCCCTCCCACAGTCTTTTTTACAGCCTCAGCTTCATGCCTTGCTGATGATATTCCCCGCATGCAGCCCGCATTCCTTCTGGGTTGCCTCCTCCCACCACCAGCGGCCTTCGCGCTCATGTTGGTTAGGCAGTACCGGGCGGGTGCAGGGCTCGCAGCCGATGCTGATGAAACCGCGCTCATGCAGGCTGTTATACGGCAACTCCAGCATGCGGATGTAACCCCAGATCTCTTCGCTGGTCATCTGAGCCAGCGGGTTGAACTTGTACAGGGTGCGCTCCGGTGTGGAAAACGCGCTATCGATTTCCAGCGCCGCCACCTGGCTGCGGGTGCCGGGGCTCTGGTCGCGTCGCTGGCCGGTGGCCCAGGCGCTCACGCCGGCGAGTTTACGGCGCAGCGGCTCGATCTTGCGCACGCCGCAGCATTCGCCATGGCCGTCCTTGTAGAAGCTGAACAGGCCCTTTTCCTTGACGAAAGGTTCCAGCTTGCTCTGGTCGGGCGAAATCAATTCGATGTCGATCTTGTAGAACTCGCGCACCTGCTCGATGAACCGGTAGGTCTCCGGGTGCAGGCGGCCGGTGTCGAGGCTGAAGACCTTGACGTTCTTGTTCAGCTTCCAAGCCATATCGACCAGCACCACATCCTCGGCACCGCTGAAGGAAATCCACAGGTCATCGCCGAACTGGCTGAATGCCAGCTTGAGAATATCCTGGGCGGATTTGTTGGCATAAGTCGCGGCGAGTTCGGCGACGTCGAAGGCTTGGTTCATCAGGACGGTTCCTACAGGTCAGTGGCGCTGAGCGCTCTATAGGGGAGTGATGGTATCAAATCCACCCTGCGTTGCGGCGACGGGCTTGAATCGCTAGAGTTCGGCAGTCCTTGTACTCGCTCAACTTATAACAACCAACGGGAGTGTCTTGTGGAAATTGCCTGTCTTGACCTGGAAGGGGTGCTAGTTCCGGAAATCTGGATCGCCTTCGCCGAAAAAACCGGTATTGAGTCCCTGCGGGCCACCACCCGCGATATTCCCGACTACGACGTGCTGATGCAGCAACGCCTGCGGATCCTCGACGAACACGGGCTCAAGCTCGCCGATATCCAGGAAGTGATCGCCACGCTCAAACCTCTGGACGGCGCCATCGAGTTCGTGAACTGGCTGCGTGAGCGTTTCCAGGTGGTGATCCTGTCAGACACCTTCTACGAATTCTCCCAGCCGCTGATGCGCCAACTGGGGTTCCCGACCTTGCTGTGCCACCGCCTGATCACTGATGAAAATGACCGGGTGGTGAGCTACCAATTGCGCCAGAAAGACCCCAAGCGCCAGTCGGTACTGGCCTTCAAAAGCTTGTACTACCGCGTGATTGCCGCAGGTGACTCCTACAACGACACCAGTATGCTGGGCGAAGCGGACCGTGGGATTCTATTTCATGCGCCGCAAAACGTGATTCGTGAGTTCCCGCAGTTCCCGGCGGTGCATACGTTTGAGGATTTGAAGAAAGAATTTATCAAGGCGTCGAATCGGGCGTTGAGCCTGTAACGACACCCTCGATCAGGCGTCTGCCAGCAAACTCTCATAGGGAATGCGCAAGCCTTCATGCAGGCGTTTGATCATTGACAGGCTGAGCTTACGCTTGTGGTTCAGCACCTCGGACACCCGCCCACTGGTGCCGATAAAGGGCTCCAGGTCGCGGGCGGTCAGGCCAAGTTGTTCCATGCGAAACCTGATGGCCTCCACGGGGTTGGAAGGTGGCATGGGGTAATGCTCTGCCTCGTATTTTTCGACGAGTATTGCGAGGATTTCCAGCTCGTCTCCCGCCGGTGAGCCGTTTTCAGCTCCCCAGAGTTGTTCAATACGCGTAAGCGCAGCGGTCAGGTCTTCCTGAGAATGAATAGGTTTGATGTTCATCACACGGTCTCCGCGTTGATCTGGTCGTACTGCGCGTGGGTTCCTACGAAACGTATGAACCCCAGCTGACGCTGATAATCGATCGCCATGATCACTCGATACTTGTTGCCGCCCACGTTGAAAACAACCCTGCCACCTTTGAGAATGCTCGCTGTTCTGAGCTCCGCTTTGAGTGCTTGGGGTGTCGGGTAAATGGCCTTCTCCATATGACGAAACAGTTCGACCAGTGGCGTTTTGGCGTCGATCTGCGCTGGGTGGCTTTCCCAGAATACCCGTAAGGTTGATAGAGCGATTATCCGCATCGCTGATACCTCCCAATTTGGGAGATGATAGGTGGGGTCAGGTTGGGATGCAATCTCGGAAATGATTTCTGGCGAGTGTTTAATCGCTTCATGTGATCCTTCACAGACGGCGGTTGGACGGTCAGAGCTGGACGCTAACCTGCAACTCGCACCCGGTCCACGGGTGTTCTGATTCAGATTTTTTCTTGCCGGGATCTTTTCTTTCGAGACGCTGGGTTGGCCGGGACGCTAAAGGTTTTCCAACGTTTGCAGCAACACCCGCACCTTCGTCAGCGATTCCTGATACTCCGCCTCCCACTCTGAATCAGCGACTATCCCGCCGCCGCCCCAGCAGCACACCTGCCCATCCTTGACCAGCAGGCTGCGGATGGCGATGGAGCTGTCCATCTCGCCACGCACGTCCAGGTACATCAGCGAACCGCAGTACAAACCGCGCCGCGTCGGTTCCAGTTCGTCGATGATCTGCATGGCGCGGATCTTCGGGGCGCCGGTGATGGAGCCGCCGGGGAAGCTGCCGGCGATCAGGTCGAGGGCATCTTTGTCGTCGGCCAGCACCCCTGTGACGCTGCTCACCAAGTGGTGCACGTTGGGGTAACTTTCCAGGCTGAACAACTCCGGTACTTTCACCGAGCCGATGCGGCAGGTGCGGCCGAGGTCGTTGCGCAAAAGGTCGACGATCATCAGGTTTTCGGCACGGTCCTTGGGGCTGGCCAGCAACTCGGCGGCGTTGGCGGCGTCGTCTTCGGGCGTCGAGCCGCGGGGGCGTGTGCCTTTGATCGGGCGGGTTTCGACCCGGCGCTCGCTGATGTGCACAAAACGTTCGGGCGACAGACTCAGTACCGCGCCGTCGTCCGGCAGGCTCTGGAAGCCGGAGAAGGGCGTCGGGCAGGCTTGGCGCAGCGCACAGTAAGCGATCCACGGGTCGCCAGCGCAGGAGGCCCGGAAGCGCTGGGTGAAGTTGACCTGGTAGCAGTCGCCGGCCTGGATGTAATCCTGGATGCGCACGATGGCCTGCCGGTACGCCTCGGCGCTGAGGTCGGGCGCCATGGGCCCCTGCAGCGTGAAGGGCGCCCCTGGCTCGGCCACCGGTTGGCCGAACAGCGTGATCAAGCGTTGTTGCTCGCTGTCGGCCAATGCCGGATGGAATACAAGCTGGCTGGTTTGTGCTTGATGATCGCTGATCAGCGCCCAGGCATACAGGCCGAAGCGCGCATCCGGCAGGTGCAAGTCATCCGCCGCAAGGTGCGGCATTGGCTCCAGGTGCCGACCAAAGTCATAGCTCAGGTAGCCGATCAGCCCGCCGGTAAAGGGCAGTTCATAACCGGCAGGCAGATCCGCCCGACCCAGTTGCGCAAGGTTTTCCCGCAAGCGCTGCAGGAAACCGTCACCACGCTCGTCAGGTAATACCGTCAGCGTCGCTTGCGGCCAAGCGCTGAGCAGGTCATAGCGCCCACGCTCGGCCGCAGGTCGGCCGCTGTCCAGCAGCACGGCCCCAGGCGCGTGGCGAATCGCCGCAAAATACTCGGCTGGGTTGGCCCGGTAGGGCAGTGGGTGTACGGCACAAGTCAGCATTTAGCCTTCAACCGGTGGGATATGCCCAAACATTTCCTGCACGATTTTCACCCGCTCCTGCGGGGTTTCCGTCACGCCGGCCGACTTCAACGCTTCCAGCCGCGCTTCTACCGCATGGGTACGCAGGGTCAGGCCGCAGTCGTTGGCGATCTGGATATTCAGCCCTGGCCGGGCATTGAGCTCAAGGATCAGCGGGCCTTTTTCCTGGTCCAGCACCATGTCCACGCCGATATAACCCAGCCCGCACAACTCATAGCAGCTGGCGGCGAGTGTCATGAAACCATCCCAGTAGGGCAGTTGCACACCGTCCACGGCATTGGTGGTATCGGGGTGTTTGGTGATGATGTTGTTCAGCCAGGTACCGCGCAGGGTCACGCCGGTCGCCAGGTCGACGCCGACGCCGATCGCGCCCTGGTGCAGGTTGGCCTTGCCGCTCGACTGGCGAGTGGGCAAGCGCAGCATGGCCATGACCGGGTAGCCCATCAGCACGATGATGCGGATATCCGGCACGCCTTCGTAGCTGATGCTTTTGAAGATCTGGTCGGGCACCACGCGGTATTCGATCAAGGCGCGATCGCGGTGGCCACCCAGGGAATACAGGCCGGTGAGGATGCTGGAAATCTGATGTTCGATTTCTTCATGGGTCAGCAACCTGCCGGATACAGTGCGATAGCGCCCTTCAAAGCGGTCGGCGACCACCAGGATGCCGTCACCGCCGGCGCCCTGGGCCGGCTTGATCACGAAGTCGCTGCGCCCATCGAGGATCTCGTCGAGCTTGTCGATTTCCTTTTCGGTGGAAATGATCCCGTACATTTCCGGCACATGGATACCGGCGGCGATGGCGCGTTCCTTGGTGATGATCTTGTCATCCACAATCGGATACAGGCTGCGCTTGTTGTACTTGAGCACATAGTCGGCGTTACGCCGGTTGATGCCCATGATCCCCCGCGCCTCCAGGGCCTTCCAGGTTTTCCAGAAGCCGAACATTATGAATCAGCCTTGAGGAAGGCCTTGAAACGCACCAGTTCGGTCAGGCGGTAGCCGCGATAACGCCCCATGGCCAGCATGAAACCGACCAGGATCAACAGGATCGCCGGGAAGGTGAACACAAAGTAGATCAGTTCCGGCACGCTCATGATCAGGTGCGCCAGGGTTGCGGCGAACAGTGTGCCGATCGCCACTTTCAGTGCATGGGTGGCGCCGCGCTCTTCCCAGGTGATCGACAGGCGTTCGATGGTCATGGTCAGAATCACCATCGGGAACAGCGCCACCGACAGCCCGCGTTCCAGCCCCAGCTTGTGACTGAACAGGCTGATGGCCGCGATCAGTACGACCACGAAGGTCAGTACCACCGACAGCCTGGGCAGCATCTGCAGTTTCAAGTGTTCCAGGTACGACCTGAGCGACAGGCCCAGCGCCGTGATGATGGTGAATAACACAATACCGAAGCCCAGCTGCGTCTCGCGGAACGCCAGGGCGATCAGCACCGGGGTAAAGGTGCCCAGGGTCTGCAGGCCGATCAGGTTGCGCAGGATCAGGATCACCAGCACGCCGATCGGGATCATCACCATGATCATGAAGGTCTGCTGGGTTTGCAGCGGCAGCCCGTACAGTGAGTATTCGAGGAAGTTGGCGTCGGTGTTCTCATCGGTCAGCTTGGCCAGGCGAATGGCGTTCATTTCGCTGTTGTTCAGGCTGAAGGTCACGGCGGCTTTCTTGCCGCCCTCTACCGTGATCAGGTTTTCATCGCCGGTCCACCACAGCAGGCGGTCGGCCGGCAGGCCCTGTTCGCCGGTTTCCGGGTTGAAGTACAGCCAGTCATTGCCATTGAAACTGCGCAGCCACAGCTCCGGGGTCTGCGGTTGGTCGGCCACCAGGCGCAGGGTGTGCACCTTTTCGATCGGCACGTGGGCAATCGACAGCAGCAGCTCGACGATCTTGGCCTTGTGCGGTGTCGACGGGTCGCCGGCCAGCAGCAGCTTCACATTATCGTCGTTGAGGTTGTTGGTGCGCTTGATGGCCTCGCCGATAAACGTCTCGACGTCGGCCGAGTGCTGGCGGATCGGCGCGAGCAAGGCTTCGGCGGCGATCTTTTCCGGGCCTTCCACGGCAATGCTGTCGCGGAAGGTCGGGCCCTTGACCTTGAGCTTTTCGCCGCTGTAGCGCTTGGTCAGCACTAGGCGGTAGTACAGGGTTTGCTTGCCCTTGGCCCGGCGTGCCGACCAGGTCACCTTGCGGTTGCCATCGGTACGGTTGACGCTCACCCCATAGTTGTTCGAGATGAAGCTTTCATTGAGGCTGACGAAGTCGCGGCTCAGCGGCGGCACGAACATCGAGATTTTGACCGGGTCCTTGGGGTTGGCGACGAACTCGACCTTGGCGTCGATGTTCCACAGGTCGTCAGTGGCGTCCTCGGTCACCGGAATACCCAACACGAAAATCTGGTAGGCGGTGACCGAAATACCCAGCACCACCAGAATGGTGATCAGGATTTTCAGGTGCAGGGTCAGAGAGCGCATTCGGTTTACTCGGCGGTATAAGCGTCGGCGGCGCAGGCAGGTTTGCCCGCTGCGTATTTGAGACTGGGGTCGACCAGCGCATCAAAGCGTTTCAACGCTTCGGAGCCGATCAGCAGCGGATATTGGAATGCGCTGCGGTCAGTCAAGTTCACTTCGATGCTGCGTATCGTGGTGCCCATGCAGACATCCAGGGCTATCACCGGGCGGGCGGTGTAGTGCTTGTCCTCATCGGGTGAGTAGTCACCGGCGCGGCGCTTGATCTTGCTGACGCGGGCCAGGGGCAGTTCGATGGGGTGGGAATGGGCGGTGTCGATGGCCAGGTAAAAGCGCACCCAGGATTCGCCATTGCGCTTGAAGCGCTTGATATCGCGGGCGCTGAGCGACGCGGTCTTGGCGCCGGTGTCGAGTTTGGCCGCCACTTCCAGGTCGATCCCGGCCAGTTTGGCGTATTCATTCAGGCCATACACGGTCTTCTCGGCGCCTGCGCCAAGACCCGATACGCACATCAGGCAAATCAATAGAAGGAAGGGCTTGAGTCTCATAAATCCTGAGGCGGTGCCATGCGATGTTCAATTCAAGGCGACTGGCATTGCTGCGCAAACTCCCTCGTGCGCCGTTTCATCAGGAGATGTCAGGCGAAAGCGGCGGGCATTCTAACATGATGCTTTTGCGACGCCAGCGCTGGCAGGCGGCCATGCCCCTGGAAGGTGCGACAGGGGTTATTAGACGATTGTCGACAATATGTATTTATTCTTTGACTATCAGGGGCTGATTAGCTAGTTTTTGCGGCATTGCTTTTAAAGGTGTCGACAATATGCTGGATCAACTGGAAAGCCCAGTGATGGCGCAAGACGATTCCCAGACCATGTCCGAGAACGTCTTCCGGCGTATCCAGGCCGCCATCGTCAAGGGTGAGATCGCCCCCGGCAGCAAGATCTCCGAACCGGAACTGGCGCGCACCTATGGCATCAGTCGTGGCCCGCTGCGTGAAGCGATCCACCGTCTGGAAGGCCAGCGCCTGCTGGTGCGTGTGCCGCATGTCGGCGCCCGGGTGGTGTCCCTGAGCCATGCCGAGCTGATCGAACTCTATGAAATCCGCGAGTCCCTCGAAGGCATGGCCTGTCGCCTGGCCGCCGAGCGCATGACCGACGCCGAAATCGAGGAGTTGCGCCAGGTACTGCACACCCATGAACGCGACGAAGCCTTCCAGGCCGGCCTCGGTTATTACCAGCAGGAAGGCGACTTCGACTTTCATTACCGGATCATCCAGGGCGCCGGCAACCGCACCCTGACCCAAATGCTCTGCGGCGAGCTGTACCAGTTGGTGCGCATGTACCGCATCCAGTTCTCCGCGACGCCCAATCGTCCACGCCAGGCTTTTGCCGAGCATCACCGCATTCTTGACGCGATCGCCGATCGTGACGGTGAACTGGCGGAGTTGTTGATGCGCCGTCATATCGGTGCCTCCAAACGCAACATCGCCCGTCACTTTCCAGACACTACCCCCTAACGAGGTGAGTCATGAGTTCCACTAACAACAGCACTCCAGGCCAGCGTTTCCGTGACGCGGTCGCCAGCGAACAGCCTTTGCAGGTGGTCGGCGCGATCAACGCCAACCACGCCCTGCTGGCCAAGCGCGCCGGCTTCAAGGCGATCTACCTGTCGGGTGGCGGGGTGGCTGCAGGTTCCCTGGGCGTACCGGACCTGGGGATTACCGGCCTGGATGACGTGCTGACCGACGTGCGCCGCATCACCGATGTGTGCGACTTGCCGCTGCTGGTGGACGTGGACACCGGTTTCGGTTCCTCGGCGTTCAACGTGGCGCGTACCGTCAAGTCGATGATCAAGTTCGGCGCGGCGGCCATCCATATCGAAGACCAGGTGGGCGCCAAGCGCTGCGGCCATCGTCCGAACAAAGAAATCGTGTCCCAGCAGGAAATGGTCGACCGCATCAAGGCCGCCGTGGACGCGCGCACCGACGACAGCTTCGTGATCATGGCGCGCACCGACGCGCTGGCGGTGGAGGGGCTGGAGTCCGCCCTGGAGCGTGCCGCGGCCTGCATCGAGGCCGGTGCCGACATGGTGTTCCCGGAAGCCATCACTGAGCTGGAGATGTACAAGCTGTTCGCCTCCCGTGTGAAGGCCCCGATCCTGGCTAACATTACCGAGTTCGGCGCGACGCCGCTGTACACCACCGAACAGTTGAAATCTGCCGATGTTTCCATCGTGCTGTACCCGCTCTCGGCCTTCCGCGCCATGAACAAGGCCGCCGAGAACGTCTACACCGCGATCCGTCGCGACGGTACCCAACAGAACGTGATCGACACCATGCAAACCCGCATGGAGCTTTACGATCGCATCGACTACCACACCTTCGAGCAGAAGCTCGACGCGTTGTTTGCCGCGAAAAAGTAACGCGGCATGCCTCCCTAATAAATTCAAGATTGGAGAACGAACATGGCTGAAGCAAAAGTACTGAGTGGCGCCGGCCTGCGTGGCCAGGTCGCCGGGCAGACCGCACTGTCCACCGTGGGCCAGGCCGGTGCCGGCCTGACCTATCGCGGCTACGATGTGCGCGAACTGGCCGCCGAGGCACAGTTTGAAGAAGTCGCCTACCTGCTGCTGTACGGCGAGTTGCCGAGCAAAGCCGAATTGGCCGCCTACAGCGCCAAGTTGAGCAAGCTGCGTGACCTGCCGCAAGCCCTCAAGGAAGTGCTGGAGCGTATCCCCGCCGATGCCCATCCGATGGACGTGATGCGCACCGGTTGCTCGTTCCTGGGCAATATCGAGCCGGAGAAGGATTTCAGCGTGCAGCGCGACGTCACTGACCGCCTGCTCGCCGCTTTCCCGGCGATCATGTGCTACTGGTATCGCTTCAGCCACGACGGCCAACGCATCCATTGCGTGACAGATGAGCCGACCATCGGTGGTCACTTCCTGCACCTGCTGCACGGCAAGAAGCCCAGCGATCTGCACGTCAAAGTGATGAACGTGTCGCTGATCCTGTACGCAGAGCATGAATTCAACGCGTCGACCTTCACTGCCCGCGTATGTGCGTCGACCCTGTCCGACCTGTATTCCTGCGTCACGGCGGCCATCGGTTCGTTGCGCGGCCCGCTGCACGGGGGGGCCAACGAGGCGGCGATGGAAATGATCGAGCGTTTTTCGTCCGCGCAGGAGGCCGTCGAAGGCACCCTCGGCATGCTGGCGCGCAAGGACAAGATCATGGGCTTCGGCCACGCGATCTACAAAGACAGCGACCCGCGTAATGAAGTGATCAAGGGCTGGTCGAAAAAGCTGGCTGACGAAGTGGGCGACACCGTGTTGTTCCCGGTGTCCGAAGCCATCGACAAGACCATGTGGGAGCAGAAGAAGCTGTTTCCCAACGCCGACTTCTACCATGCCTCGGCCTACCACTTCATGGGGATCCCGACCAAGCTGTTCACCCCGATCTTCGTCTGCTCGCGCCTGACCGGCTGGGCCGCGCATGTGTTCGAGCAGCGTGCCAACAACCGCATCATCCGTCCAAGCGCCGAATACATAGGCGTCGAACAGCGCAAGTTCGTGCCAATCGAACGTCGCTGAATGGGAGATTGGCGGTCCTGAATGGGTAACCGGATCAAATGTGGGAGGGGGCTTGCTCCCGATAGCGGTCAGCTACAGATGTATCGACTGACAGTCCGCTTTCGCGAGCAAGCCCGCTCCCACATTTGGATCTCATTCCAATTCCGGATGCACGCCGGTTCTCCTTTTGTAGCCACCGTGACCGAGTCCTGACGATGAACACTGAATTTCGCAAACCGCTACCCGGCAGTCGCCTGGATTACTTCGACGCTCGTGCGGCAGTCGATGCAATCAAGCCTGGCGCCTACGCCACCTTGCCTTATACCTCCCGCGTACTCGCCGAGAACCTGGTGCGCCGCTGCGACCCGGCCACCCTCAACGCGTCCCTGGGCCAGTTGATCGAACGCCGGCGCGACCTCGATTTCCCCTGGTTCCCCGCGCGCGTGGTGTGCCACGACATCCTCGGCCAGACCGCCCTGGTCGATCTTGCCGGCCTGCGCGATGCCATCGCCCAGCAAGGCGGCGATCCGGCCCAGGTGAACCCGGTGGTGCCGACCCAACTGATCGTCGACCACTCCCTGGCCGTCGAAGCCGGTGGTTATGATCCGCAGGCATTCGAAAAAAACCGCACCATCGAAGACCGTCGCAACGAAGACCGTTTCCACTTTATCGAGTGGACCAAGAAGGCGTTCAAGAACGTCGATGTGATCCCGCCAGGCAACGGCATCATGCACCAGATCAACCTGGAGAAAATGTCTCCGGTGATCCAGGTGCGCGACGGCGTGGCGTTCCCGGACACTTGCGTCGGCACTGACAGTCATACGCCGCACGTCGACGCACTGGGCGTGATCGCCATCGGCGTCGGCGGCCTTGAAGCCGAAAGTGTGATGCTGGGCCGCGCCTCATGGATGCGCCTGCCGGAAAGCGTCGGCGTCGAACTGACCGGCAAGCTGCAACCGGGTATCACCGCCACCGACATGGTGCTGGCGCTGACCGAGTTTCTGCGTAAACAGAAGGTCGTGGGGGCGTGGCTGGAATTCTTCGGTGAAGGGGCTTCGGCGCTGACCCTGGGCGACCGTGCGACCATCTCCAACATGGCCCCGGAATACGGCGCCACGGCGGCGATGTTCTACATCGACCAACAGACCATCGCCTATCTGAAGCTCACCGGCCGCGAAGACGAACAAGTCACCCTGGTGGAGCAATACGCCCGCCACGCCGGCCTATGGGCCGATGACCTGAAGAGCGCGCAATACGAGCGTGGCCTGACCTTTGACCTGTCCAGCGTCGTGCGCAACATGGCGGGGCCGAGCAACCCGCATGCGCGCGTGGCGACCCGGGACCTGGCATCCAAAGGCATCAGCGGCGAGTGGGACGAGGTTCCCGGCCAAATGCCCGACGGCGCGGTGATCATTGCGGCCATTACCAGTTGCACCAACACCAGCAACCCGCGCAACGTGATCGCTGCCGGCCTGCTGGCGCGCAACGCCAACAAGCTGGGGCTGACGCGCAAACCCTGGGTCAAATCTTCGTTGGCGCCGGGTTCGAAAACCGTGGCCATGTACCTGGAAGAAGCCGGCCTGGGCCATGAACTGGAAAAGCTCGGCTTTGGCGTGGTGGCGTTTGCCTGCACCACCTGCAACGGCATGTCCGGCGCCCTTGACCCGGTGATCCAGCAGGAAATCATCGATCGCGACCTGTACGCCACGGCCGTGCTCTCGGGTAACCGCAACTTCGACGGACGTATTCACCCGTACGCCAAGCAAGCCTTCCTCGCCTCGCCGCCGTTGGTGGTGGCCTATGCGATTGCCGGCACCATCCGTTTCGATATCGAGAAGGACGTGCTGGGCCTGGATGCCACGGGCAAGGAAATCCGCCTGCAAGACATCTGGCCGAGCGACGAAGAGATCGACGCGGTCGTCAAGGCTTCGGTCAAGCCGGAGCAGTTCCGCCAGGTCTATATCCCGATGTTCGCCATCCACGAAGACACCGGGCCGAAAGTCGCGCCGCTGTACGACTGGCGCCCGCAAAGCACCTATATCCGTCGCCCGCCGTATTGGGAAGGCGCGCTGGCCGGTGCGCGGCCGCTCAAGGGTATGCGCCCGCTGGCGGTGCTGCCGGACAACATCACCACCGACCACCTGTCACCCTCCAATGCGATCATGCTCGACAGCGCCGCAGGCGAATACCTGGCGAAAATGGGCCTGCCGGAAGTCGACTTCAACTCTTACGCGACGCATCGCGGCGACCACCTGACCGCGCAGCGTGCCACCTTTGCCAACCCGAAACTGTTCAACGAAATGGTGGTTGAAAACGGCAAGGTCAAGCAGGGCTCCCTGGCGCGCATCGAGCCGGAAGGCAAAGTCACGCGGATGTGGGAGGCCATCGAAACCTACATGGAGCGCAAGCAACCGCTGATCATCATTGCCGGTGCCGACTACGGCCAGGGTTCCTCCCGCGACTGGGCGGCCAAGGGCGTGCGCCTGGCCGGTGTGGAAGCGATTGTTGCCGAGGGTTTCGAGCGCATCCACCGCACCAACCTGGTGGGCATGGGCGTGCTGCCGTTGGAGTTCCTGCCCGGCACCGACCGTCACACGTTGAACATCGATGGCAGCGAAACCTATGACGTGGTCGGTGCACGCACCCCGCGTGCGCAACTGACGCTGGTGATCCATCGCAAAAATGGCGAACGTGTCGAAGTGCCGGTGACTTGCCGCCTGGACACCGCCGAAGAAGTATCGATCTACGAGGCGGGCGGCGTGTTGCAGCGCTTCGCCCAGGACTTCCTGGAATCGGCGGCCACCGCCTGAAGAGGATAACCATGGCACACGCAGCGCAAATCAGGATCCCCGCCACTTACATGCGTGGCGGCACCAGCAAGGGGGTGTTTTTCAGCCTCAAGGACCTGCCCGAAGCGGCGCAGGTGCCGGGCGCCGCGCGCGACGCCTTGCTGCTACGGGTGATCGGCAGCCCCGACCCGTACGACAAACAGATTGATGGCATGGGCGGCGCCACATCGAGCACCAGCAAGACGGTCATCCTGTCGAAAAGTACCCGCGCCGATCACGACGTGGACTACCTGTTCGGCCAGGTCTCCATCGACAAACCCTTTGTCGACTGGAGCGGCAATTGCGGCAACCTGTCGGCGGCGGTGGGTTCGTTCGCCATCAGCGCCGGGCTGGTCGACCCGGCCCGCATACCGCACAACGGCGTGGCGGTGGTGCGGGTGTGGCAGGCCAATATCAGCAAGACCATCATCGCCCATGTGCCGATCACCGACGGCGCCGTGCAGGAGACCGGTGACTTTGAACTGGACGGCGTGACCTTCCCGGCTGCCGAAGTCCAGCTGGAGTTTATGGACCCGGCGGCGGAAGAAGAGGGCGGCGGCGGTTCGATGTTCCCCACCGGTAACCTCGTCGACGACCTGGAAGTGCCGGGTGTCGGCACCTTCAAGGCGACGTTGATCAATGCCGGTATCCCGACGATCTTCATCAACGCCGAAGACCTTGGCTATACCGGCACCGAGCTGCAAGGCGCGATCAACAGCGATCCGAAAGCCCTGGCAATGTTCGAGACCGTGCGGGCCTACGGCGCACTGCGCATGGGGCTGATCGAGAACCTGGAGCAGGCCGCTCAACGCCAGCACACGCCGAAGGTTGCGTTTGTGGCCAAGCCTGCGGATTACGTGTCATCCAGCGGCAAGGCGATCAAGGCTGCCGATGTAGACCTGCTGGTGCGCGCGCTGTCCATGGGCAAGTTGCATCACGCGATGATGGGCACGGCGGCGGTGGCGATTGGCACGGCGGCGGCGATTCCCGGCACCTTGGTCAACTTGGCGGCCGGCGGCGTGGCGCGCAATGCGGTGCGCTTCGGGCATCCGTCCGGCACGTTGCGCGTGGGCGCTGAGGCCAGCCAGGTAGAGGGTGAATGGGTCGTCAAGAAAGCCATCATGAGCCGCAGTGCACGGGTGTTGATGGAAGGCTACGTGCGCATACCCGGCGACGCCTTCTAAAGCCCGACATCAATCCAGTGTGGGAGGGGGCTTGCTCCCGATGACGGTGTGCCAGCCAATCCAAATTTCGCTGACCCACCGCTATCGGGAGCAAGCCCACTTCCACTTTTAAAATGGTGTTCTCGGTTTACATGCTGCCCTCGACATCCTCCAGGCTGAACGTCTCGGTGTGGTCGTCGTAGGAGAAAATCTCCGCATAGCGTCCCCACGCCACCACGGTTTCCAGGGTTTTTTCCACGAACGCTTCGGTCATCGAATCCTCCAGCTCTTGCTCGAAGCGCACCCGAGGGGCACGGTGCCCGCTGCGTTCAAGCAATACCTGATGAATGCGCGCGGCCAGCGGTACGTGCTGGATCAAATGTTCGGCGAACAGGGTCTTGCGTTCCTGGGTGCCGTAGTCGGCGAACAGCTTGCCGGCGTCGGTGAGGGTGATGTCGGCGCCCTTGAGTTCGGCAAAGCCCAGGTGTTCCAGCATCTCCGCGACCGGGAACAGGTCGTCGACTTCCAACAGGCCCCGTTCGGCCACGTTGGGCAGGCCGGCGTGGCCGTTGTAGGGCTCGGCGGCCAGGGTTTCGATCAGGCCGGCCATGAGGTTGGTGGACACTTCCGGCAGCAGGCTGCTCATCTTCAGTTCGGGCTTGCCGACGCTCGCATCGGCGCTGCGTCGGTCGGTCATCAGGGCATAGATGTCGTCGACCATTTGCCGGAAAGTCGGGTCCAGCCGGTTGCGCGGGTGCGCAAACGGCACCTTGATCTCGGCGACCACGCGCCCGGGGTTGGACGACAGCACCAGGATGCGGTCGCACATCAGCACCGCTTCCTCGATGTTGTGGGTCACGATCAGGATCGACTTGATCGGCAGTTGCTTGCCGCTCCACAAATCCAGCAAGTCGGTGCGCAGGGTTTCGGCGGTGAGTACATCGAGGGCCGAGAACGGTTCGTCCATCAGCAACAGGGTCGGGTTGACCACCAGGCCACGCGCAAAACCTACGCGCTGGCGCATACCGCCGGACAATTCACGGGGGTAAGCGTTTTCGAAACCGTCCAGGCCGATCAGGTCGATGGCGGCCAAGGCGCGCTTGCGGGCCTCCTTGCGCTCGACTTGCAGGGCTTGCAGGCCGGCTTCCACGTTTTCCAGAACGGTCAGCCAGGGAAACAGCGCAAACGTCTGGAACACCATGGCGACGCCTTCGGCCGGGCCGGTCAGCGGTTTGCCGTGGTATTTCACGTCCCCCGACGACGGTTGGATCAGGCCGGCAATAATGCGCAGCAGCGTCGATTTACCTGAGCCTGAGCGGCCGAGCATGCCCACGATCTCGCCTTCGTGCAGGCTCAGGTCTACGCCGCTGAGCACTTGCAGCTCTTCCTTGCCTTTGCCGAAGACCCGGTTCACGTTCTTCAGCGAGTAAATTTCTGGGGTGTCGGCAGTGTGTTCGGTATAGGTATTCATCACAGCGAATCCCATTAATTCAGACGAAGTTTGTTTTCGGCAATGGCGTACATCGGTCGCCAGACCGCGCGGTTGAACGCCACCACGAAGATCGACATCACCACCACGCCCAGGGCGATCTTGGGGAAGTCCCCGGCGGCTGTGGTTTGTGCGATATAGGCACCCAGCCCGTGGGCGACCACGTTGTCCTGGCCCCAGGACACGTACTCGGACACGATGCTGGCGTTCCAGGCACCGCCCGAGGCGGTAATCGCGCCGGTGACGTAGTACGGGAAAATCCCCGGCAGTATCACCTTGCGCCACCACAGCCAGCCGCGAATGCGGAAGTTGGCGGCGGCTTCCTTGAAGTCATTGGGGAAGGCGCTGGCGCCGGCAATCACGTTGAACAGGATGTACCACTGGGTGCCCAACACGATCAGCGGGCTCAGCCAGATGTCCGGGTTGAGATGGAAATGCAGGATCACGATGACGAACACCGGGAACAGCAGGTTCGCCGGAAACGCCGCAAGGAACTGTGCCAACGGCTGGATTTTCTCCGCCAGGCTCGGACGCAGGCCGATCATCACGCCCAGGGGCACCCAGATCAACGAGGCAATCAGGATCAGCCCGGCCACCCGCAGCAAGGTAATCAGGCCCAGCACCACCACGTGGCCGACTTCGGCGAGGGTCACTTCGGTGCCGACGTACTGCACGATGTGGTACAGCGCATACGCGGCCATCAGCGCGATCAGTGTGCCCCAGGCCCAGTCGATGAGCTTCGACGCGGCGGGCGTCTCGGTCGGCAATGCCTTGAATGCACTCCCCGCCAGGCTGAAACGCTTGTTGCCCAGGCGGCTGAAGGTACGGGTGATCGGGCGCAGTATGCGTTGCACGACGCGGGTGCGCTGGATCAGGTTCAGCACCCAGGATTGCGGCGAGCTGCCCTGGGAGGCGGTGGTTTCCATGCGGAATTTGTCGGCCCAGGCCACCAGCGGGCGGAACAGGAACTGGTCGTAGATCAGGATCACCGCGATCATCGCCAGGATCACATAACCCACGGCGTGCAGGTCTTTCTGGGCGATGGCCAGGGCCAGGTATGAACCTACGCCCGGCAGGGTGATGGTTTTGTCGCCGACGGTGATGGCTTCGGAAGCCACCACGAAAAACCAGCCGCCGGACATGCTCATCATCATGTTCCACACCAGCCCCGGCATGGCGAAAGGAACGTCGAGCTTCCAGAATTTCTGCCAGCCGGAGAGGCGCAGGCTGGTGGACACTTCCACCAGGTCATGGGGCAACATGCGCAGCGACTGATAGAAGCTGAACGTCATGTTCCAGGCCTGGCTGGTGAAGATCGCAAAGATGGCGGCGAACTCCGCGCCGAGCACGCGCCCGGGAAACAGCAACAGGAAGAACGTCACGGTAAACGAGATGTAACCGAGTACTGGCACCGATTGCAGAATATCGAGCACCGGCACCAGCAGTTTCTCGGCGCGCCGGCTTTTGGCGGCCAGGGTGCCGTACAGCAGGGTGAAAATCAGCGCGGCCACCATCGCCGCGAGCATGCGCAGTGTGGTGCGCATCGCGTATTCCGGCAGGTTGGCCGGGTCCAGGGAGATGACTTCGCTTTGCAGGGTTGCGATGGGAGCCCAGGTCTCCCGGGCGGTGATGGAGAAAAACAGCAGAAAACCGATCACCAACGGCAGGGCGACCAGGTCCCAGCGGTTGGGCAGCAGGCGCAGAGAGGACGCCGGAATGTAATGACGGAACACTTTGTTCATATGCAGTTGCTCATAGGCAGACGTTCCTGCAGCGTTCAGGTTCAGAAGGGCGTGGTGGGTTTGAGCTTAGCTTCTCTACAAGCACCCACGGAGAAGGCTGGGGGCTCTCTCTCCATGAGTCAGGACGGCGCACCTGGGGAAGATGCGCTGCTGGGGGAATTGTACGTTTCTGAATGTTACAAACGCGTAAATTTGCTGTCAGTTTCCTGTACGAACTATCAGTTGGGCGTTATTCAAACCGCAGGATGACCCGGCGGTTGTGCTTGCTCTTCTTCTCGATTTTCTCGCAGAACACCTTGCCGATTTCCTCGGTGTTGATCACATGGGTGCCGCCGCAGGGCTGGATGTCGATGCCGGCAATCTCGATGACCCGCACCGAACCCTGGATCACCGGAGGTGCCACCGCCTGGGTGCGGGTGATCTGCAGCAAGGTCGAGTATTCCGAGGCGGGCATCGACAGGGTTTTAACCGGGTGGGCTGCCTCGATCAGCGCGTTGAGGTCGCGGGTGAGGCTGTCTTTGTCGAGGGTCATTTCCGGCAGGTCGAAATCCAGGCGGCCTTTATCGGCGCTGATACTGCAGCCGGTCACGGGCGCATCGATGAGCGAGCACAACAGGTGCAGGCAGGTGTGCATCTTCATGTGCTGGTAGCGCCGTTCCCAATCGAGGCTGGCGTCTACCTGCACGCCGGCAGTCAATTGCTCGGGGCAGCGCTCCACCTGGTGCCAGATAATCGAGCGCAGTACCGGGTCACGCACGGTGCCCACCACGTCGACCCGCGTGCCGTCGGCCAGGGTGAGGTGCCCAGTGTCGCCCGGCTGCCCGCCGCCTGTGGGGTAGAACAGCGTGTGCTCCAGGGCGATGCCCTGTTCGCTGACGGCAATCACCCGCGCGCTGAAGGCGTTCTGGTAGGGCGCGCTGTCGAACAGCGCCAGGGTTTCCATGGTGTGTACGGACATGTTCATCCTCCAACGATCAATGGGCTGGCTTGCAACAGGTGACGCACCATTGCGCTCAAGCCAGGGGGGGAGAGCAGGGTGATTTCAAATTCCGACCCGCAGATTTTCAGGTTCAGCGGCAGGCGCGGCAGTTGTTCGCCGATGTCGGTGCGGCGCAGGCGAAATTGCAGGTGGTGGCGCTCTTTTACCGTGGGCTCCAGCATCACGCCCCGCAACGGATGAAAGTCGGCATCCAGCACCGTCACGTTGTGGCTGGCGTTGACTTCGCCGACCACGTGCAGGCGTTCATCCAGCGCGAAGGCGCCGAGATAGTGGGTGTGGTCCGTTTCAACATTTTTTTGCAGTTGCACCTGGTTGACCACCCTGACCCGGGTGCCTGCGGGAACGTCCTGGGTGATCACGCACGAAGGGCTGATGAACACGTTGTCGCCGATCAAGACATAGCCCAGCACCCGGGCGCCGGAGCCGACTTCGACGTTGTTGCCCAGGCGTGGGTGGCGTTTGCCATCCGGGTTGTTGGCGATACCCCGAGCGCCCAGCGTGACGCCGCAGAGGATGTAGCAGTCATTGCCGATCTCGCAGGTTTCGCCGATCACCGTGCCGTAGCCGTGGTCGAGCACAAAGCGCCGACCGATACGCGCCGCCGGATGAATCTCGGCACCGGAGAGGATCTTGCCCTGGTTGCTGAGCTTGAGGGCTATGCGCGAAAACACGCCGTTGGGGTTGTCGGGGAAGTGCCATACCAAATGCGCGAGCCGGTAGAACAGCACCGCCTTGAACGAGGCATAGGACTCCAGGATCAACTCGCCGCGCCCACGCGAAGCCGGGTCGCGATAGGCGTAGGCGATCAGGTCTTCGGCAACCGATTGGGCGGCATTCTGGATCAAGGGTGCCAGATGCGGTTCCAGTTGCTTCATCTGCGCAGGCGTCAGGGTCTTGATGAGATGGGTGAGCAACTCATCGTGCAACTGTTGCATGTCGATAAAGCCCCCCATGGAGGTCCCCCCGCATTCTGGTTGGTTGGGTAACCGGTTATTCGAAACTGGGCAGGTAGCTGTCAGCATTGTCGTAGACCATGGTCAACACCACCGTTTCGGGTGGTAATTCAGGAGCGAGTTGGGCGATGGCGACCATGTTGGCGGCCGACGACAAACCCAGGCTGATGGCATCGGTGCGCATGATGCGTTTGATCATGTCGACGCAGGCCTGGTGCGACACCTTGAGCATGCCGTCCAGTACCTCCAGGTTGAGAATGCTCGGGATCAGCCCGATCGACAGGCCCTGGATACCGTGCGGCGCGTGGCGGTCCTTGAGCAGGTCGCATTCTTCAGGTTCCACCCCCATGACACGGATATGCGGCCAGGCCGCCTTGAGGGTTTCGCCGATACCGGTGATATGGCCGCCGGTGCCGATGCCGCTGACGAAGTAATCCACGCGCTGTTCACCGAAGGCGCGGAGGATTTCCGGCGCGGTGGTGTCGCGGTGGGTTTGCGGGTTGGCGCCGTTGCGTTGCTGGTTGAGCATCACGTAGTTGGGGTTTTCCAACTGCAGCTCCATACATTTTTCGCCGTGGGAGTTGTTGCCCAGGCGGCTGTCCGACAGCACCACCTTGGCCCCGTACAAGCGCAGCAGCTTTTGCTTTTCGGGGCTGTAGTTGTCGGGGATCACCAGCACGACTTTGTAGCCCAGCACATTGCCGGCCATCACCAGGCCAATGCCGGTATTGCCGCCGCTGGGCTCGATGATGGTTTGCCCGGAGTCGCGGATCAGCACGCCCCGGCGTTCGGCGTCGAGGATCATGCCCAGGGCGATGCGCGCCTTGTGGCTGCCGCCCGGGTTGAGGGATTCGAGCTTGGCGTAGACCTCGATACCGAGGTCTTCGGAAAACTGCGCCAGGCGCACGATTGGCGTCTGGCCGATGACGTCGAGAATGGAGTTATGCAACATCAGTCGATCCCCGGATCAATACAACGGCATGTCGGGTTCGACGTCGCGCACCCAGTGTTTCATACCGCCCTGCAGGACCTTGGTATTGGCAAAACCTGCCGCCAGCAAGGTGCTTGCCGCTTGCTCGGCACGGGTGCCGGCGTAGCAGATCAGGTAGTGGGTGTTGTCGCGACTGAGGCTGTCGAGCTGCCCATCCAGTTCGGCCAGGGGGATGTGCACCACGCCCGGCAGTTTGCACACCTCCAGTTCACTGGCATCGCGCACATCCAGCAGGACGTCGGCGCTGCGGTGGTGGTCGAGCACTTGTTTGAGTACGCGTGGCTTGATGTAGCGTTCTTCGGCCAGGGAGGGGCGGCTCGGCATGGCGTCGGCGCAGACGGCCGGCGCGACGCTGTCGCTGTGGCGCAGGTCCGAACAGCAGGGGCAGTCGGCGCGACGTTTGAAGCGGATTTCGCTGAACTTCATCGCAAGCGCGTCGAAGCGCATCAAGCGGCCGGACAAAGGCTCACCGATACCGATCAGCAACTTGATCGCCTCGGTGGCCTGGATCATCCCCACCACCCCCGGCAATACGCCGATCACACCGCCGGCGCTGCAATTGGGCGCCAACTCCGCGGGAGGGGCCGAGGGAAACAGACAGCGGTAGCACGGCCCGCCTTGATAGTTGAGCACGCTGATTTGCCCGTCGAAACGGTAGATGGCGCCGTACACCAGGGGTTTGCCCAACTGCACGCAGGCATCGTTGACCAGGTAGCGCGTGTCGAAATTGTCGGTGCCGTCGATCACCAGGTCGTAGGCGCCCACCAACTCGAGGGCGTTGTCGGCATTCAGGGCGGTGTCGTGGGCGTTGATCCGGATGTGGCGATTGAGGTCCAGCAAGCGTTGCCGGGCGGACTCGACCTTGGGCATGCCCAGTGTGCTGTTGCCGTGGACGATCTGGCGTTGCAGGTTGCTGCTTTCCACCACATCGAAGTCGACCAGCCCCAGGGTGCCGACGCCGGCCGCCGCCAGGTACAGGCTGATGGGCGAGCCCAGGCCGCCGGTGCCGATGATCAGCACCTTGGCGTTTTTCAACTTCAGTTGGCCCTCGCGGCCGACGCCGGGCAGGGTGATGTGGCGCACGTAGCGCTGCACTTCCTCGTTGCTCAGGGCATCGATATCCATGCCGCCGGAGGTGGCCAACAGCACTTCGATCCTGGCCTGTTCCGGCAGGGGCTCATCGGCACCGATCAGTTCTTCTTCGGCGGTGAACAGGAAGTGCTCCTTGAGCTGGTTGTTTTTTTCATGAAACAGATGCGCGCGTAACTGCGGGTAGTGGCTGCAAAGGTTTTCAATGACTTCGCGCAATGTCGATCCGGCGCCCTCAAGGGTCGATTCCGGCAGCTTGGCCACGCGAACCAGAATGTCGGGGAAAGAGACAGCGTTCATGGACAACTCCGTGTGCAGGTCGTTGAAAGGGTTAAGGGCGAAATGCTTGCCATCCCAGGCAAACAGCTTTGATCCCAGGGCCTGGCCCTGGCGAACGTCCACCACCAGATAGCTGACGGGGTAGATCGGCTCGCCCAGGAACAGCGCCTTGTCCTGGTCTTCGTCACTGAAATAGGCGCCCACATCCGGGTGGGAGTGGTAGATCACCACCACCGGGTTATCACTGCGAAACGCCTTGTTCATCAGCAGGGTGTCGGCTACGGAAAAGGTGTAGCCGTTGGCCGCGCTGCGTGGGTACATCTCTGGGTTCTTGCGATGCAGCTCGTTCTGGATATTGCTGCCCAGGTACACACTGCCGTCGGCGAAGACAAAACCACAGCATTCTTCGGGGTAGCTGCGGCTGGCGTGGGCGTAGATCTGTTCCAGGGCGGTTGGGCGCAGGACGTCCATGTTTCTCTCGCGTGGCTGATGTTGAGGGGCCGGGGGGACGTTCAAGGTTTCTTGGCCAGGAGTTTTTCAATCGGCAACTTGGTGATTGCAAAGCCGGCCAGCAGGATGGCCGAGTACAGCATCAGGTCCCGGGAAATCGCCACGCCCTCGTACCACGCGCCGATGATCACCGCGAACACCGGAAAGATAATGAACACGAACGACAGGATGATCGGGCTCAAACGCTTGAGCAGCATGAAGTACACGATGAACCCGCCCACCGACGCGACCAGCCCCAGGTAGAACAGGGCTCCCCAGGAACGCAGGGTGATCTGGTCAAACGTGGGCGTCTCAAACCACAGGCCGGCGACGAACAACATCAGCCCGGCGATGCCGATGGGCAGGGTGTTGTAGGTGATCACGCTGATGGCACTGCCTTTTTGCTTGGTGATGACATAGCACAGCGCATGCATGATCGCCGCGCTCAGGATCGCCAGCACGCCGAGGAATTCAGCGTGGTCCAGGTGCAGGCCCTGGCTCTTGATGATCATGTACAGGCTGGCGAAGCCGATGCCGATACCGACCACCTGGGAGAAGTAGATGCGCTCGCGCAGGAACAGCCCCGAGAAAATCAGGATAAACACCGGCATGCAGCTGAACAGCAGGGCGGTGAGGCCGGACGAGACGTGCATCTCGCCGTAGTTGAGCAAGTAATAAGGAACGCTGAAATAGGACAGGGTCACAAACACGAAGAACCAGCGGCTCTCCCGGGGAAACAGGATCGGCTCGCGACGTACCAGCGCAAAGCACAGGAACAACGGGAAGGCGATCAGAAAGCGCAGGCCGGCGGAGGTCAGCGGTGGCACGCTCTCCACGGCGATCTTGATGCCCAGCCACGTGGTGCCCCAGCTCAGGCACACGATCAGGAACATCACACTGGTGATCAACCCGGCCAGCCACTGTTTTTGGGTTTTGATCTTGGCGGTGTTTTCGAGAACGGCGGACATTGGCATCGTTTATTGCTTCCCTGAGCCGGAATTGAACTCTATATTGAGCTTGTAATGAGTTGTAAAATTCGGCGATTGAACCCGTAAAAGCACACTATTAGGGCGAAAGATGGCTGTCAAAACAAATATTGACATGGTGTCAATTATGCGTGAGGGGTTGTCCAACGGGCAGGGCGTGAAGTACAAACGCCTGTCTGATGTCATGGAACGGGGCATCCTCGAAGGCTTGATTGAACCAGGAAGAAAACTGCCGCCCCATCGGGTGCTTTCCGACAACCTGGGTGTGACGATCGGCACCATCAGCCGGGCCTACGGCGAACTGGAACGCCTGGGGTTGGTTGTGGCGCGGGTCGGTGACGGCACTTTCGTGCGCAAGCGTGGGATGGAGCGCCAGCGCGATGAAGGTTTTCGCAACTTCAGCGAGGAGCCGCGCCAGTACTTCGACATGAGCCGCAACATGCACATCCCCGGGCAGGAGACGGTGTTCCTGGCCCAGAGCTTCCAAACCCTGTCGACCAACGCCAAGTTCCTCCAGGACATCAGTGCCTACACGCCGGACGCCGGCCTGCCACGCTATCGCGAGGCCGGCGCGCAATGGCTGGTGCAGCGCGATTTCCACCCGATTCCCGAGCAGGTCATTTGCGTCAATGGCGGCCAGCATGGCTTGCTGTGCTCGATGATGGCGCTGTTACGGGCCGGTGATACGGTGGTCACCGAACAGCTGACTTACCCGGGGCTCATTACCGCCGCGCGCATGCTGGGCATCCGCCTCATCGGCCTGGAAATGGACGAGGAGGGCGTGCTGCCGAGCGCGCTGGACGAAGTCTGTCGTAATCACCGCGTTTCGGCGCTGTACTGCACGCCGACCATCCAGAACCCCACCACTGCGGTGCTCTCGGTGGCGCGTCGAGAAGCGTTGGCCAAAGTGTGCCGTGAACACAATCTGCTGATTCTTGAAGATGAAGCCCACGGTGTGCTGGTGGAAGACCGGCCGCCGCCCCTCAGCTATTTCGCCCCTGAGCGTACGATTCTGATCAGCAGCCTGAGCAAGGCTGTGTCTGCCGGGTTGCGTGTAGGTTATGTGCATGCGCCGCCGGCCCTGGTCAGCCGTATCTCGGCGGCGCTGCGTTCTACCTGCTGGATGGCCACGCCGGTGACCCTGGAACTGGCCACCCAGTGGATTGAAAACGGCACGGCGGAATACCTGCTGCGCCAGCAGATCAATGAGATCAGCCGCCGCAAGGCGCTGGTGCAAGGTTTGTTGGCTGGCCTGCAATATCGCACCCACCCCAACAGCCCACACTTCTGGATCGAGGTGCCGGAGCCGTGGCGTGCATCGGAAATCGAAGCGGAGCTCAAGCAGAACAACTACCTGATCGCTACGGCCGAGGCATTTGCGGTGGGGCAAACCGCAGTGCCGCAGTTCATTCGGGCGAGCATCTGCAATACGTCAGGGGATGATCAGTTGTTGCGAGAGGGGTTTGACGCGTTGGCCACCGCATTGGGCCAGGGCGGCGGTCGTTTTCACCTGTAGGCATTAATTGTAGTGAGCGGGCTTGCCCCGCGCTGGGTGGCGGAGCCGCCCCAAAACCAGATACCTCGGTTTTTCTGAAACACCGCGGCGTCCTTGTTGGGGCGGCTTCGCCGCCCAGCGCGGGGCAAGCCCGCTCACTACAAGCATCAGCGGGGTTATTTGAAGCGGCGTTCTACGCCTTTTTCTACCAGAATCTTTGCCGAGATCTCTTCCACTGAGAAATGCGTGGAATTGATGTGCGCAATGTTCTCCCGACGGAACAGATTTTCCACTTCGCGCACTTCGAACTCACACTGGGCATAGCTGGAGTAGCGGCTGTTAGGCTTGCGCTCGTTACGAATGGCGGTGAGACGGTCCGGGTCGATGGTCAGGCCGAACAGCTTGTGCGAATGCGCACGCAAGGCTGCCGGGAGCGTCAGGTGTTCCATGTCGTCCTCGGTCAGCGGGTAGTTGGCGGCGCGGATACCGAATTGCATGGCCATGTACAGACAGGTAGGCGTTTTGCCGCAGCGCGACACGCCCACCAGGATCAGGTCGGCCTTGTCGTAGTAGTGGGTGCGGGCGCCGTCGTCGTTGTCGAGGGCGAAATTCACCGCCTCGATACGCTCCATATAGTTGGAGTTGTGCCCAATGGAGTGGGATTTGCCCACGGAGTATGAGGAATGTTCACTCAGCTCTTGTTCCAGAGGGGCCAGGAAGGTCGAGAAAATATCGATCATGAAACCATTCGAAGTCGCCAGGATCTCACGAATATCCTGATTCACGATGGTGTCGAAAATGATCGGACGGAAACCGTCTTTTTCAGCCGCCAGATTGATTTGTTGTACCATGGCCCGCGCTTTATCCACGCTGTCGATATAGGGCCGCGTGAATTTGGCGAAGGTAACGTTTTCGAACTGCGCGAGCAGGCTCTGACCCAATGTCTCGGCGGTGATGCCCGTGCCGTCGGAAATAAAGAAAGCAGATCGTTTCATTTGAGCCCTGGGCCTTAAGCTGATGGCGAATCTTGGATATGATAGGCGCGATTTTGCTGTCCCGCAGTGGGCCGCATTCTCACTTATTTTCCAGGTCCAGGCCACAAGCGCAGGCGTTTGCTCCTCTATGAGCCGCCAGCGTCCTGAGCTTTTCCAACACAGTTAGTGGAGAGATCACCTTGGTAGAGTACGTAGTTTCCCTCGATAAGCTCGGCGTCCATGATGTAGAGCACGTGGGGGGCAAGAACGCATCCCTCGGCGAGATGATCAGTAATCTTGCAGGCGCTGGTGTGTCGGTGCCCGGTGGTTTCGCCACCACGGCCCAGGCTTACCGCGATTTCCTCGAACTGAGCGGCCTCAACGCTCAGATCCACGCCGCGCTGGATGCCCTGGACGTTGATGACGTCAATGCGCTGGCCAAGACCGGTGCCCAGATCCGCCAGTGGATCATGGAAGCCGAGTTCCCCGAGAAACTTAACGAAGAAATTCGTGCCGCCTTCGCCGCCCTGTCGGCCGGCAACCCGGACATGGCGGTCGCCGTGCGTTCCTCGGCTACCGCCGAAGACTTGCCCGACGCCTCGTTCGCCGGCCAGCAGGAAACCTTCCTGAATATCCGTGGCGTGGAAAACGTCATTCGGGCCGCCAAGGAAGTGTTTGCTTCATTGTTCAACGATCGCGCGATTTCCTACCGCGTACACCAGGGTTTCGACCACAAATTGGTGGCCTTGTCTGCCGGCGTGCAGCGCATGGTGCGTTCTGAAACCGGTACCGCCGGCGTGATGTTCACCCTGGACACCGAATCGGGCTTCCGTGACGTGGTGTTCATCACCGGCGCCTACGGCCTTGGTGAAACCGTCGTACAGGGTGCGGTCAACCCGGACGAGTTCTACGTACACAAGGGCACCCTCGAAGCAGGCCGCCCGGCCATCCTGCGCCGTAACCTGGGCAGCAAGGCCATCAAGATGATCTACGGCGACGAGGCCAAGGCCGGTCGTTCGGTGAAAACCGTTGAAGTCGACAAGGCCGAGCGTGCGCGCTTCTGCCTGACCGACCAGGAGGTCAGCGAACTGGCCAAGCAAGCGATGATCATCGAAAAGCACTACAAGTGCCCGATGGACATCGAATGGGCCAAGGACGGTGACGATGGCAAGTTGTACATCGTGCAAGCCCGTCCGGAAACCGTGAAAAGCCGCACGTCGGCCAATGTCATGGAGCGCTACCTGCTCAAGGAAACCGGCACTGTGCTGGTTGAAGGCCGTGCGATTGGCCAGCGCATCGGCGCAGGCAAGGTACGCATCATCAAGGACGTGTCCGAAATGGACAAAGTCCAGCCAGGCGACGTGTTGGTTTCCGACATGACCGACCCGGACTGGGAACCGGTCATGAAGCGCGCCAGCGCCATCGTGACCAACCGTGGCGGGCGTACCTGCCACGCGGCGATCATCGCCCGTGAACTGGGGATCCCTGCCGTGGTGGGTTGTGGCAACGCCACCCAGTTGCTCAAGGACGGCCAGGGCGTGACCGTGTCCTGCGCCGAAGGCGACACTGGTTTTATCTTTGAAGGCGAGCTGGGCTTCGACATCAAGCAAAACTCCATCGACGCCATGCCCGACCTGCCGTTCAAGATCATGATGAACGTCGGCAACCCCGATCGCGCCTTCGATTTTGCACAACTGCCGAACGCCGGCGTGGGCCTGGCCCGCCTGGAGTTCATCATCAACCGCATGATCGGCGTGCACCCCAAGGCGCTGCTGAACTACGACGGCCTGCCGTTGGAGATCAAGGAAAGCGTCGACAAGCGCATCGCCGGCTACAACGATCCGGTGGGCTTCTACGTCGAGAAGCTGGTGGAAGGCATCAGCACCCTGGCGGCGGCGTTCTACCCGAAAAAGGTCATCGTGCGCCTGTCGGACTTCAAGTCCAACGAATATGCCAACCTGATCGGCGGCAAGCTCTACGAGCCGGAAGAAGAAAACCCGATGCTGGGCTTCCGTGGCGCCTCGCGTTACATCAGCGAAACCTTCCGTGACTGTTTCGAGCTTGAATGCCGCGCCCTCAAGCGCGTGCGCAACGAGATGGGCCTGACCAACGTCGAGATCATGGTGCCGTTCGTGCGTACCCTGGGCGAGGCGAGCCAGGTCGTCGACCTGCTGGCTGAAAACGGTCTGTCCCGTGGCGAAAACGGCCTGCGCGTGATCATGATGTGCGAGCTGCCGTCCAACGCCATCCTGGCCGAAGAGTTCCTGGAGTTCTTCGATGGGTTCTCCATCGGCTCCAACGACCTGACCCAGCTGACACTGGGCCTGGACCGTGACTCCGGGATCATCGCCCACCTGTTCGATGAGCGTAACCCGGCGGTCAAGAAGCTGCTGGCCAACGCTATCCAGGCCTGCAACAAGGCCGGCAAGTACATCGGTATCTGCGGCCAGGGGCCTTCCGACCACCCGGACCTGGCCAAGTGGCTGATGGAACAGGGCATCGAAAGTGTCTCGCTGAACCCCGACTCCGTACTGGAAACCTGGTTCTTCCTGGCTGAAGGCCAAGCGTCCGCCTAAGGTCGACGCGTCAAAAGTGCCGGTCACTCGTTGCGGGTGACCGGCATTCTTATCTGTACAGGGCGGGAATCCTTGCGGACGCCGCCCTTTTTTGTGCAAGAGCATTATGCAAAGCAGCAGCAACCTGTTTCCCGTCGCCCTGATCAGCGCTGAACGTCGCGGCGACCTGAGTGAAGATGTGTATCGCCTCAAACCCGGCAACAGCCCGGACGGTACTGTCGAGCTGGCCGTGACCCGCTTGGGCCTGGCTGATGTCCCGGAAAACCGGGGCGCGCCGATTATTTTGCTGCACGGCAGTTTTTCCAATCGGCGCTTCTGGTACTCGCCCAAAGGTATCGGCCTGGGTGCCTATCTGGCACGCCAGGGGTTTGATGTATGGATCCCGGAAATGCGTGGCCATGGCCTGTCCAAGCGCAATCACGACTACGCCAAAAACCGTGTCGCCGATTACGCGCGCTACGACGTGCCGGCCATTGGCGCGTTCGTGCGTGAGCAGAGTGGGCAGATTCCCCACTGGATCGGGCATTCCCTGGGCGCTACGACCCTGGCGGCGGCCCTGGGTGGCCAGCACTTGGGCGCACCTGCAGCGGCTTCCGTGGCATTGTTTGGTTGCCAGGTCAGCCGCACCTACTGGCCGCTGAAAATCCCTGCGGTGGAGTGGGGCGCGCGCTTGATTTTGAAGCGCCTGGGCCAGTTGTCCGGCCCAAGGCTCAAGCGCGGCCCGGAAGACGAGCCTATCGGTATCATGCTTGAAACCATGCGCTGGCATGGCCTGTTCGGGCGCTTTGGCGATGCCGAGCGCGACTGGTGGAAAGGCTTGGCCGAGGTTGATGTGCCATTGCTGGCAGTGAGCGCTGCGGGTGATCGGCAAGACCCGGACTGGGCCTGCCGCAAGCTGTTCGAGCAGGTCGGCTCTGAACATCGCCAGTACCTCTGCCTGGGGCGTCAGCAAGGGTTTAGCGGTGATTTCGGGCATGTGCAGATGCTGGTCAGCAAGCCTGCGCAGGCCGAGGTCTGGCCATTGGTGGCACGCTGGTTGAGAGACCCGCTGACACCTTTGTCCGGCGCACAGTCCGAAGTGGACGCAGCGGTTTGACGAAGCGCTCTGCCAAGGGCGTTTCACTTGTGAGTGGTTGCGGCTAAGATATGACGCGTTAAACGCTTCTGGTCATATTCAGTCGCGCAACGGGTATTGCGTTGCGGCCAAGCGGGTCTGATCATGGCCGCCGTCAACCGCGCAGTCTTTAAAAAAAGCCTGTTGTGGCGCGTTTTCCTGATGTACACCATGGGATGTTGAACCTCTACTTTGATGACAGGAGTTTCTCGATGAACCATTACGTGACCCCCGACCTGTGCGATGCCTACCCGGAACTGGTGCAGGTGGTTGAGCCGATGTTCAGCAACTTCGGCGGGCGAGACTCCTTTGGCGGCGAAATCGTCACCATCAAATGCTTCGAAGACAACTCCCTGGTCAAGGAACAGGCCGACCAGCCAGGCGCCGGCAAGGTGCTGGTGGTCGATGGTGGCGGTTCGCTGCGCCGGGCGTTGCTGGGCGACATGATCGCCGAGAAAGCTGCGAAAAACGGCTGGGAAGGGCTGGTGATCTACGGTTGTATCCGTGACGTCGACGTTATCGCCCAGACCGACCTGGGGGTGCAGGCGCTGGCGTCGCATCCGATGAAGACCGACAAGCGCGGCATCGGCGACCTGAACGTGGTGGTGACCTTTGCGGGCGTGACATTCCGCCCGGGTGAGTACATCTACGCCGACAACAACGGCGTGATTGTGTCGCCCAGCCCGCTGAAAATGCCTGAATAAACCGCAGTAGCCATAGGGGTCAGGATGTTCGAGGAAGAAAACGCGCAGTGGGGTTTGGTGCATGCCCTGGTGCTGGACGGTAAAGGCGGTGCGCGTTCGATTGCCCGGACTGAGCTCGATGATTTGCACTTGCAGCCCCAGGAAAGCTTGTGGCTGCATTGGGATCGCAGTCACCCCCAGACCCAGACCTGGTTGCGTAAATCCAGTGGTCTGAGCGAGTTTGCCTGTGACCTGCTGCTGGAGGAGAACACTCGTCCACGCCTGTTGCCGTTGCCGGATGCTGAATTGCTGCTGTTCCTGCGTGGGGTCAACCTCAATCCAGGTGCCGAGCCTGAAGACATGGTCTCGGTGCGTATTTTTGCGGCGGCCGACCGGGTCATTTCCCTGCGTCTGCGGCCGTTGCGCGCCACCGATGAGTTGCTGGTGCAATTGGCGGAGGGCAATGGGCCGAAAACGGCGTCCGAGCTCATCCTTTATATGGCGCAGTATCTGACCAATAAAGTGCAGGATCTGGTCACGGACCTGTCTGAAATCGTCGACTCCGAGGAAGAAAAACTCGATGCCGACGAACGGTATACTCCGGAGCATGGCAGCGTCTTGCAGATTCGCCGACGCGCAGCCGGGCTGAAGCGTTTTCTGGCGCCACAACGGGATATTTTTGCGCAACTGACGCGCATCAAATTGCCGTGGTTTTGTGATGACGACGCCGACTACTGGAACGAATTACACAACAGCCTGACCCGTTACCTGGAAGAGCTCGAATTGGCTCGGGAGCGCGTGGGGCTTGTGCTTGAGACCGAGGACCGGCGCTTGAGCGTGCGCATGAACCGCACCATGTACCGCTTCGGGATCATCACCGGGATTTTTCTGCCGATGAGTTTTTTGACCGGCCTGCTGGGCATCAATGTGGGTGGAATACCCTTTGCGGGAAACCCCTACGGATTCTTGATTGCCTGCCTGATGATGGTGGCCGTTGCACTGGGGCAATGGTGGCTTTTTCGACGATTACGCTGGGTTTGACCTGAATATGACCTGAACGCAGCAAGGGTCTTATGTGACCCCAAGAATTTAACCCTCGTCTTTTAAAACACTTGCGAGAGGTCTATATGCACGATCCGTTCGAACAGTCTTTGCGTGACATGCTCAATGCATCGCCATCCAACCGTGATGACGATGCCTGCCTGGGCCGCGTTTTGAAAACCGCCAACCGCCAGGTAGGGGCGGGCGACCTGTTCGGTCTGTTGGGTCGCTGGTTGCCGGCGCTGATGATGGCCCTGAACAATGGTTCGGCCCATGTGTCGCCGGTTTCCCGCCGTGAAACTCTTGCTCGCACTGCTGATAAGGCTGATTGAATATGGAACTTGATCTCTGGACCCAGAGCCTGGTCACCGCGATGACCGCACTATGGACCAAGGTGGCGAATTTCATTCCCAACCTGTTTGGTGCCCTGGTTCTGGTGTTGCTGGGCTTTGTCGTGGCCAAGCTGCTCGACACCCTGCTGTCCAAATTGCTCGCCAAATTGGGGCTGGACCGCTTGATGGCTGGCACTGGCCTGACCAAACTGCTGGGGCGCGCAGGGCTGCAAGTGCCGATCTCCACGTTGATCGGCAAGATCGTTTATTGGTTTGTTTTGCTGATTTTCCTGGTTTCTGCGGCGCAATCCCTTGGACTTGAGCGAGTTTCAGCTACGCTCGACATGCTGGCGCTGTATTTGCCGAAGGTTTTTGGCGGCGCGCTGGTGCTGCTGGTAGGCGTTCTGCTGGCGCAACTGGCTAATGGGCTGGTGCGCGGAGCGGCTGAAGGCGTGGGCCTGGACTACGCGGCAGGCCTGGGGCGAATCGCCCAGGGGCTGGTGATCATCATCAGTATTTCCGTCGCGATCAGCCAGTTGGAGGTCAAGACTGACCTGCTCAACCATGTGATTGTGATTGTTTTGATTACCGTTGGTCTGGCCGTTGCGCTGGCAATGGGGTTGGGAAGCCGGGAAATTGCCGGGCAGATTCTTGCGGGAATCTATGTGCGTGAGCTGTATCAGGTTGGGCAACACGTGCGTGTTGGCGAGGTTGAAGGGCAAATCGAGGAGATCGGCACGGTCAAGACGACGGTGCTGACCGATGACGGCGACCTGGTGTCGCTGTCCAATCGGATTCTCCTGGAACAGCAGGTCAATAGCCGCTAATACGGCAAATCCTGCTAATGTACGCCGCCGCAAACCCGGCTGACCGGATTGTGGCGGACATTGACCTGACTGTCGGCACGACTTGTTTTGAATAAAGCCCAAACGCTGTCTACGCGCTACGACCCCCGTGAGCTCTCTGATGAGGAGTTGGTCGCGCGCTCGCACACGGAGCTGTTTCACGTAACACGTGCGTACGAAGAATTGATGCGCAGGTATCAACGCACTCTGTTCAACGTTTGTTCAAGGTATTTAGGGAACGATAGAGATGCGGATGATGTCTGTCAGGAAGTGATGCTCAAGGTGCTGTATGGCCTGAAGAACTTCGAGGGCAAATCGAAGTTCAAGACATGGCTCTACAGCATCACGTACAACGAGTGCATCACGCAGTATCGTAAGGAGCGGCGAAAGCGTCGATTGATGGACGCTTTGAGTCTTGACCCCCTTGAGGAGGCGTCTGAAGAGAAGGCGCCGGCACCCGAGGAGAAGGGCGGACTTGATCGCTGGTTGGTGCATGTGAACCCGATAGACCGTGAAATTCTGGTGCTACGATTTGTCGCAGAGCTGGAGTTTCAGGAAATCGCTGACATCATGCATATGGGTTTGAGTGCTACAAAAATGCGTTACAAGCGTGCTCTTGATAAATTACGTGAGAAATTTGCGGGCGAGACTGAAACTTAGTGCGTGGCAAATATCTCTTACGTGTAGGCAAGTTCTGTTAGACTTGTCGCCGAGTTGTCCCCCGGTTTGTGGGACTGCTTTACAATCACCAGATGGGGATTTAACGGATGAAACTGAAAAACACCTTGGGCTTGGCCATTGGTACTCTTATTGCCGCTTCTTCTTTCGGCGCACTGGCACAAGGCCAAGGCGCAGTTGAAGGCGAGCTGTTCTACAAGAAGCAGTACAACGATAGCGTTAAGCACATCGAAGACGGCTTCAACCCTGGCGCTCGCATCGGTTACTTCCTGACCGACGACCTGTCCTTGAACCTGTCCTACGACACTACCAACCACACCCGTTCGAACGACGGTACTGGTAACCAGAAGATCAAAGGCGATACCGGCAGCCTGGTTGCCCAGTATCACTTCGGTCAAGCTGGCGTAGACAGCCTGCGTCCATACGTAGAAGGCGGTTTCGGTCACCAGAGCCGTACCAACGTCAAAGCTGACGGCCACAGCGGTCGCGACCAGTCCACCCTGGCTATCGCTGGCGCTGGCGTGAAGTACTACTTCACCAACAACCTGTACGCTCGTGCCGGTGTTGAAGCTGACTACGCACTGGACAACGGCAAGTGGGACTACTCCGCACTGGTCGGCCTGGGCGTGAACTTCGGCGGTAACGCTGGCGCAGTCGCTCCAGCTCCTACCCCAGCACCAGCTCCAGAGCCAACTCCAGAGCCAGAAGCTCCAGTTGCTCAGGTTGTTCGTGTTGAGCTGGACGTTAAGTTCGACTTCGACAAGGCCGTTGTTAAGCCTAACAGCTACGCCGACGTGAAAAACCTGGCTGACTTCATGAAGCAGTACCCTAACACCACCACCGTGGTTGAAGGTCACACTGACTCCGTAGGTCCAGACGCTTACAACCAGAAGCTGTCCCAGCGTCGTGCTGACGCTGTTAAGCAAGTTCTGGTCAAAGACGGTATTGCTCCTAACCGTGTAAGCTCCGTTGGTTACGGCAAATCCCGCCCAGTTGCTGACAACGCAACTGAAGCTGGTCGTGCTATCAACCGTCGCGTAGAAGCCTCGGTAGAAGCTCAAGCTGCTCAGTAATTACTGAGTGGTAAAAAAACCCGGCTCAGGCCGGGTTTTTTTTCGCCTGCAATATGCCTCAGGCGCTGGCTGATACGGCAATGCAGGCCGCCTGTGCAGCCGCAGCGACGCTGCCGATCACCAGAATTGCCGGGCTCTTGAGGGCAAATGCTTGCGCCTCCCAGTGCATCCGCGCCAGCGTGCTGCGGCATTCGCGTTGCTGGGGCAGGGAGGCATTTTCGATCATCGCCACGGGCATATCGACGGCCATGCCGCCGTTGAGTAATTGCTGACGAATCTCCTCCAGCTTCGCTACTCCCATGTACACCACCAACGTCGTCCCTCCCTCGGCCAGTGCCCGCCAGTTCAGGCTGCTGTCGTCCTGGGTATGCGCCGTGACCAGCGTTACGCCACGGCTCACACCGCGCAAGGTCAACGGGATATCGCAATTCGTCGCACCCGCCAGCCCTGCCGTGATCCCGTTGACCAACTCCACATCGACGCCGCGCTCGCGCAACCACACCGCTTCTTCACCGCCCCGGCCAAAGATGCATGGATCGCCGCCTTTGAGCCGCACCACGCATTTTCCCTGGCGCGTATAACGCAGCATCAGGCGATGGATAAAATCCTGTGGCGTCGAACGGCAGCCACCGCGCTTGCCGACGGTGATCACCCGCGCATCCAGGCAATGCTCCAGCACCTGTGGGTTGACCAGATCATCGATCAGCACCACATCCGCCTCACGCAAGGCCCGCACCGCCTTGAGGGTCAACAGTTCCGGATCGCCAGGCCCTGCGCCCACCAGCCAGACTTTTGCGTTCATGTTCTTCTCCTCACACATTAATGGCGAATGGCTGCGGGTTGCCGGCCAAAAGACGTTTGATTTCCGGTACACAGGAACCACATTGGGTGCCGCAGCCCAGCGCTTGTTTGAGCCCTTCCAGGCCCAGGCCGCGGGCGATGCCGGCACATACCGCGCTTTCGCTGACGTTCTTGCAGTTGCACAGGGTCTTGAGGCTGGCCGCCGCACCCCCGGGCGGTGCACTTAATGGAGCCAGCAGCCATCGCCGCAATTGATCATCGGCGCGACCTTCCAGCCACAGGCTTTGCAACCAGTGCCGCGCCAGGGTTTCCCCTGCCAGGCGCAGGGCGGTGATGCGGCCTTGCTCGATCTTCACGCGTTTGCCGATCGAGCGGCGTGGGTCGTCATAAGCCATGACAGGGCCGTCATTGAGGCCGAGGAGTGCGTCGATACGGGTCAGCAGCGACAAGTCGGGCGCCTCGCCATGCGCGGCGCGCACCAGCAATGCCGGGCGTTCACGTCCGACCAGAGTCAAACTGACGTAGGCAAAGTCCTCGCATAGCGGGCGCAGCGCCTCAAAGTGTTGCTGCACATTGCCTTCGATCAGCGCGAACAACTGCCACGGCAGTTGCACCGCTTCCAGGCGCACCCCACTGTGCTTCAGTTCCGGTTGTTTCGATAACGGATCAAACGCCGGCTGCGTAAGGGTGTTGACGCCACCCTTGAGAAAGCGGTCGCCCCAATGCATGGGCAGGAACGCCTGGCCCGGACGCACGCTGTCATCGCTGCTGACCGCGACGATCACGCTGCCACGGCGGCTTTTCAGGCTGACCAGATCACCATCCTTCAAGCGATGGCGGCGCAATTCATCGGGATGCAGGCCCAACAACGCTTCGCTGACATGCCCAAACAACTGGGCCGCCGTGCCGGTGCGGCTCATGCCGTGCCACTGGTCGCGCAGGCGGCCGGTGATCAGGGTCAGCGGGAAGCGGGCGTCGCGTTGCTCCTTGGCCGCGCGGTAAGGATCAGCGACAAACTGCGCGCGCCCGCTATCGGTTGGGAACACGCCATCGCTGTACAGGCGCGTTGTTCCGGCATGCGCGCCCGTCGGAAACGGCCACTGCTGCGGCCCGATCCGGTCGAGCAGGGCATGGCTGACACCCGACAGGTCAAGGTCACGATGGCGCGTCAGCCCTTTGTATTCATCAAAGATCTGCGCCGGTTGTTCGAACGCAAACAGGCTGGCCAAGCCCGGCCGCAAGCGCTTTTCCAGGCGCTGTGCGAAATCCAGCGTAATGGCCCAATCGGGTCGTGCTTCTCCCGGTGGGACGATGGCTTGGCGGACGTGGGAAATACGTCGCTCGGAGTTGGTCACGGTGCCTTCCTTTTCTCCCCAACTGGCCGCAGGCAGCAGTAGGTCGGCATAAGCGGCCGTCTCCGTGGTGCGAAAAGCTTCCTGCAGAACCACGAACGGGCAAGCGGCCAAGGCTGCGCGTACGCGGTTCTGGTCCGGCAGCGATTGTGCGGGGTTGGTACAGGCAACCCACAACGCCTTGATCTTGCCGGCCTGGATCTGCTCGAACAGTTCGATCGCGGTCAATCCGGTTGGCTGCGGCAATGAATCAACCCCCCAATACGCGGCGACTTCAGCCCGATGCTGCGGGTTGGCCGCTTCACGATGGCCCGGCAACAGATTCGCCAGGCTGCCGGTCTCGCGGCCACCCATGGCGTTGGGTTGGCCGGTCAGGGAAAACGGGCCGCAGCCCGGCCGGCCAATGGTCCCGGTGGCCAGGTGCAGGTTGATCAAGGCGCTGTTTTTCGCACTGCCGGCGGTGGATTGGTTCAGCCCCATGCACCACAACGACAGGAAACTGCTGGAGGTACCCACCCATTGCGCGCACAGGCGCAATTGCTCAACGCTGATTCCGCACAATTGCGTGACCATCTGCGGCGTGTAGTCATGCACCAGCCGCTTCAGCGGTGCCAACCCCTCGGTATGGGCCTGGATAAAGTCGCGGTCGATCCAGTCTTCCCACAGCAACAGATGCAAGATCCCATGGAATAACGCCACATCCGTACCCGGTAAAATCGCCAGGTGCAGGTCAGCCAGGTCGCAGGTGTCTGTGCGCCGTGGGTCGATCACCAGCACTTTCATCTGTGGGCGCCGCGCCTTGGCTTCTTCCAAGCGTCGGAACAGCACCGGATGCGCGTAGGCCATATTGCTGCCGACGATCATGACGCAGTCGCTGTTTTCCAGGTCCTCATAGCTGCACGGCGGTGCGTCGGCACCCAGGCTGCGTTTGTAGCCGACCACTGCCGAAGACATGCACAGCCGCGAGTTACTATCGATGTTGTGGGTGCCCACCAGCGCCCGCGCCAGTTTGTTGAAGCTGTAGTAATCCTCGGTCAACAATTGCCCGGAAATGTAGAACGCCACGCTGTCCGGCCCGTGTTCGGCGATCGTGTCGGCGAATACGTTGGCGGCGTGTTCCAGGGCCGTGTCCCAATCGGTGCGCGCACGGGCCAAGTCTTTGCCCAGGCGCAGTTCGGGGTACAAGGCGCGAGCAGCCAGGTCACCGGTCAGGTGCAGGCTGGCGCCCTTGCTGCATAACTTGCCAAAGTTGGCCGGATGGCTCGGGTCGCCTTGCACGCCGAGGATCTGTACGCCGTCATGCTCGATCAGCACGCCGCAACCCACCCCGCAATAACAGCAGGTGGACGCGGTAACCTGGCGGTTCATCAACCTGCGTCCCGCAGGGCCAGCATCACCCGGCCGTTTTCCACGCGTGCGGGGTGATGGTGGGCGCAGCCGATATCCGGCGCCTGGGCTTCGCCGGACGCCAGGTCGATCTGCCAGTTGTGCAACGGGCAGGCTACGCGTTTGCCGTAGATCAAACCCTGGGACAGCGGCCCGCCCTTGTGCGGGCAGCGGTCGTCGAGGGCGAAGACTTCATCGTCACTGGTACGAAAAATCGCAATATCGCCTTTAGGCCCCTGGATGATGCGCGAGCCCAGGGCGTTGATTTCATCGAGGGCGCAGATATCCAGCCAGTTCATGCCGACACCTCCAGCTGTTTGACGGGGATGACCTCGAACTCCTTTTTCAATTGGGGCTGCTCCAGGCGCTCCTTCCACGGGTCCTGTTCGAACGACAGCGAAAATTGCAGGCGCTCATTCAACGCTCGGCGTCGGGCCGGGTCTTCCAGTACGGCTTTTTTGATGTGCTCCATGCCGACCCGTTGCAGGTAGTGCACGGTGCGCTCCAGGTAGAAGGCTTCTTCGCGATACAACTGCAGGAACGCGCCGTTGTACTCGCGGACTTCTTCGGCGGTTTTCAGCTTGACGAAGAACTCCGCGACTTCTGTCTTGATCCCGCCATTGCCGCCGATATACATCTCCCACCCGGAGTCGACACCGATGATGCCGACGTCCTTGATGCCCGCTTCCGAGCAATTGCGTGGGCAACCGGAGACGGCCAGCTTGACCTTGTGCGGCGACCACATATTGAACAGGTCGTGCTCCAGCTCGATGCCCAGCTGTGTGGAGTTCTGCGTGCCGAAGCGGCAGAACTCGCTGCCGACGCAGGTCTTCACGGTGCGGATGGATTTGCCATAGGCGTGGCCCGAGGGCATGTCGAGGTCTTTCCACACACCAGGCAGGTCCTGTTTCTTGACGCCAAGCAAGTCGATGCGTTGGCCGCCGGTGACCTTGACCATCGGTACGTTGTACTTGTCGGCCACATCGGCGATACGGCGCAGCTCCGACGGATTGGTCACGCCGCCCCACATCCGGGGGACGACGGAGTAGGTGCCATCTTTCTGGATGTTGGCGTGGGCACGTTCGTTGATCAGGCGCGATTGCGGATCGTCCTTGGCCTCGCCGGGCCAGGTCGAGATCAGGTAGTAGTTCAACGCCGGCCGGCAGGTGGCGCAACCGTTGGGCGTGCGCCAGTTCAGGTAGCTCATCGTGCCGGCGATGGTCAGCAGGTGCTGGTCGCGGATGGCCTGGCGGATCTGTCCGTGGTTGAGGTCGCTGCAACCGCAGATGGCTTTTTCGCTTTTGGGTTTGACGTCGGCGGCGCCACCCACGGTGTTGATCAGGATCTGTTCCACCAGCCCGGCGCAGGAACCGCAGGAGCTGGCTGCCTTGGTGTGTTTTTTGACGTCGTCGACGCTGAACAGCCCGTGTTCCTGAATCGCCTTGACGATGGTGCCCTTGCACACGCCGTTGCAGCCGCAGACCTCGGCGTTGTCGGCCATGCTCATGGCCTTGTCCTGGCCTTGATGGCCGACGTCTCCCAGCGCGTTTTCGCCAAACATCAGGTGATCGCGGATCTCGCCGATGGCGTGGTTCTCACGGATCTGCCGGAAATACCAACCCCCGTCGGCGGTGTCGCCGTACAGGCAGGCGCCGACCAGGATGTCGTCCTTGATCACCAGTTTCTTGTACACGCCGCCAATCGGGTCGGAGAGGGTGATGGTCTCGGTGCCTTCGCCGCCCATGAAATCGCCGGCGGAGAACAGGTCGATACCGGTGACTTTCAACTTGGTCGACGTGACCGAGCCTTTGTAGGTGGCAAAGCCGAGTTGGGCCAGGTGATTGGCGCAGACCTTGGCCTGTTCGAACAGCGGTGCGACCAGGCCGTAAGCGGTACCCCGATGGTTGGCGCATTCGCCGATGGCGTAGATGCGCGGGTCATAGGTTTGCAGGGTATCGTTGACCAGAATCCCACGGTTGCAGGGGATGCCGGATTTTTCCGCGAGTTCGGTGTTGGGGCGGATGCCGGCCGCCATCACCACCAGGTCGGCCGGGATGATGTCGCCGTTCTTGAACTGCACCGAGCCGACGCGACCATTGCCGGCGTCGTGCAGGGCCTGGGTCTGTTCGCACAGGCGAAACACCAGGCCACGGCTTTCCAGTTCGGTTTGCAGCAACTGGCCGCTGGTCTTGTCCAGTTGCCGCTCCAGCAGCCATTCGCCGATATGCACCACGGTCACCTGCATACCGCGCAGCATCAGGCCATTGGCGGCTTCCAGGCCGAGCAGGCCGCCGCCGATGACCACCGCGTGCTTGTGGGTCTTGGCGGTGTCGATCATGGCTTGGGTGTCGGCAATGTCGCGATAGCCGATCACGCCCTGCAAGGTGTTGCCGGGAATCGGCAGGATAAATGGCGTGGAACCGGTAGCGATCAGCAGGCGATCATACTCGGCCTCGGTGCCGTCCTCGGCGATGACGATGCGTTTGACGCGATCGATCTGCACCACTTTGCGGTTGAGCAGCAGCTTGATGTCGTTGTCCAGGTACCAGCTCAGGTCGTTGAGTACGATCTCTTCGAAGGTCTGTTCACCGGCGAGCACCGGCGATAGCAGGATGCGGTTGTAATTGGGATGCGGCTCAGCGCCGAACACGGTGATGTCGTACAGCTCGCTGCTCAGTTTGAGTAATTCTTCCAGGGTGCGAACCCCGGCCATGCCGTTGCCGATCATGACCAATTTGAGTTTTTTCATGTCGTTCTCCGCAATGGCTCGACAAATCGTGCGCAAACAAAAAAGGCGCCCCCGCCAGTGATCTAGCGAGGACGCCTTTGTCCGGTCCCGTTCTCTCGGGAAGCTCGCCCTTCAACGTTGAAGGGCGGGCTATATGTATGTTCTTGAATCAGTTAATGCAGTGGCTGTGCCAAGTTGGCCCACCCCCGGTTTTATTGGGTTTACTGTCGATCGGCGAGGAGGAATCGCCCTCTAGTGGTGCAGCAGCCAGTAGCCCAGCACCAGATTGATCAGCAACGAGAGCATTGCCAGGGTTTGCCAGACTTTCAGCGGTTCACGCTCCAGCAGCGGGCGTGGCCGCACGCTCAACTCACGGCGCTCGGCCTGTTCCAGCACCAGCAGCCATTCTTCGGCGGTTTCATAACGTTGCGCGGGTGACGCCGCCACGGCTCGCTCCAGGCTGAGCGGCAGCCAGTCCGGCAGGTCAGGGCGATAGCGGCTGGCGCTGATGGCCTGGGTGAATCGGGGGCGTTGGAAGGCTTCGATCTCGCCGTAGGGGTAGTGCCCCGTCAGGCTGACGCCAACGCTATACAAATCCTGCTGGGCGGTAGGGCGTTCGCCGTTAAACGCCTCGGGCGCGATAAAGCTTGGCGTGCCGGGCAGCAGGTGGGCGCGGTCTTCCGACAGCCCCGGGCAGTAGGCCAAGCCGAAATCCAGCACACGCAGCTCACCATCGTCGCCCAGCAACAGGTTTTCCGGCTTGATGTCGCGGTGCAGGATCTGCCGCCGGTGCAACAGGCCCACCGCGCGCAGCAAACGCTCGGCAATGGATTGCCATTGGGCCAGGGGCAGAGGGCCCTGGCGCCGGAACAGCTCGGCCAGGGTCTGCCCCGGATATTCACGCATCACATAGTACAAATGCTGACGTTCGCCGGCTGCGTGTACTTCAGGAAAGGCGCGCCCGGCCACCCGGCGCAAAAACCATTCTTCCGACAGCAGAGCCTGGCCCGCGTCGCTGTCATCGTCGCAGTCCAGCGGCAGGGTTTTCAGTAACCACGGCTGCTGCTGGGCGTCGTGCACCCGGTACAGCAAGGACTGTCGACTTTGTGCCAGCACCCCTTCAACCTGCCAGCTTTCAAACCGTTGCCCGGCTTTCAGCAGCGGCGGCAACGGCCATTGCTGCAACTGCACCAACGCATCGCCGAGCGTGGCGCCGCCGAGTTGGTCGACACGCACCAGCAGGGCGCTGGCATTGTCCAGGCTGCCGGCCAGGTGCGCGGCGTTGACCAGGGTGTTGACCGCCGTATCGAGATCACTTTGCTCACGCAGGATGGTACGGATGCTGTGGTCGCCCAGGGTGGCCCAGACGCCATCGCTGAGCAGCAGGAAGCATTCGCCTGCACGCAGTTCGCCGTCGAGAAAGTCCAGCACCAGGTGTTGATCCAGGCCGAGAGCACGCTTGAGCACATGCTGCATGCCCGGCTGTTCCCACACGTGATCTTCGCTGATGCGCAACAATTGGTCGTCGAGCCAGCGATACACCCGACAGTCTCCCACATGGGCCAGGGTGAAACGTTGCCCACGAAACACCAGGGCGCTGAGGGTAGTCAGCAACGGCTGGCCGCCGCCGTTGGCTTGCAGCCAGCGATTCTGGGCGAGCAGTAACCGTTCGAGCGCCTGGGCCACGCCCCAGGTTTGCGGCGTGGCGTAATAGTCCAAGGCCAGGGCCTGCAAGGTCGAGCGTGCGGCCAGGCCGCCGTCGGCACATTGGCTGACGCCATCGGCCATGGCACATAAATAGCCTTTGCTTGCGGCCAACTCCGCCACGGGAGTGACCACCCGCAGCGCGTCCTGGTTTTCCGCCCGTGGGCCGATGGCGCTGGCCTGGGCGACGCTCAGTTGCAGGCTCATCAGACGCGCGCGGCGGTCACGGCAGCCGAGCCCCAGGTGGTCCTCCAGCGCCGTTTGACGCCGTACAGGCCGAACCAGGCCAATACGCCAAGGCTAGCAAACAACCACAGCGCCATCTGATAACTGCCGGTGCTTTGCTTGATCGCCCCCATGCCCGCCGCCAGGGCGAAACCACCGATGCCGCCGGCCATGCCGATCAGGCCGGTCATCACGCCGATCTCACGGCGAAAGCGCTGGGGCACCAACTGGAACACCGCACCGTTACCGGCACCGAGGCCGAGCATGGTGCACACGAAAAGCGCCAATGCAGCGTAGGAACTGGGTAGGTTGAAGCCCACCGCGGCGATGCAGATCGCGGCCACGCTGTACATGCCGAGCAGGGTGCGAATCCCGCCGAAACGGTCAGCCAGGGCACCGCCCAGCGGACGCATCAGGCTGCCGCCGAAGACACAGGCGGCGGTGTAGTAACCGGCGGTCACCGGGCTCAGGCCGTACTGGTCGTTGAAGTAGCCGGGCAGGGCGCTGGCCAGGCCGATAAAACCGCCGAAAGTCACGCTGTAAAAGAACATGAACCACCAACTGTCACGGTCGCCCAGCGCCTTGAAGTAGTCGGCCATGGCTTTGGGTTTCGGGCGTTCGGGGGCGTTGCGGGCGAGCCAGGCGAAGACGATCAGGGTCAGCACCAACGGAATCAGCGCAAAGCCGAACACGTTGCTCCAGCCGAACGCCGCCGCGAGGACCGGTGCCAGCAAGGCGGCGAACACCGTGCCGGAGTTACCTGCGCCGGCGATGCCCATGGCCTTGCCCTGGTGTTCCGCAGGGTACCATTGGGACGCCAAGGGCAGCGCCACTGCAAACGACGCACCGGCCATGCCCAGGAATACGCCCAGCAACAAGGCTTGTTCGTAGCTGTGGATCCCCAGTTTCCAGGCACCGAACAAGGCACTGATCACAATCACCTGGCCAATCAGCCCGGCGGTCTTGGGCGACAGCCTGTCGGCCAGCATGCCCATGACAAAGCGCAGCACCGCGCCCGCCAGGATCGGCGTGGCCACCACCAGGCCGCGTTGCTGGGTGGTCAGGTGCAGGTCGGCGGCGATTTGCACCGCCAGCGGGCCGAGCAGGTACCACACCATGAAACTCAGGTCGAAATACAGGAACGCGGCGAACAGGGTCGGGGTGTGCCCGGATTTCCAGAAGCTTGATTTCATCACGCACCTCAACGGTTGGGAGTCTGTAAGAAGGCCGAGTGATGGAGCTGCCGACCGTGGCCGCCCCATCCGCCCCATGCGCTGGGGCCAAAACGAAAAAACGCCGCCACCGGGTTTGCGAGGGCAAACCGGGTGGGCGACGTCTTTGTCGTGGAGGGGCAACCGCCGTTGGTTACCTGTGATGAATGCTTAGCAAGAGCTGCGCCAGTTCAGCCAAGCAACTCGCTCATGGCGATGATCTGTTCCGCCACCTGAATCAGTTTTTGCTGGCGGCTCATGGCTTGGCGGCGCATCAGGGTGTAGGCCTCTTCTTCATTACAGTGCTTCATTTTCATCAGCATGCCCTTGGCCAGTTCGATGCGCTTGCGCTCGGCCAACTGCTGGTCCCGTGCCTGGAGCTGGGCGCGCAGGGCCTGGTCGCTCTCAAAACGCGCCATGGCCACATCGAGGATCGGTTGCAGGCGCTGGGCCTGGATACCTTCGACGATATAGGCGCTGACGCCGGACTTGATCGCCTGGCGCATCACGCTCGGATCATGCTCGTCGGTGAACATCACGATCGGCCGTGGCTGATCGCGGCTTAACAACACCACTTGCTCCATCACATCGCGGCCGGGCGACTCGGTATCGATCAGGATCACATCCGGGCGCACCGTTTCGACGCGCGCGGGCAGGTCGATGGTCAGGCCGGACTCATCGATCACCTCGAAACCGGCCTCGGTCAGTGCGGCCTTGAGCCGGCCGACCTTGCTCGGGGTGTCGTTGATCAACAGGATTCGCAACATCGGGCACCTCCTGTCAGCGCAGAGCCTGGCGGTTCGCAGGTTCGGCCATGGCGTGCAGGCGGAAGCTGCGAGCGTAAGCGGCGGGATCGGAGCCGTCCCAGACCTTGCCGTCGATCAACTGGCTGCTGCGCATGTCTTCGTTGTTCGCGTGCACGCCCACCGCTTGGGCGGCTTGGCGATACAGCTTCAGTTGCTGCACCTGACGCGCCGTGCCGAGGTAGTCGGGGTCTTCCCGCAGCAGGCCCCAGCGGCGGAATTGGGTCATGAACCACATGCCGTCGGACAGGTACGGCAGGTTCACCTCGCCCTCGGCGAAAAAGCGCAACCCATGGGGATCTTGCCAACGGTTGCCCAGGCCATCGTCATACACACCGAGCAGGCGCGGCTCTATGCAATCGAGCGGTGCGTCGAGGTAGTCGCGGGCGCTGAGCAGCTGTGCGGTGGAGCGCCGGTTTTCCTGGCTGTTTTCGATGAAGCGGCTGGCTTCCAGGATGGCCATCACCAGCACACGCGCCGTGTTGGGGTACTGATCGACGAAAGCCTGGGTGCAGCCGAGCACTTTTTCCGGGTGGTCCGGCCAGATCGCCTGGGTCGTAGCCAGGGTAAAGCCCTGGCGTTGTTGTACCGCGCTGGCGCACCAGGGTTCGCCGACACAAAAACCATCGATTCGCCCGGCTTGCAGGTGCGCGACCATCTGCGGCGGCGGTACGACCACGCTGTCGACATCCTTAAGGGGATGAATGCCCTGGCTCGCGAGCCAGTAATACAGCCACATGGCGTGGGTGCCTGTGGGAAAGGTCTGGGCGAAGGTCAGTTTTGTTCGGCCTTGGTGCACGTGGCGTTCCAATGCCTCAGGAGTGACCACGCCTTGCTGCTGTAAATCGTGGGACAGGTTGATGCTCTGACCGTTCTGGTTGAGCCCCATCAGCACGGCCATCTCGGTAGGCGTTACGCCGCCAATGCCCAGGTGTACCGCATAGATCAGCCCGTACAGGCTGTGGGCGGCGTCCAGCTCGCCGCTGACCAGTTTGTCGCGCAGAGTGGCCCAGGATGCCTGGCGCTTGAGGTTGAGTGTGAGCCCATACGGCTGGGCAAACCCCTGAGTGGCGGCGACCACCAGGGAGGCGCAATCGGTCAAGGCCATGAAGCCCAGGTCGAGGCTGCTTTTTTCCGGAGCGTCGCTGCCGTTGACCCAGGCCAGCGGATCTGAACTCTTCATCAACACCTACCTTTTTCTCTCACAAAAAAGCGCCGTTCCTACAGATGGCCGCGCAGGCCATTGCAGGGTAACGACGCCTTTGTCCGTAAGCCCGCTCCGTCGTTGGTGCGCGCTCAGATACAGAGTGCATAGCAAGGCACATGCCACGGGCTGCCGTCAGTTTTTCATCAAGATTGAGCGCTGCCTGCCTTTCAGTATGGCCGCCTCTTAACGCCGCTCTGCCGAGGAAAACCCAAGGTGCATGCTGATTCCCCTGCAACGAGGCTCCGCCTCCGGTTGCGCAACGGGCTGTTGTGCGCGGTGCTGTTGCTGGGCTGTTTCGCGGCCTGGGCCGAGGCTTATCAGGCCAGGGATGAAAGCCTGCAGGCGCTGTTGGGCGAGCTGTCGGTGGCACTGGGCTTGCCTGTCGTGACCACTCGGGAAGTGGCTGGCAGACGGGTGAGCGGGGCGTTCGATTTCAGCGCGCCGCAACAGGCCCTGGAGGCGCTGGCCCGGCAGGAAGACCTGATCTGGCATAGCGATGGGCAAGGGCTATACGTCTACGCTGCCGCAGAGGCGAGAAGCCTGGCGGTAGGGCTGCGCCATATTGCTGTCGACGGGATGCGTCGGGCAATGCGGCGTACGGGGTTGGATGAGTCGCGCTATCCCCTGCGTGAGAACGGGGCGCGCACGTTTTATGTGTCGGGGCCGCCGAACTATGTCGAGCAAGTGTTGCGGCTGGCCCAATTGATGGACCGGCCACGCCGAGATGTGCGCCTGGGTAAGTTCTCATTGGCAGTGGTGCAGGTGTTCAACACGCATGTGGAGGATCGTCAGTACGGGGCCGGCGCCAACCCGGTGCGTTCGCCAGGGATGGCATCAATGATTCAGGCGCTGTTGTCCAGCGAGCAGAAAAGGTTACTGGCCGACGGGAGCCTTGCCCTGACCGCCTACCCGGATACCAACAGCCTGTTGATCAAGGGCACGCCTGCCCAGGTGCGGCTGATCGAAAAGCTGGTTGCCGAACTGGATGTCCCCAAGCGACCGAATGAGATTTCGGTCTGGCGAGTGGGCATGGCTCAAGGTGAGCCCACGCCGGCGTCTGGGCCGCCGCCCTTGACTGCGGTGCAGTATGAGCGCGTGCAGCGTGCGTTTGTCCGACCCGGGCGCGAGCCGCCTCCGTGAACCTGCGTTGTTTATTCGCTCGGCAGCGAATTGTCTTACCGGTAGTGGCCAAAAAGCGCCGTTCGAATGGGTTTTTTCCTAACGCGGGCTGTAAGACAGGTTTTTATAGTCGTGAGGTTGGCGGCGAGCCGGTACAGGAAATAAGGATTGGAATGTCAGTAGTCGGATGCAGAGGTGCGCATGCCCGTGATGATTGAGCACGCGACGCAGACCCTCGTCTTTGCTCACTGGACCCTGCACCCTGATGGCCGGTTGACAGGCGGGGAGGCAGATATTCAGTTGCCACCCAAGGAAGGGCAGGTGCTGCGATTGCTGCTGGCCTCGGCCGGCACGCTGGTGACCAAGGACCGTTTGCTGGAGCGGGTGTGGCCCCGCGGGGAAGTGGCTGAGGAGTCACTGACGCGCTGCATCTATGCCTTGCGCAAGCATTTGCGCGGCGACAAGGCGTTTATCAAGACGATCTACGGCCGAGGCTATCGTTTTACCTGTCCGGTGCAGGTTGAAGGGTCTGAGCGTGGGCGATTGACGCACGTGTGTCCGGGCTGTGGGCAGTTGAGCCATGTATAAGCGGTGGGGCCAAGCCGTGTTGTTTAGCCTGTTGATGGGCAGCCAGACGGCGTTGGCTTATTGCTGGGAGGAGGTTGCCGGTCGCTATGACCTCGAACCGGAGTTGCTCCAGGCCATTGCTGCCGTCGAGTCGGGTTATCGTGCCGGGGCGATGAACTACGCCAACCGTAATGGCACGCGTGATATCGGCTTGATGCAGATCAACAGCATCCATTTGCCGCGCTTGCGCAAGCTGGGCATCACCGAAGAGCGGCTGCTGAATGAGCCTTGCCTGTCTGTCGAGGTCGGCGCCTCGATACTCGCCGAGTTTATCCAACGCTTCGGCTACAACTGGACGGCCGTCGGCTCCTACAACGTGGGCGCGGGGGCAGGGGCCAAGCGCGATGCATTGCGCCTGCAATACGCACAGAAGATCTGGGCACGCTATGAGGCGTTGGTCGCCAATCGCTACTGACGATTGGGCCGCACGCCTCGCATGCGGCCTATGACCCCGGCTATAATCGCCGCCACCTTTCGCCGCCATCCGAGTCTAGCCCGCCCATGTATACCCTGGCCCGCCAGCTGTTGTTCAAACTTTCCCCGGAAACCTCCCATGATCTGTCCCTGGACTTGATCGGTGCCGGTGGCCGCCTGGGTCTCAATGGCCTGGTATGCAAGGCTGCGGCGAAAGTGCCGGTGTCGGTGATGGGGCTCGAGTTCCCTAACCCGGTCGGCTTGGCTGCGGGCCTGGACAAGAACGGCGCGGCCATCGACGGTTTTGCGCAGCTGGGTTTCGGCTTTGTCGAAATCGGCACCGTGACCCCGCGCCCGCAGCCGGGTAACCCCAAGCCACGCATCTTCCGCCTGCCGGAAGCCGAGGCGATCATCAACCGCATGGGCTTCAACAACCTGGGGGTCGATCATCTGCTGTCGCGGGTGCAGGCGGCGAAGTACAAGGGCGTCCTGGGGATCAATATCGGCAAGAACTTCGACACGCCCGTGGAGCGTGCGGTGGATGACTACCTGATCTGCCTGGACAAGGTCTACGCCCATGCCAGCTACGTCACCGTCAACGTCAGTTCGCCGAATACCCCGGGCCTGCGCAGCCTGCAGTTCGGTGACTCCCTCAAGCAATTGCTCGAAGCCTTGCGCCAGCGCCAGGAAGACCTGGCGGTGCGTCATGGCAAGCGCGTGCCTTTGGCAATCAAGATTGCCCCGGACATGAGTGATGAAGAAACCGTGCTGGTGGCTCAGGCCCTGATGGACTCGGGCATGGACGCGGTGATCGCGACCAACACGACCCTCAGCCGCGTCGGTGTTGAGGGTCTGGCGCATGGGGATGAGGCGGGTGGCCTGTCGGGTGCGCCGGTACGGGACAAGAGCACGCATATCGTCAAGGTGCTGGCGGCTGAGCTGGCCGGGCGTTTGCCGATCATTGCCGTGGGCGGTATCACCGAAGGCAAGCATGCTGCCGAGAAGATCGCGGCCGGCGCCAGCCTGGTGCAGTTGTACTCCGGTTTCATCTACAAAGGGCCGGCGCTGATTCGCGAGGCGGTGGATGCGATCGCGGCGAGCGGGCTTGCGTCGCGCTGAGCTCACCGCGCTCTTTGTAGTGAGCGGGCTCGCCCTAATGCCAGTCAGTTAAGGCTTAACGCTGTCACTGTGGGAGGGGCGGTGCGACGATTCGACTTGCTCCCGATAGCGGTGGGTCAGTCGATAAACTGCTGGCTGGCACACCCTCATCGGGAGCAAGCCCCCTCCCACAAGTTATTCATCGTCCGTTCTATCGCTTAACTGACTGGCATTAGGGCTTGCCCCGCGCGGCGGTGTGTCAGGTAAGTTTGAGCCGCCTGACACACCGCAGCGCGGGGCAAGCCCGCTCACTACAAGAGCAGCAATAAAAAGGGCTCCATAAGGAGCCCCTGGGCCGAAGCCCGCCGCCCGAATGGGGCGTGCGTGGTTAAGTCATTACAGCTTCAAAAGTGTCGTGTCGGAATTAAGTGCCCTGATTAGCCGACGGCGTGAAGTTCGTTGAGTCTGTGGATGCCCGCAGTGCCAGTCATACCGTCCCAGTTGTCGCCGCGTCCTTCTCGCCAGCCATTGATCCAGGCTTGGCGTACCGACGGTAGAGTAAAAGGGCAAAGCTCACGGGATTTTCCATGAACGCCATATTGATATCCGCGTAAAAATGCTCTTTCCAACGGATCACGCTTAAGTCTTCTCATAGGGTGTTTCCCTCACTTGTTGACTGTCTTGATATCCTTCAGCCTCATCCGAGGCCGGGCAGAGTTTTTCTGCCGTTGGTGGGCTCGCTGCCGGCGTGGCGAGCCAATGTGTCGGCGTCGTTACGGCGCCAACCTGTGTTGAGTTCTAACCAATAGGTCACATGGATTCAATGATCGTTTTGTCATAAGCACGTAACGATAACGATGCTATAGCCATAAGCTGGGATGGCTTTTCGCCCCATTTATCGGGAAAAGCCAGCTATGATGTGCCTTGCGAAGCGGATAGGTTTAATCCTTTAGTGAGAATGTCCGCCCGTTGCAGTCGGTTATTATTCGACGAAGGGTCGGAATATTACTTTCTGTTACAGCCAATTGTTTATCTGCCCCGTCAATTCAAGGCCCAAAAGCCCGGCAGCCGGGGTGGAACGGCACATTCGTGCCACGCGAGCACTCTTCGAGAAAAGTGCTTGATTGAAAACCGAGCCGGCGATGCGTCGCCCGTTCACTTATTGCTGAAAAGCCTGGAATGCCCATGTCGGACCGTTTTGAACTCTTCCTCACCTGCCCCAAGGGCCTTGAAGGCCTGCTGATCGAGGAAGCCGTCGGGCTTGGCCTTGAGGACGCCCGCGAGCACACCTCGGCCGTGCGCGGCATGGCCGATATGGAAACCGCCTACCGCCTGTGCCTCTGGTCGCGCCTGGCCAACCGTGTGCTGCTGGTACTCAAGCGCTTCCCGATGAAGGACGCCGAAGACCTCTACCACGGTGTGCTGGATATCGAATGGGCTGACCACATGGTCCCGGATGGCACCCTGGCGGTGGAATTCAGTGGCCATGGTTCCGGTATCGACAACACCCACTTCGGCGCGCTGAAGGTCAAGGATGCGATCGTCGACAAACTGCGCACCCCGACCGGCGAACGCCCGTCCATCGACAAGATCAACCCGGACCTGCGTATTCACCTGCGCCTGGACCGTGGCGAGGCGATCCTGTCCCTCGACCTGTCCGGCCACAGCCTGCACCAGCGCGGTTACCGCCTGCAGCAGGGCGCCGCACCGTTGAAGGAAAACCTGGCGGCCGCGATCCTGATCCGTGCCGGCTGGCCGCGCATTGCCGCCGAGGGCGGCGCGCTGACCGACCCGATGTGCGGTGTGGGCACCTTCCTGGTGGAAGGCGCGATGATCGCTGCCGACATGGCGCCCAACCTCAATCGTGAACTGTGGGGCTTCACCACCTGGCTGGGTCACGTCCCGGCGTTGTGGAAGAAACTGCATGCCGAGGCCGCTGAACGTGCCGCCGTCGGCATGAACAAAACCCCGCTGTGGATTCGGGGCTACGAGGCTGATCCTCGTCTTATCCAGCCGGCACGCAATAACATCGAACGCGCAGGCCTTAGCCATTGGATCAAGGTGTACCAGGGCGAAGTCGGCACCTTCGAGCCGCGCCCGGACCAGAACCAGAAAGGCCTGGTGATCTGCAACCCACCCTACGGTGAGCGTCTGGGTGATGAAGCCAGCCTGTTGTACCTCTACCAGAACCTCGGCGAGCGCCTGCGCCAGGCCTGTATGGGCTGGGAAGCGGCGGTGTTTACCGGCGCGCCGGACCTGGGCAAGCGCATGGGGATCCGCAGCCACAAGCAGTATTCGTTCTGGAACGGTGCCTTGCCGTGCAAATTGCTGCTGATCAAGGTCAACCCGGACCAATTCGTCACGGGCGAGCGCCGCACGCCCGAGCAGCGTCAGGCCGAACGTGAGCAAGCCGCCTACGATCAAGCCCCGGCCGAGCCGCAAGAGCGCCAGTACAACAAGAACGGTAACCCGATCAAGCCGGCCCCGGCTCCTGTGGTCGAGCAGGCACGCTTGAGTGAAGGCGGGCAGATGTTCGCCAACCGCCTGCAGAAAAACCTCAAGTTGCTGGGCAAGTGGGCCAAGCGCGAAGGCGTGGATTGCTACCGCGTGTACGACGCCGATATGCCGGAATACTCCATGGCCATCGACCTGTACCACGACTGGGTGCACGTGCAGGAATACGCCGCGCCGAAATCCATCGACCCGGAAAAAGCCTCCGCGCGCATGTTCGATGCGCTGGCGGCCATTCCCCAGGCGCTGAACATCGACAAGAGCCGCGTCGTGGTCAAGCGTCGCGAGCGTCAGAGCGGCACCAAGCAGTACGAGCGTCAGAGCGCCCAGGGCAAGTTCACCGAAGTCAGCGAAGGCGGCGTGAAGTTGCTGGTCAACCTCACGGATTACCTGGACACCGGTCTGTTCCTCGACCACCGTCCGATGCGCCTGCGCATCCAGAAAGAGGCCGCCGGCAAGCGCTTCCTCAACCTGTATTGCTACACCGCCACCGCCAGTGTGCACGCGGCCAAGGGCGGCGCGCGCAGCACCACCAGCGTCGACCTGTCCAAGACCTACCTGGACTGGGCGCGTCGCAACTTCTCCCTCAACGGTTTCTCCGACAAGAACCGCCTGGAGCAGGGTGATGTGATGGCCTGGCTGGAGGCCAGCCGCGATGAGTTCGACCTGATCTTCATCGACCCGCCGACCTTTTCCAACTCCAAGCGCATGGAAGGCATCTTCGACGTGCAGCGTGACCACGTGCAGTTGCTTGACCTGGCCATGGCCCGCCTGGCACCGGGCGGCGTGCTGTACTTCTCCAACAACTTCCGCAAGTTCCAGTTGGAGGACAACCTCAGCGAACGCTATGCGGTCGAGGAAATCAGCGACAAGACCATCGACCCGGATTTCGCACGTAACGCGAAGATCCACCGGGCCTGGAAAATCACCGCGCGCTGATTGCCGCAGCGCAGTGCACCTGAAAGCCGCAAACCTGAATTTTCCAGGTTTGCGGCTTTTTTACGCTGGTCAAATTCCGGACCGATGGCTATAACTTAATCCCTAGCCAAAGTGACACCCCCGCACGCTGGCGTTGTGAGTGTTGCCTATGCCTTTACCCGCTGCCCGCCCGAAAATCCTAGGCTTTATCAGTGAGCAGGCGTCGGCTTGGCTGGTGGCATTGGTGGTATTACTGGCAGGCTGCGCGCTGACGGCGGTTGTCGCGTGGGCGGCTGCCGACCTTTATCAGCAACAGGTGCGCCAGCGTTTCCAGTTGCTGGTCAATGAACGTTCTACACGCATTCAGGAGCGTTTCGAGGACCAGGAGCAACGCCTGGGCAGCCTGCGGCGTTTCTTCATCAACTCCGCTGATGTCTCTCGCGAAGAGTTCGACGGCTTCGCCCAGCCCTTGCTGTTGCATACCCGCGCCTATGCGTGGGCGCCCCGGGTATTTCGCGAGCAACGCGCTCCGTTTGAGCAAGAGATCTCCCGACAGCGCGGCAGCCCTTTTGTGATCCGTGAACTCAATGCGGCGGGCAATTTGGCCGCGGCCCCCGAGCGCGATGAGTACGTCCCGGTGCTGTACAGCCAGACCCAGAGCCTGCTGGGCTCACCCCTGGGGTTTGACCTGCTGGCCCAGCCCCTGCGCCGATCGGTCCTTGAGCGTGCGCAAAAAAGTCGCAAGCCGGCAGTGTCCCAGCCGATGCAACTGGTGGGGGTGGAGCCCGCCTACGCAGCCGGCGTGTTGTTAGTGTCGCCGGTGAGCAAAACCCCGGACGCCGAGCCCTACGGGTTTGTGATGGCGGTGATCAGCATGCGTCAGCTGGTGGCCGAGGGTTTGCCCAAGTCGACACGCGACAATCTGGTGATGCAGATCGTCGACACCTCAGATGATCAGGAACGTGTGCTGTATGCCTCCAGTAATTCGGTGGGCGACAGCGGCCTGGCCGCTGCGCGCCGGATCACCCTGGGCGACCATGTCTACATCCTGAGCCTGCGTGCCAGTAAGGTATTCGACCAGGCCAACCACTCTTCGATGAGCATGATCCTGACCATGGGCGTGCTGCTCAGTCTCTTGCTCAGTGCCTTGCTTTACGTACTGGTCAGCCAACGCCAGCGCGCCTTGAAACTGGTGGAGCAGCGCACCGTGCAGTTGCGCCTGCGCGAGCAAGAATTGCGCGGCGCGCATGGCCAATTGCGCAGTGTGCTGAATGCGGCGACCCAGGTCGCGATCATCGCCACCGACTTGCGTGGCGTGATCAACACCTTCAATGCTGGTGCCGAGCAAATGCTGGGGTTCAAGGCCGAACAGGTGTTGGGGCAACTGAGCCTGGACAGCCTGCACCTGCCTTCGGAACTGGAAGCCCGGGCCGGGTACTTGAGCGCGGCGTTGGGCAAACGTATCGCGCCTTGCCAGGCGATGCTGGTGGAAAGCCCGGACAGCCAGCATGAAGCTCGTGAGTGGACCTTGAGGCGCGAGGACGGCAGCCACTTGACGGCCAATATGCTGCCGACGGTGTTGCTCGATGAGCACGGTCTGTGGATCGGGCACCTGGCGATCTACCGCGATGTCACTGAGCAAAAACGTGCCTACGAGGCCCTGGCGGCACGCGACCGTTTGCTGAAAAAACTCAGCGCCCATGTGCCCGGTGGAATCTTCCAGTTCACCGTGGAGCCTCAGGACCGCTGGCGCTTCATCTACGCCAGTGACGGCATGCGCGATATCTATGAAATCGAACCCGCCGTGTTGCAGCAGGATGCGAGTAGCGTTCTCGAGCGTATCCATCCAATGGACGTGGAGCGGGTGCGCAACTCGATTCGTCTGTCGGCGTTGCAGTTGAGCCATTGGCGCGAAGAGTATCGGGTGCAACTGCCGCACCGGGGCCTGCGCTGGATTCGCGGTGAGGCCACGCCGGAAGAGTTACCGGGAGGCGGCACGTTGTGGCATGGCTATGTGTCGGATATTTCCGATCTGAAGCGGGTCGAGGAAGAGCTGCGCACGCTGTCGATTACCGACGCGCTGACGGGTATCCATAACCGGCGCTATTTCCAGGATCGCGTCAAGGCGGAGATGATCCGGCTTAACCGGACCTGCGGCGCATTGTCATTGATCATGTTCGATATCGACCATTTCAAGCGGATCAACGATCAGTACGGGCATGGCGTGGGCGACGGGGTTCTGCAGGAACTGTGCAAACGCATTCTTCAGCGTCTGCGTCGCAGTGATGTGTTCTGCCGCGTGGGTGGCGAAGAGTTCGTGGTGTTGTGCCCCAATACTGATGGCGATCAGGCCTACAGCCTTGCGATGGCGCTGTGGGAGTCGCTGCGCAGTGCGCCGATGGAGACGGTGGGCATCGTGACCGCCAGCTTTGGTGTGGCCAACTGGCGGGTCGACGAAGGGGTTGATGGGTTGTTGCTGCGCGCGGACTCGGCGGTGTATGTGGCCAAGCAGGCGGGCAGGGACCGGGTGGAAATGTGTGGCAGGGGCGGTGCGCCGAGTCGATTGGCTCGCGAATCCGGTGAGTCAGTCAAAATCTGGGGTGACTGACCGCCCGAATTCGCGAGTCGCTCCTGCCGGGTCAGAGCACCGGCGCTGCAGCGCTCAGTTTTGGCTGGCGATACAGGTCCAGCAACACCTGATCCAGCACCGACGAAGCGCCCCACGGCTTCGAATCGTTGAGAATGGCCACCACGACCCAGGTATTGCCATTGTTGTCCCGGCTGAACCCGGCGATAGCGCGCACGGTGTTCAAGGTGCCGGTTTTGACATGGGCTTCGCCGCGCAGGGCCGTGGTCTTCAGGCGTTTGCGCATGGTGCCGTCAGTACCGGCAATCGGCAGTGAGCTGATGTATTCGGCCGCGTAAGGGCTTTTCCAGGCGGCTTGCAGCATGGCCGCCATCTCGCGCGCACTGACCCGTTCGGCGCGGGACAGGCCGGAGCCGTTTTCCATTACCAGGTGAGGGGCGGTGATGCCTTTCTTCGCCAGCCATTGGCGTACTACGCGTTGCGCCGCCTTGGCATCGTCGCCATCGGCATCGTTGCGAAACTGTGCACCCAGGCTCAGGAACAACTGCTGGGCCATGGTGTTGTTACTGTATTTGTTGATGTCGCGGATGATTTCCGCCAGGTCCGGCGAGAACGCACGGGCCAGCACCTTCGCATCCTTGGGCACCGGTGCCTGGATATCGCGGCCCTGGATCGTGCCGCCCAACTCCTGCCAGATCGCGCGTACGGCGCCGGCAGTGTAGGTGGCGTGGTCCAACAGCGACAGGTAAGTCTGCGAACTGCAGCCATCACCCAACTGGCCACTGACCGTAACGGTCACGCTGCCATCGGCCGCAGTCGTGGGGTTGTAGCGTACGTCGCCGGTGCATTGCTTGGCGTTGTTCGCCTTGACCTGATTGTCGATGCGGATGCTCGCGATCGGTGGTTCGACCGACACGATCACCCGGCCTGAGTCGTTGCGGGTGACAAAGCGCAGGGCCTTGAGGTTGACCAGCAAGGCATCGGGCTTGACCAGGAACGGTTTGTTTTCGTCGTTGCCGTCGTCATTGAATTCCGGCAGTTGTGGCTGGTTGAAGAAACTGCGGTCCAGCACCAGGTCGCCGGTCACTTGCTGTACGCCGTTGGCACGCAGATCGCGCATCAGCAGCCAGAGTTTTTCCATGTTCAGCTTGGGGTCGCCACCCCCCTTGAGGTACAGGTTGCCGCGCAACACGCCACCGCTGAGGGTGCCGTCAGTGTAGAACTCGGTCTTCCACTGATGGTTGGGGCCGAGCATTTCCAGGGCCGCATAGGTGGTGATCAGCTTCATGGTCGAGGCCGGGTTCACCGAGACGTCAGCGTTGTAGATGGTTGGCGTGCCTGGACCGTTCAACGGCAGCATCACCAGAGACAGCGAGGTGTTCTGGATTTTGGCTTTCTGGAGGGCCTGCTGAACATTCGGGGGCAGGGTGTTATTGACGGGGGCAGCGGAGACGGAAAAGGCCAGTGGGAGGAAAAAACCGGCAATGAGCACTGAACGTAAAGATTTGATCATAAGGAATAAAACCCTGCTGCTGAGGAGGGTGAAAAGGTGAGGGGTAAATAAGAAAAATCCCTCAATGGTCATGAAAGTGTCGGCATTATGCCCCAAGGTGCATGCCGTTGTAGCTGAACGATAGCGGGTAATTGGCGTTTTTTTCAGGCACGGGACCGCTCTGCCGGCGAATTCGGCTGGTGAGCGCTTTGGATATCAAGGATTGAAGGCTTTGGAAGGGCAGCCCTGCGGCGTGCGGCTTGTAGCGAGGGGTGAGGCTTAAACAAACAGGGCCATCACGAAGGATGGCCCTGATGGCGATCAAGCAACGGGGTTGATCGGCTTTTCCGGGTACCACACGTCCAGCAATGGGCTGACTTCGGCTTTGGTCAGTTCATCGCGGGACTTGAGCCAGGCTTCAACCTTGGCACGCTGCTCTTCGCTGACCGAGCCACGCTTCTGCAGGCAGACCAGACCGTAGTCGTCACCGCCGACGTAGCCCAGGCCGTTGGCTTCCATGGCTTCTTTCAGGAACGCGTCGAGAAATGCATCGATTTTATCGTCAGCCAGATTTTCCTTGAATTCCAGGTTCAGCTCGAACCCCAATTCCTGGAACTCGTCCACACACAGTTTTTTGCGCAGACGCTGGGAGCGGTTAGTGGCCATGAAAACATTCCTCTTAATAAATATCGGTGCGCACTCTACCAGTTAATAGGCCTGGCTGCCCCATTTGCGTGCTATCACCGTCTGCCGCCCGGCAGAAATCCGATGTTTGCCGGGGCGGTAAAGTCTGCCGGGGTGGGCTTGATAAACAGTGGTTTGTACCACTCGGCGGGTCTTTTTAACCGTTTATGCATGGCTTCATGGTGGTGTAATAAATCCATGCTGCCGCGATGCCATGACTGACCCCTGACGGATACCCACTTATGCCAGCTCCCTTGATTGCTGTAGAAACTTCTCCCGACTTGCCGACGGATGCTGATGTCGTGGTGATTGGCGGTGGAATCATCGGTTCCTTTACTGCTTATTACCTGGCCAAGCGCGGCATGAAGGTCGCCCTGGTTGAAAAGGGCCGCATAGGCGCCGAGCAATCGAGCCGTAACTGGGGCTGGTGCCGTCAGCAAAATCGCGATGCGCGCGAGCTGCCGATGTCTACCAAGAGCCTGGATCTGTGGGAGCAGTTCGCCGCCGAGACCGGCGAGCAAACCGGCTTTACCCGTTGTGGCCTGCTTTACCTGAGCAACGACGAAAAGGAGCTCGATACTTGGGCACGTTGGGGCGAGTTCGCCCGTTCGGTAAACGTCGAGACTTATATGCTGACGGCACAGCAAGCCGCTGACCGCGGGCGGGTGACCGGCAAACCGTGGAAAGGTGGGGTCTACTCACCCACCGACGGCATCGCCGATCCCTCCCGCGCCGCCCCCGCGGTCGCCCGCGCGATCATGGCGCTGGGCAGCACGGTGCATCAGGACTGCGCGGTCCGGGGCGTGGAAACCGAAGGCGGTCGACTGTCTGCGGTGGTGACCGAAAAAGGCACCATCCGCACCCGGCTTGCCGTGCTCGCCGCAGGCGCCTGGGCTTCCTCGTTCTGCCGCCAATACGGCATTCGTTTTCCCCAGGCGACCATTCGCCAAACTGTGCTTCGCGTGTCGCCTCCAAGCCTGGAGCTGCCGAGTGCGCTGCACACTACCTATGCCTCGATGACGCGCCGTTTCGATGGCAGCTACACCCTGGCGATCAGTGGGCGCGGGCGTGTCGACCCCACTCCGCAGTTGCTCAGCTTTGCACCGCAGTTCCTGCCGATGTTTCAACGCCGCTGGCGCAACCTCGCCGTGGGTGGCTTCGAGGGGGTGAGGGCGGGTCATGAAGGCTGGAAGCGCTGGCGCCTGGACGCGCCGACGCCGATGGAGAAGATGCGGATTCTGGATCCGACCCCGGACGCCTCAGCGGTCAAACTGACCTACCAGCGCGGGACGCAACTGATACCGGCGCTTAAAGACTCAACGGTGACTGCCGCCTGGGCGGGGTATGTGGACAGCACGCCCGACGGCGTACCCGGCATCGGTGAAATGGCCAACCTGCCCGGGCTGATATTAGCGGCAGGCTTCAGTGGGCATGGGTTTGGAATCGGGCCGGGAGCGGGGCATCTGATCGCGGACATTGTCAGTGGCGCGCAGCCTATCGTGGATCCTACGCCTTATCATCCCGACCGCTTCAAGTCATCGGCGTGGGGCAAAGTCGCGGATTTCTGAAGTCGCAGACATCTGAAAAGGGGGCTTGCTCCCGATAGCGGTAGGTCAGTTGATACATAAGTGACTGACCATC
>NZ_JBNPJV010000061.1:0-60919 GCF_050312585.1 Pseudomonas sp. R19M
CGTCCTGGGCGGCATTCCCACGCGGAGCGTGGGAACGATCATGACTGTGCCACGGCTACTTTCGCGTTTGATCGTCCCCACGCTCTGCGTGGGAACGCAGGCTGTGACGCTCCGCGTCACGTCTCTGAAGGCGGACGCAGAGCGTCCTGGGCGGCATTCCCACGCGGAGCGTGGGAACGATCATGACTGTGCCACGGCTACTTTCGCGTTTGATCGTCCCCACGCTCTGCGTGGGAACGCAGGTTGTGACGCTCCGCGTCACGCCTCTGAAGGCGGACGCAGAACGTCTTGGGCGGCATTCCCACGCGGAGCGTGGGAACGATCATGACTGCGTCACGGCTACTTTCGCGTTTCTGATCCGCAACCGGTAGGCAATGTAGATAATCCCCACCCACACCGGCATCGCATACACCGACTCGCTGATCCCTGGAATCGCCAGCATGACACTGATGATCATCACCATGAACGCCAGGCACAGGTAGTTGCTGAACGGGAACCAGAAGGTCTTGAACGACGGTGTCAGGCCCTGTTCACCCATGGCCTTGCGGAACTTGATGTGGGTGATGCTGATCAGCGCCCAGTTGATCATCAGCGAGGCAACCACCAGCGCAAACAGCAACTCCAGAGCACTTTTCGGGGCGACGTAGTTGACCACCACACACAGCATCGTCACCAGCGCCGAAATCGCCAGGGCGCGGATCGGCACGCCTTGCTTGTTGAGCTTCATCAGCGACTTCGGGGCGTCGCCTTGCTCGGCCAGGCCGAACAGCATGCGGCTGTTGCAATACACACCGCTGTTGTACACCGACAGCGCCGCCGTCAGCACCACGAAGTTGAGGATGTGCGCGGCCGTGTCGTTGCCGATCAGCGAGAAGATCTGCACAAACGGGCTACCGCTATAGGCATCGCCCGAGGCACCGAGGGTTTGCAGCAGCTGGTCCCAGGGGTACAGCGACAGCAGCACGGTCAGGGCGCCGACGTAGAAAATCAGGATCCGGTACACCACCTGGTTGATGGCTTTCGGGATTACCTTGCGCGGCTCACTGGCTTCGGCGGCGGTAATACCCACCAACTCCAGGCCGCCGAACGAGAACATGATGAAGGCCATGGACATCAGCAGCCCCATGCCGCCATTCGGGAAGAAACCACCGTGGCTCCACAGATTGCTGACGCTCGCCTGCGGGCCGCCGCTGCCGCTGAACAGCAGGTAGCAGCCGAGCACGATCATGCCGACAATCGCCACCACCTTGATGATCGCAAACCAGAATTCGGCCTCACCGAAGAACTTCACGTTCAGGGTGTTGATCAGGTTCACCGCGACAAAGAACACCAGCGCACTGACCCAGGTCGGGATCTCGGGCCACCAGAACTGGATGTACTTGCCCACCGCCGTCAGTTCGGCCATGCCCACCAGGACGTAGAGCACCCAGTAGTTCCAGCCGGCCAGGAAGCCTGCGTAACCGCCCCAGTATTTATGCGCGAAGTGGCTGAAGGAACCGGCCACGGGCTCCTCGACGATCATCTCGCCGAGCTGGCGCATGATCAGGAATGCGATAAAACCGGCAATCGCGTAACCGAGGATCATCGACGGCCCCGCCGACTTGAGTACCCCGGCCGAGCCGAGGAACAACCCCGTGCCAATCGCCCCTCCCAAGGCGATCAGCTGAATATGCCGGTTCTTCAGGCCACGCTTGAGGCCCACCGGGTTAACCATGTCATCCGCCATTAACATTCCCTTCTGCTTGTTTTTCTTAGGGTAAGTGCACGCCGCATCCGCCCCTCAGAAGTACTGAGGGTCAGATATTACTCTGCGTGAACTTTTCGTAATACAGCTGAACGTCGTTAAGCGCCTGATCCGTCAGCCATTGTTGGATGGATTCGACCATTGGAGGGGGGCCGCACAGGTACATATCGGCCGATCTGTCCCGTAATTCGGCCAGGTCGAAATGTTCGGTGAGGTAGCCGCGCTTGCCAGGCCACTCGGGGGACGGGTCACTCAAGACCTCGGTGTAGCGAAAATCAGCGATTTTCGAGGCATAGCCCTGAATACGCGCCGCTTCGCACAAGTCTTCGGCGCCGCGCACACCGTAATACAGATGCACTGGTTGCTCACAACCGTTGGCGGCCAGCTCATCGAGCATGCCCAGTAACGCCGACAGCCCGGTACCGCCGGCTACCAGCACCAGCGGCTGAGTGACGTGCCTGAGGTAGAACGCCCCCAAGGGCGCTTCCATCAGCACTTCATCACCGACCTGGCAGCGCTCGCGCAAGTAGTTGCTCATCACCCCGTCCGGCAGCAGGCGCACCAGGAATTGCAGCGCCTTGCCCGCATGGTTGGCGAAAGAGTAAGAACGCCAACTGTCGGTGCCGGGCACCGCCAGGCGGGCGTATTGGCCGGGCAGGAAATCCAGATGTTGATCAAGCTGCACCTGCAGGATCGCGGTGCTGGCCGACACCTGCTGCACCGCGCTGACTGTGCCGCGCACCTGCACCGGCCCCGCAGCGTTGCACAGGCTTGAGTCAAAATCGAAATAGAACGTCGCATCGGACTTCACCCGGGTCTGGCAACTGAGCATCTTGCGCTGTTGCAGGTCGAGGCTGGAAAGCGCCTCGTCGTCCACATAGTCCTGGGTGTATTCGCCGGACTCGCAACGTCCCTGGCAGGTACCACAGACGCCTTCGCGGCAATCCAGCGGGATCTTGATGCCGTTGCGCAAGGCCGCATCCAGCAGGATTTCATGGGCGCCTACGGGAAAGAACAAGGTCTTGCCGTCGGCAAAACTGAAGGCCACTTTGTGATTCATCCATTGTGCTCCACATCAGCATGCGAACTTGTAGTGAGCGGGCTTGCCCCGCGCTGGAGTGCGCAGCGCTCCTGGTTTTTTTGGGGCCGCTACGCAGCCCAGCGCGGGGCAAGCCCGCTCACTACACGTGGTTAGAGGTGATAGAAATCCAGCACCGAGTTGATGGTGTCGTTGAGCAGCAACGTGTGTTTGCGCATGATCAACCAGCTGTCGCCATGGGGTTTGAGGCGATATGTAGCGTGCCCGTAAAACTGCTCCGATGTGGCCAGGCGGTAGAACAGCGTGTGCCAGTTCAAGCGCACCTCCAACGTGCCGTCCGCCTGCTCGGCAATCCTCACGTTATTGATCAGGTGCAAGGTGCGTGGCATCGGGGTCGCCGAAGCCGCCTTGCCGGTACGCAAGCGGAACACGCGGTCTTCCAGGCCCGAACGGTTGGCGTAATAGATCAACGACATCTCCCGCTTGGGGTCGCGGGTATAGACGTGTTCCGAATCCCATTGCGGCAGGTGGAATTCGCTTTGCGGGTCGAACAACTGCACATAGGCGTCCCAATCCTGGGCGTCGCACAGTTCGGACTTGCGGTAGAAAAATTGCTCGATCCGGTACTGCAATTGCGCGTTCATCAATTCACCTCCCGCAGTTTCAAGGCTTTTTGATCGAGCCCGTTGAGCAGGAACTGCTGCCAGTTGCGGTGCTGGTTCACATACAAACCTTCGTGGGTAAATTCGGTGCCGGTCATGGCCGGTTGGATGCCGATGGCCTCGCTGTTCGGCGTAGGCCCGGTTTCCCAGCGATGGCTGCCGCGGGAAATATCACTCCAGCGTTCCAGGCGGCCCTGGAAACCGCGCTGGGCTTCGCGGAACTCCACCAGGTCATCCGGGGTGCCCATGCCGGACACGTTGAAGAAGTCTTCGAACTGGCGGATGCGGTTTTCACGGTCGGCGTCAGACTCGTGCTTCACCCCCAGGCACTGGCTGATGATCTCGGTCTTGTTCCACGCCACCGGGCGGATGATGCGCAGCTGCGAGCTGATCTGGTCGAGGAAGAACAGGCTCGGGTAGATATTCAGGTTGCGCAGGCGGTGCATCATCCACTCGGCCTTTTGCTGGCCGTGTTCGGACACCAGGCGCGGCATGATGGTGGCGTAGCCGGAGCGCACGCTGGGGTTGGGCATATCGCTGAACAGCACGCTGTGGCCATTGTTGAAGGCGAACCAGCCGTCATCGGTATTTGCGTCGCCGGCACCGAGCTTGCTGTAGTCCAGGGTGGCGGCAGACCCGCTGCCGTTCTCGGTATTCACTTGTTGGCGATGCTGCACCGTGGCCACGTAGTTGTAGTGCACGGTGCTGACGTGATAACCGTCCAGGCCGTTCTCGTTCTGCAGCTTCCAGTTGCCGTCATAGGTATAGGCGGACTTGCCCGGCAGCACTTCCAGCTCCCCGGTGGCCGACTGGGCGACCATCATGTCGAAGAACACTTTGGCATCGCCGAGGAAGTCTTCCAGGCTGTCGCTGCCATTCACGTCCAGGCTGATAAACACGAAGCCCTTGTAGCTCTCGATACGTGCCTTTTTCAGTCCGCGCGTGGCCTTGTCGAAACCCTCCGGGTATTCCCCTGGCGCCTTGACCTTCACCAACCGGCCGTCGCTCTTGTAGCACCAGGCATGGAAGGGGCAGGTGAAGGTGGATTGATTGCCTTTGCCGACCCGCGTCAGGGTCGTGCCGCGATGCTGGCAGGCGTTGATCAGTGCATTGAGCTGGCCTTCGCCGTCGCGGGTGATGATCATCGGCTGGCGCCCGGCGCGCATCGTCACGAAGTCGTGGTTGTTGGCCAGTTCGCTTTCGTGGCAGGCATAGATCCAGTTCTTTTCGAAGATCAGTTCCATCTCCAGGTCGAACAGTTGCGGCTCGGTGAACATGTCGCGGGCAATGCGGAACACTTCATCCACCGGGCGAAAATCCAGGCAGCCTTCAATAAATGTTTTCCACTGCTCGACGCTTCTTGCACCACTCATGGGAGGCACCTTTTTGATAGGGCTAATCGGTGGTTTATTAGAGGCAGCAGGGCAGGGCGTGGGCTATCCGCTTAATGGGGGAACCTGCTCCGGAAAATTGCCCCGGATAAGTGGGCAGCAAATACCCAACCCGGTGCATGGCGGTGACGGGATGCGCTACTGTCTTGCAGGGCGATGGTCGCAAAAGCCGACCGCTTATCCACTTAGTCGTCCATTGCTATCCACCCGCTGGCAATTGAGCGGGCGTGGCGCATTACTTGCTGTCAAACCACAACGACGCGCCGCCAGAGCGCGCAAATGCCTAACCGCCGTGGGTGCACCCTGATGAGCAGCCAAACGATTCAACGCTTCGACCTGGAAGGCGCCCGCAGCTGGATGTCCGGTATTTGCGGGCCGCATCGCCTGGTGACGGCCACGCCCGAACGCCTGCGCTTCCATCACAGCGCCAATGTGCTCAAGTCCCGCGCCACCACCCTGGGCGTGATCGAATACGGCACGGATGTGACTATCGACATCGAAGACGCCGAGCACTTCAGCAGCTATAGCCTCAGCCTGCCATTGGTGGGCGAGCAAGAGTTGAGCAAGAACGGTGAGCGCCTGAGCTCCAATCGCGACCAAGGGGTGATCATCTCGCCCAACGAGCATCAGGTACTGGCGATTTCCGGTGATTGCCGCAAGTTGCAGGTCGTGATTACGCGGGCGGCGATGAGTGAGTCGCTGGAGGGGCTGCTGCAACGGCCGATTGAGGCACCGCTGCGTTTTGAGTCGGTGATGGACGCGGTGGAGGGCGCCTCGGCATCCTGGTGGCGCATGGCGCGCTACTTCATTGCGGAGCTGGAGCACAGCAGCGAATTGTATGAGCAGACGGCGTTTACCCGGGACCTGGAAAGCTCGTTGATCAAGGGGTTGATCCTGGCCCAGCCGAATAATTACTCCGAAGAATTGCGCGACGTGCTCGGGGTGAAACTGCCGCACTATCTGATCCGTGCGCGGCAATACATCCACGACAATGCCCGCGAAGCAGTGCACCTGGAAGACCTGGAAACCGCCGCAGGTGTCTCCCGGTTCAAGCTGTTCGACGCGTTCCGCAAGTACTTCGCCCTGTCGCCCATGGCCTATCTGAAAAAATACCGGCTGGGCGCGGTGCGCCAGGAAATCCTCGAACACGGCGCTACCCGCACCATTTCCGAAATCGCCCTGGGCTGGGGCTTCACCCACCTGGGGCGGTTTGCGGCGCAGTACCGCAAGCTGTTCGATGAGTCGCCGAGCCAGACCCAGCAGCGCAAGCGGCTGCGCAGTCTATGAAGCCCATGAAGATCCAATGTGAGAGGAGGCTTGCTCCCGATGGCGGGGTACCAGTCGATACAGCGTTGACTGAACCACCGCTATCGGGAGCAAGCCCCCTCCCACATTAGTTTGTCAACGCTTCCACCAGTTGCAGGCAATGACTGAGCCCAGGCGACTGGTCATTCACCCGGCGGCTGAGAATGATCGGCGAGGTCGCGGTGCTTTCCACTATCGGTGTGTAGCCGATATCGGCGCGGTGCAGCACCTGCACCGAGGCCGGTACCAGCGTCACGCCCATGCCTGCGCCGACCAGGCCGATGGCGGTCTGCAGTTCGTTGGTCCATTGCGCAACCTTGAGACTCAAACCCTGCGCGTCGAACAGTGCGATCACATGGTCGGCATAGCTGGGGCGCGGGTTGCCGGGGTAGAGCACGAAAGGCTCGGCGGCCAATTGAGCGAGGGTCGCGGGCGCGTCGAGCAACGGGTGGCCGGCCGGCAGCACGGCCACCAGCCTATCTTCCACCAGCACACGCTGGACGATGGCCGGGTCGTCGATGCGAATACGCCCGAAACCCACATCAATGCGCCCTGCCTTGAGGGCTTCGACCTGCTGCAAGGTGGTCATCTCCGACAGCCCCAGCTCCAGTTCCAGCGTCTCGTGATTGCGCAGCCGGCGGATCAATTCCGGCAGCACGCCATACAGGGTCGACGGTGCAAAGCCGATGCCCAGCCAGGTTTTCTCGCCCAGGCCGATGCGCCGCGTGTTGTCGCAGACCGTGTTCAACTGCTCCAGCAGCACCTTGGCGTGCTCATAGAAAAACCGTCCGGCTTCGGTCAGCCGCAGCGGCCGACCGCGCTCCAGCAGCGTCACGCCCAGCTCATCTTCCAACTGCTGGATCTGCCGGCTCAGCGGCGGTTGGGCAATGTGCAGGCGTTCGGCGGCGCGGGTGAAGTTCAGGGTTTCACCCAGTACCCGGAAATAGCGCAGATGACGCAGTTCCATATCGACTCCTTTGATACCTTTAGGGTATTGCGTGAGACCAATTCTATATTGGAAGCCCGTGAAATTGCGCATCAGAATCGGCTCAAACCCATAAAGAACCCAGCGGGTATAGTTATGCCGATTTGTACCATCGAGTCGATCGAGACGATCATCGTCGACCTCCCGACTATCCGCCCGCACAAGCTGGCGATGCACACGATGCAGAACCAGACCCTGGTGATCATCCGCCTGCGTTGCAGCGACGGTATCGAAGGCCTCGGCGAAGCCACCACCATCGGGGGCCTGAGCTACGGCAACGAGAGCCCGGACAGCATCAAGGTCAACATCGACCGGCACTTCGCACCGCTGCTGATCGGCCAGGACGCGAGCAATATCAACGCGGCCATGCTGCGCCTTGCACGCCACATTCGCGGCAACACCTTCGCCAAATCCGGCATCGAAACGGCCTTGCTCGACGCCCTCGGCAAACGCCTCGATCTGCCGGTCAGCGAACTGCTCGGCGGGCGTGTACGTGATGCCTTGCCGGTGGCCTGGACCCTAGCCAGCGGCAATACCGAGCAAGACATTGCCGAGGCCGAGAAGATGCTCGACCTGCGTCGCCATCGCCTGTTCAAATTGAAGATCGGCGCGGGTGAGGTGGACCGTGACCTGGCCCATGTGATCGCGATCAAAAAGGCCCTGGGCGATCGTGCCAGTGTGCGGGTCGACGTCAACCAGGCCTGGGACGAGGCGGTGGCCCTGCGCGCGTGCAGGGTGCTGGGCGATAACGGTATCGATCTGATCGAACAACCGATCTCGCGTAACAACCGTGGGGGCATGGCGCGACTCAACCTGTCGAGCCCGGCGCCGATCATGGCCGATGAGTCTATCGAGTGTGTGGAAGACTCCTTCAACCTGGCTCGCGAAGGCGCCGCCTCGGTGTTCGCCCTGAAGATCGCCAAGAATGGCGGCCCGCGCGCCGTATTGCACACCGCTGCGATTGCCGAAGCGGCAGGTATCGGCCTGTATGGCGGCACCATGCTCGAAGGGGGAATCGGCACCCTGGCTTCGGCCCATGCCTTTCTCACGCTGAACCAGTTGGCGTGGGGCACCGAACTGTTCGGTCCGCTGCTGCTCACCGAGGACATCCTGACCGAGCCACCGGTGTATCGCGATTTCCAACTGCATGTCTCCACCGCACCGGGCCTGGGCCTGGCCATCGATGAAGAGCGCCTGGCGTTCTCGCGTCGTGATAAACACTAAGAGGCGCCTGCCATGTTGTTCCACGTAAAAATGACCGTGAACCTGCCTTTGGACATGAACCCCGAACGTGCAGCGGCCTTGAAGGCCGAAGAGAAAGCCTTGGCGCAGCGCCTGCAGCAAGAGGGCCAGTGGCGCCACCTGTGGCGGATCGCCGGGCATTACGCCAACTACAGCGTGTTCGATGTCGACAGCGTGCAAGCGCTGCACGACCTGCTGATGCAATTGCCGCTGTTCCCTTATATGACGATCGAGGTGAACGCTCTGTGTCGTCACCCATCGTCGATCCATGACGACGACCGTTAAGCCTGCTTCTACACCGAATAACTACAAGATGAGGAATGCACCATGTCCATCCGACTGTCCCAGACGCTGCACGCCCAACAGTTTCTTGAAGAAGTCAGCGGTAACCTCAATGACGGCGGCAACCCGCGCACCAAGACCCTGATCTACCGTATTTTGCGCGACACCGTAAACATCATCGAAGACCTGGAAGTGACTCCGGAAGAGTTCTGGAAGGCGGTCAATTACCTCAATGAGTTGGGCAAGCACCAGGAGGCCGGTTTGCTCGCGGCCGGACTTGGCCTTGAGCATTACCTGGACCTGCTGATGGACGCTGCCGATGAGCAAGCGGGCAAGTCCGGCGGTACGCCGCGCACCATCGAAGGTCCGCTGTATGTGGCCGGGGCGCCGCTGAGCAAGTACGAAGCACGGCTGGATGATGGCCTGGATGACGCGGTGCCGCTGTTTATGCGCGGGCAGGTGCGCGACACCGACGGCAAGCCGCTGGCGGGGGCGATTGTGGATGTGTGGCAGGCCAATACCGGCGGCACTTATTCGTGGTTCGACCCCACGCAATCGGAGTTCAACCTGCGCCGGCGCATCGAGACCGATGCCCAGGGCAACTACCGTTTTCGCAGCATCGTGCCGTCCGGCTACGGCTGCCCACCGACCGGCCCGACTCAGCAGTTGCTCGATCAACTGGGGCGTCATGGGCAGCGGCCGGCGCATATTCACTTCTTCATTTCGGCGCCGGGGTACCGGCACTTGACCACGCAGATCAACCTGTCGGATGACCCGTACCTGCATGATGACTTTGCCTATGCGACACGCGACGAGTTGATTGCCGAGATCCGTTTCAGTGACGACCCGCAGCTGGCACGGGAGCTGGGTGTGGAAGGGCGTTTTGCGCAGATTGATTTTGACTTTGAGTTGCAAACCGCCGCCGCGCCGGTAGAGCAAAAGCGCATGCAGCGAGTGCGTGCCCTGGAAGACTGAACGCGGTCAAAAAATGTGGGAGGGGGCTTGCTCCCGATCGCGGTGTGTCAGTGGCTGATATGTCGACTGATGCACCGCTATCGGGGGCAAGCCCCCTCCCACATTGGATCTGTATTGTCGGCGTTATTTGCGCACTACCAGGTCGAGCACTTCGTCCCGATCCTTGATCTTCTGCAACACAATCTCCGAACGTATATCCATCACCCCCGCCGTGCGGTTCAGGTGGTTCACGATAAAGTCCGAAAAGTGCTTGAGGTTGCGCGCCTGCACGCGCAACACATAGTTGCTCGCTCCGGTAATCACGTAGGCACTGGCCACCTCCGGCCAGCCTTGCACCTTCTTGATGAACGTCTCATGCCAGTCCTCCACATCCTGGCGCAGCGACAGGTGCACGATGGCCTCCAGCTCGATGCCCAACCGCTCGGCATTCAATACGGCGCGGTAGCCGCTGATGATTCCCTCGCTCTCCAGCAGGCGCAAACGGCGCAGGCAGGCGGACGGCGACAGCGCGACTTTTTCCGCCAGTTCCTGATTGCTGATACGGCCATCCTGTTGCAGGAAATGCAGGAGGCGCAGGTCGGTGGCGTCGAGAATCATGCTTAGAATAAATCCGCGTGTTTGGGGGTTAAATTCGAATTTCCTACAGCTTAATTAGCCTGTTGCGCGGCACTTTGCACGAAAATTCTCTAAAACTTCGTTCATTATTTGGCTCAACGTCACTTATAAAAACCAGGACCGCCCATGACCACTCGAAGCCACTGCCAAGCCCTCGATGCCGAGGATCCCCTTGCCCCGTTGCGCAACCGGTTCGCCCTGCCTGCGGGGGTGATCTACCTCGACGGCAATTCCCTCGGCGCCCGCCCGGTGGCGGCCCTTGAGCGTGCGCAACAGGTGATCGCCGAGGAATGGGGCGATGGCTTGATTCGCAGTTGGAACAGCGCCGGTTGGGCACAGTTGTCACTGCGTCTGGGCGATCGCCTGGCACCATTGATCGGTGCACGGGATGGCGAAGTGGCGATCACCGATACCACGTCCATCAACTTGTTCAAGGTGCTCAGCGCCGCGTTGAGCGTGCAGCGCCAACGCCAGCCTCAGCGCAAGGTCATCGTCAGCGAGGTGAGTAACTTCCCGACCGATTTGTATATCGCCGAAGGCCTGGCCGAGTTGCTGCAGCAAGGCTATTGCCTACGCCTGGTGAACAGCCCGGATGAACTGCCCCAGGCCATCGACCAGGATGTCGCGGTGGTGATGCTCACCCACGTCAACTACAAGACCGGCTACATGTACGACATGCAGGCGCTCACGGCCTTGAGCCATGAATGCGGTGCGCTGAGCCTCTGGGACCTGGCTCATTCGGCGGGCGCAGTCCCCATTGATCTGCACCAGGCCGAGGCCGATTACGCGATTGGTTGCACCTACAAGTACCTCAACGGTGGGCCGGGTTCCCAGGCGTTTGTGTGGGTCAACCCGGCGCTGGTGGATGTGGTGCGCCAGCCGTTGTCGGGGTGGTTTGGGCATACCCGACAGTTCGCCATGGAATCGACCTACGCCCCCAGCGTCGGCATCGCGCGTTATCTGTGCGGCACCCAGCCGATCACTTCGCTGGCCATGGTGGAATGCGGCCTGGAGATTTTTGCCCAGACCGATATGGCCAGCCTGCGCAAAAAATCCCTGGCGTTGACCGACCTGTTTATCGCATTGGTTGAAACCCGTTGCGCCGCCCACGGCCTGGTGTTGATCACGCCCCGTGAGCATGCCCGGCGTGGCAGCCATGTGAGTTTCGAACACCCAGAAGGCTATGCGGTGATCCAGGCGTTGATCGCCCGTGGCGTGATCGGTGATTACCGCGAGCCGCGCATCATGCGCTTTGGGTTTACCCCGCTTTACACCGGCTTTACCGAGGTATTTGACGCCGTGCAGATCCTTGGCGAAATCCTCGACAACCGCACCTGGGACCAGCCGCAATTCAAGGTGCGCAACAGCGTCACCTGACAGGCATGCAGGTCTAAATGTGGGAGGGGGCTTGCTCCCGATAGCGGTGTGTCAGTCACCCAATGCTTTGACTTCAGACCGCCATCGGGAGCAAGCCCCCTTCCACAGTAACTGCGCCAACACCACACCCACTGTGCAATCACAATAATAAAGGGGCACACCACGTGACCACGCCAGACCACGGCTTTGCAGAGATCACCCACCGCGAACTGGGCCTGAGGCGCCAGCTCACCTCCGGCCAGATGAGCATGATCGCCATCGGTGGCGCCATCGGCACCGGGCTGTTCATGGGCAGCGCCTATGCCATCGGCTACGCCGGGCCCAGTGTGCTGGTGAGCTACGCCATCGGCGCGTTGATCACCTTGCTGTTGATGGGCTGCCTGGCGGAGATGACGGTGGCTCATTCCACCTCGGGCTCCTTTGGCGCCTATGCCGAGTTCTACATCAGCCCGCTGGCCGGTTTCCTCGTGCGCTATGCGTACTGGGCGGCGATTGTGCTGGCGGTGGGTGCCGAGGTCACTGCGGTGGCGATGTACATGAAGTACTGGTTCGCCAATGTGCCAGAGTGGGTGTGGATCGTGTCGTTTTCCAGTGTGCTGATCCTGCTCAATGCGATCAGCGTGAAAACCTTCGGCAACTTCGAGTACTGGTTCTCGACGATCAAGATCAGCGCCATCGTCGGCTTCATCATCCTTGCGGTGTACGTGGTGTTCGGCTCCGGCAACCCGGAATACGGCGTGCACAACTACACGTCTCACGACGGTTTTTTCCCGCATGGCCTGAGCGGTATGTGGATCGCGGTGATCGTGTCGATCTTCAGCTATTTGAGCGTGGAGATGATCGCAGTCGCCGCCGGTGAAGCGGCAGACCCCGAGCAGGCAGTGAAAAAGGCCTTCCGTGCGACCATCGTGCGCCTGGTGGTGTTCTATCTGCTGACCCTGGCCCTGATGCTTGCCATCGTGCCGTGGAGCCAGGCCGGGCAAACCCAGAGTCCGTTTGTCACGGTGATGCAGACCATCGGTATTCCCGGCGCCACCGGCGTGATGAATTTCGTGATCCTGATCGCGGCGCTGTCGGCGATGAACAGCCAGCTCTACATCACCACGCGCATGCTGTTCAGCCTGTCCCGTGCAGGGTTTGCCCCCAAGTCCATGGGGGCGTTGAGCAAGAGCGGCATTCCGCTGAATGCCTTGCTGTTGTCCAGCTCGGGGATTGCCTTGGCGACCTTGTTGAACGTGGTGTACCCGGAAAGCTCGTTCACCCTGATGATGGCGATTTCGATGTTCGGTGCGATCTTCACCTGGTTCATGATCTTCCTCACGCACCTGTTCTTCCGCCGCTATCGCCAACGCCATGGCGGGCCGAAGCTGTCGTTCCAACTGCGGCTTTTTCCCTACAGCACTTTGCTGGGCCTGGTGCTGATGGGGGCGGTGATGATCACCACGTACTTCACCGAGGCGTTCAAGATGACCCTGGTGTTCGGCGTGCCGTTCCTGCTGATTCTGTCGGCGGTGTACTACGGGTTTTTCCGCAAGGGCAGGGCCAAGGCATCGAACAAAGCCTTGGCGTAACCCGGTAGATGTTCGAACGAGCGTGCGCACAGCAGCAGCTGTCGGCAGGCCCACGCTTCTCGCAATGGTTGGGCCTTGAAGCGATGTTGCGACGGCCAGCGGTCCAGGGCGGCCTGGGGCACGATGCCCAGGCCGGCACCGCGGGCGACCATGCGCATCACCCCCTCAAACCCTTCGGCACGGATGCGCGTCTGCAAGCGAAACCCGCTGTGCAGCGCCTGTTCCTCCAGGTAGATCGACAGCGCGCTGTCGGCGCTCAGGCCGACGAAGTCGTGTTGCAGGCTGTCGATAAAACTCACGGTGCCGGCTGCCAAGGGATGCTCGAGGGGCAGGATCAACACCAGCGGGTCATCGCGAAACGCCAGGGTTTGCAGGCCATGGGTATCCACGGCGTCGGAGATGATCCCCAGGTCTGCCGTGCCTTGGCGCAAGGACTGGGTGATACGCAGGCTCGGCAGTTCCTGCAGGTCGATCTCGAGGTTGGGGTGTTCGCGCAAAAAGTCCGCCAGCAATTCCGGCAGGTATTCGCTCAGGGCCGTGGTGTTGCACAACAGGCGCACCTGGCCCTTGATCCCCTTGGCGTATTCCGCCAGGTCCTGTTGCAAGTGCTCGGCCTGTTGCAACAGCAAGCGGGCATGCCGGGCCAGGGCTTTGCCGGCGGCGGTGGGCGTGACACCGCGACGGCCGCGCTCAAGGCACGCGATCCCCAGCGACGCTTCCATCGCGCGGATGCGTGCGCTGGCCGCCGCCAGCGATAAATGGCTGCGCGCCGCGCCTGCGGTGATATTGCCGGTGTCGAGGATATGCAAGTAGAGGCGCAGGTCGATCAGGTCAAAGTGCATGGCATGTGCCTACGGCAAAACAAGAGTCTGCCTCAGTATATGGCGAATTTTCGGCCAGCTCGGAAAACGCCACAATCGCGGCATGAATACTTTCCTCGCGTTCTACCAGAACATAGGCCCGGCCCTGACGTTGTGGGTAGCTGGCACGTTTTTGCTGGCCGGTACCGTCAAGGGCGTGATCGGCCTCGGGCTGCCCACGGTGGCCATGGGATTGCTCGGCCTGGCTATGTTACCGACACAGGCTGCGGCATTGCTGATCATTCCCTCAATGGTGACCAACCTCTGGCAACTGGCCTTTGGCGGCCATTTGAGTGGCTTGCTCAAGCGCCTGTGGCCGATGCTGCTACTGATTTTCCTCGGCACCGGGCTCGGCACGCAGTGGCTGAGAATGGACGGTGGCCATGGGGCGGTGCGTGCGTTGGGCGCTGCGTTGCTGGTGTATGCACTGAGCGGGTTGTGCTTGCCCACGTTCAAGGTCAAGCCCGAGACCGAACGCTGGCTGGGCCCGGTGTGTGGGCTGATCACCGGCGTCATCACTTCGGCCACTGGCGTCTTCGTGATCCCGGCGGTGCCGTATCTGCAGGCCATGGGCTTGAATCGCGATCAACTGGTGCAGGCGCTGGGGCTGTCGTTCAGCGTTTCTACACTGGCACTGGCGGCCGGGCTGCTTTGGCGTGGCACGTTGGGCGCTGGGGAAATCAATGCGTCACTGTTGGCCATGGTGCCTGCGTTGCTGGGGATGTGGCTCGGCCAGGTCGTGCGCCAACGCATCAGTGCGGCGGTGTTCAAGCGCGTGTTTTTTGTCGGCATGGCGCTATTGGGCGGTCATTTGCTGGTTGGCGGTTGAAAAGGCTTATTCGTGCGTTCCCGTTAAGGGTATTTTTGCAGGGACCCGAAAAGAGGACAGTCTGTGAAAGCCCGATCCGATGAGCTACAAACCTTCGTCAGCGTGATTGAATGCGGCTCGATTTCCGCTGCGGCGGAGCAGGTCGGGCAGACGCCGTCGGCGGTCAGCCGCACCCTGTCGCGCCTGGAAGCCAAGCTCGAGACGACGCTGATCAATCGCACCACGCGGCGCATGGACCTGACCGAAGAGGGCAAGTACTTCTTTGAGCAGGCCAAGGTGATCCTGGCGCAGATGGATGAGTTGGAAGAACGCCTGTCGTCACGCCAGAAAAAACCTGCCGGGCGCTTGCGCATCAATGCTGCCGTACCGTTCATGCTGCATGGGATATTGCCGTACATCGCCGAGTTTCGCAGCCTCTACCCCGATATCCAGCTGGAACTGAACAGCGATGATCTGATCATCGACCTGCTGGAACAGAGCACCGACATTGCCATCCGCATCGGTACGCTGGCCGATTCGACCCTGCATGCGCGCTCCCTGGGCTGGTCGCCGTTGCACATCCTGGCCAGCCCCACCTACCTCAAGCAGTACGGCACACCGAGCACGGTGGCCGAATTGGCGGATCACACCTTGCTGGGGTTCACCCAGACCGAAACCCTCAACCATTGGCCGCTGCGCCACGTGGAAGGCGACCGCTGGCTGATCCGACCCGGCATCGCCGCCTCCAGCGGCGAGACCCTGCGGCATCTGGCGCTGGAAGGGCAGGGCATTTGCTGCCTGTCCAACTTCATGACCTTCGAAGACATCCACGCCGGGCGCCTGGTGCCGGTGCTGGAAACATTCAACAGTGGTTACCGCCAGCCGATCAACGCGGTGTTTTACCGCAACTCGCAACTGGCGCTGCGCATCCAGTGCTTCCTGGACTTTATCCAGGCCAAGCTGGCGCGGTATGCCCGCTGATTCGTGACTTGAGCGCAAGAGTGAATTGGGTGCGGAGGGCTTATTCGACGGGGAGGGGGGGGCAGATACTGGCTCCCACATTGATCTCGTCAGGAGCACACTCCATGAACGTATTCGTAACCGGTGCAGCCGGTTTTATCGGCGGCTCCATCGCCACCGGCCTGGTCAAGGCCGGCCACACCGTGACCGGTCTGGTACGCAGCGCCGAACAGGCGGCTGAACTGACCGCCCTGGGCATCACCCCGGTGATCGGCACGCTCGAGGATGCCGCGCTGTTGACCGCGCAAGCCCGGCAAGCGGATGCGGTGATCAACGCCGCCAGCAGCGACCATCGTGGCGCTGTAGAAACGTTGCTCGCCGCCTTGAAAGGCTCGAACAAGCCGTTCCTGCACACCAGCGGTTCGAGCATCGTGGGTGATGCGTCGGGCGGCAAGGCCAGCGATGTGATCTATTTTGAAGACAACCTGCCGGAGCCGACGGTCGACAAGGCCGCGCGGGTGGCCATCGACAATCTGATCCTCGCTGCCGCCCACGAGGGCGTCAACTCGGCGGTGATCTGCAACACCCTGATCTACGGACACAGCCTGGGCGTGAAGCGTGACAGCGTGCAATTGCCGCGTTTGCTCAAGCAGGCGCGCAAGAGTGGGGTGGTGCGCCATGTCGGCCCGGGGCAGAACATTTGGTCCAACGTGCATATTGAAGACGTGGTGGCCCTGTACCTGCTGGCCCTGACCCGGAACGTACCGGGCACTTTCTACTTTGTAGAAAGCGGCGAAGCGGCGTTTGCCGACATGACCCGCGCCATGGCCGAAGCCCTGAAGCTGGGTCAACCCCAGGATTGGCCATTGGCCGAAGCTGAAGCCGAGTGGGGCTATGAAATGGCCAACTATGGCCTGGGCTCCAACAGCCGGGTGCGGGGCAAACAGGCCCGTGAGTTGTTGGGATGGGAGCCCAAGCGTCAGTCGGTAATCGAGTGGATTCGCCACGAGATGGTTTGATGTTCGTTTGATACCGTGTCGCTGCCTATCGGGAGCAAGCCCCCTCCCACAGTTGACCGCGTTCCAACTCTGGAATGCAGGCAATTGTGGGAGGGGGCTTGCTCCCGATAGGCACGACTCGGTCCATAAGGCTATCCCCACCCGCCTCATTTCCGTACCATTCCCCGCCTTATCCCCGCAATGCCCTGGTACCTCATGAAGCTCTCCCGTCTGCGCGCCGATGCCCTGGCCGGCCTCACCACGTCTTTTGCGCTGTTGCCCGAATGCATCGCCTTTGCCCTGGTGGCCCACCTCAACCCGCTGATGGGGCTCTACGGCGCCTTTATCATCTGCACCCTCACCGCGTTGTTCGGCGGCCGGCCGGGTATGGTCTCGGGCGCCGCCGGCTCAATGGCGGTGGTGATCGTCGCACTGGTGGTGCAGCACGGCGTGGAGTACCTGCTGGCGACGGTGTTGCTGGGCGGGCTGATCATGATTGCCTTTGGCGTCCTGCGCCTGGGCAAGCTGGTGCGCATGGTGCCGCACCCGGTGATGCTCGGCTTCGTCAACGGCTTGGCGATCATCATCGCGCTGGCGCAGTTGGAGCACTTCAAGAGCGGTGACACCTGGCTCAGCGGCACACCGTTGTACGTGATGGCGGGGCTGGTGCTGGTCACCATGACCATCGTCTATCTGTTGCCACGCCTGACCCGCGCGGTGCCGCCTGCCTTGGTGGCGATTCTTGGCGTGGGCCTGGCGGTGTACCTGCTTGGCCTGCCGACGCGCACATTGGGCGACATGGCCCACATTGCCGGCGGCCTGCCGACCTTTGCGCTGCCGCAAATCCCCTGGACCCTGCAAACCCTCGGCATCATCGCGCCCTATGCGTTCCTGATGGCCATGGTCGGGCTGCTGGAGACCCTGCTGACCCTGAACCTCACCGACGAAATCACCGAAACCCGTGGCTACCCTGACCGCGAAAGCGTGGCCCTGGGCGCCGCGAATATGGTCTCGGGACTGTTCGGCGGCATGGGCGGTTGCGCGATGATCGGGCAAACCGTGATCAACCTCAGCTCGGGCGGGCGCGGGCGGTTTTCCGGCGTGTTTGCCGGGGTGATGATCCTGTTGTTCATTCTGTTTCTGTCGCCGTTGATCGAGCGGATTCCGCTGGCGGCGCTGGTCGGGGTGATGTTCGTGGTGTCCCAGCAGACCTTCGCCTGGGCGTCGCTGCGGGTGATCAACAAGGTGCCGTTCAACGATGTGCTGGTGATTCTCGCGGTGACGGTGATCACGGTGTTCACTGACCTGGCGACCGCTGTGTTATGCGGCATTGTGATTGCGGCGCTCAACTTCGCCTGGCAACAGGCGCGTGAGCTGTACGCCGATGAGTCGCTGGAGGCCGATGGCAGCAAACTCTACCGCCTGCACGGCACATTGTTTTTCGCCTCGACCACGCCGTTTCTGAACCAGTTCGACCCGGCCAATGACCCGGCCCAGGTGACGCTGGATTGCCGTCACCTGAGCTTTGTCGACTATTCGGCGATTGCCGCGTTGATGACTTTGCGCGAGCGTTACGCCAAGGCGGGCAAGCACCTGCGGGTGCTGCATTTGTCGGAGCGCTGCAAGAAGCTGCTCAAGCGTGCCCGCGTTCAACCGGATTGATCAAGGCCCGACCAGGTCTTCCAATTCCTGGGCGCGGGTCTGGGTCATGTCCACCACGCAGCCCGAGCCATTGACCTGATCGATGCTGCCGCCGGTTGCGCTGCCGGCGAAGGCGCAATTGGCGTCACGGTACTTTATCCACAGGCGCTGCACGTCTTGCAGTTGCTGTTTACGTGGGCCGTCCTGAGCGGCAAGCGCAGTCTTGTAAGCTCTGTTCAGGCGTTCGTCCTGCACTTTGGCAGCCTGGGTATTGCAACCGACCATGTCGGCGGTGGTGTTGGCGCTGTCCATGCACTTGTTCAACACGGCGTTATCGGCAGCTGAAGCTGTGCCGCACAGGGCGAGCAGCAGGGCGCCGGCGGCGAGGGATGGGCGAATCATGGTCGGTTTTCCTGGGCGTGAGTGAATGCGCATTCTATGACTTGGGGCGGGCGCTTGAGTTTCCGTTGTTCTCTGATCTTCATGTAAGAACACCCCCCGGATTTTCATGCACGGGTGTTGGGCATGTCCCAACGCGACGGCGCTTATCCGTGGGCGAAAATTAATTTCATAAAAATTGAAAATACCACCTGGGAATGATTTATGAGTTTCACAACCTATTCGACGTGACCCTTTCCGAGGAGTACCGCATGGCCGCATCACCGGGCTTCGGGCTATTGGCATACGCTGCCATCGCCATCATTGCTTTGATCGTGCTGATTGCACGTTACCGTCTCAACCCGTTTATCGTCATCACCCTGGTGTCCATCGGCCTGGCGCTGATGGCCGGGATGCCGGCGGACACGATCATGGGCTCGTATGAAGCGGGCGTTGGTAAAACCCTGGGGCATATTGCGCTGGTGGTCGCGTTGGGCACCATGCTCGGCAAGATGATGGCCGAGTCCGGTGGCGCCGAGCAGGTGGCGCGTACGTTGATCAACCGCTTCGGCGAGCGTAACGCGCATTGGGCGATGGTGTGTATTGCGTTCCTGGTGGGGTTGCCGCTGTTTTTCGAGGTCGGGTTTGTGTTGCTGGTGCCCATCGCGTTTACCGTGGCGCGGCGGGTGGGCGTGTCGATCCTGATGGTCGGCCTGCCGATGGTGGCCGGCCTGTCGGTGGTGCATGCGCTGGTGCCCCCGCACCCGGCGGCGATGATGGCGGTGCTGGCGTATAACGCATCGGTGGGGCAGACCGTGCTGTATGCGATCCTGATCGGTATTCCGACGGCGATCATTGCAGGCCCGGTCTACGCCAAATTCATCGTGCCGCGTATTCAGTTGCCGGCGCAAAACCCGCTGGAACGTCAGTTCATCGAGCGCGAACCGCGTACGCGCTTGCCGAGTTTCACGCTGACCATGGGCACCATCCTGTTGCCGGTGGTGCTGATGATGATCGGCGGCTGGGCCAACGTGCTTTCCACGCCGGGCACCGGGTTCAATCAGTTCCTGTTGTTTATCGGCAACTCGGTGATCGCGCTGCTGGTGGCGACCCTTGTCAGCTTCTGGACCTTGGGGATTGCCCAAGGCTTCAACCGCGAATCGATCCTCAAGTTCACCAACGAATGCCTGGCGCCGACTGCGAGCATCACCTTGCTGGTGGGGGCGGGCGGCGGTTTGAATCGGATTCTGGTGGACGCAGGCGTCACCCATGAAATTCTCGGCCTAGCCCATGCTTTCCAGCTGTCGCCGCTGGTGATGGGCTGGCTGTTTGCTGCGTTGATGCGTATTGCCACTGGCTCGGCCACCGTTGCCATGACCACCGCGTCCGGCGTGGTGGCACCGGTTGCCATGGGCTTGGGTTATCCACATCCCGAGTTGCTGGTGCTGGCTACCGGCGCAGGTTCGGTGATCTTTTCCCACGTTAACGACGGCGGCTTCTGGCTGATCAAGGAATACTTCAATATGACGGTCATCCAGACCTTCAAGACCTGGACCGTGCTGGAGACGCTGATTTCGGTGATTGCGTTCGGCCTGACCTACGGCTTGTCTCTGGTCCTATGAGCCTGATTGTGTAACCCGGAGCCACCATGGACATCCTTTACCAGATTCGCGCCCGCCAGGATTCATTCAGTGCCGGTGAAGGGCGTATCGCCAAGCTGATGCTCGATGATGTGGGCTTTGCGGCGTCGGCCAGCCTGGAGGCGTTGTCGTTGCGGGCCGAGGTCAGCACGGCCACGTTATCGCGGTTTGCACGCAGTGTGGGGTGCCGCGACTTGCGTGACCTGCGCCTGCAACTGGCGCAGGCCAGCGGCGTCGGCAGCCGCTTCCTGGACCCGGCGGGTCTGCCGGAGCAATCGGCCTTTCATCGACAGATCCTGGGCGATATCGAGGCCACGCTGCGTCAGCACCTGTCAGGGTTCAGCCAGGCGAGTTTTGCCGATGCGGTCAGTGTGTTGAGCAAGGCGCGGATGATCCATGCCTTCGGTATGGGCGGCCCATCAAGCCTGTGCAGCGATGAGTTGCAGGTGCGTCTGGTGCGCCTGGGTTATTCGATTGCCGCCAGCCATGACCCGGTGATGATGCGCGTCACGGCGGCGACACTGGGGCCGGAACAGGCGCTGATCGTCTGCTCGCTCACGGGGTTGACCCCTGAATTGCTCGACGTGGTCGCACTGGCGCGCAACTACGAGGCACGCATCATCGCGATCACCCTGGCCAACTCGCCATTGGCGCAGTTGGCGGACGTCGTGCTGGCGCTGCAACCGGCCGAAACCAGTTTTATCTACAAGCCCACCGCAGCGCGCTACGGCATGCTGCTGGCCATAGATCTGCTTGCCACCGAACTGGCGTTGGCCCAGCCGGACGACAACCAGGAGCGGCTGCGCCGGATCAAGCTGGCCCTGGACGATTATCGCGGCGGCCCCGACAGCCTGCCCCTTGGAGATTGAGATGAAGTACGACACGTTGATACGTCAGGCGCTGATCATTGATGGCAGCAACACGCCGGGCTATCTCGCCGATGTGGGGGTGTTGGCTGGACGTATCGAGACGATCGGTGATCTGGCAACGCTTACTGCCGCACATGAAGTCGACGCCCGCGGCCTGGTACTGGCGCCGGGGTTTGTCGATGTGCACACCCACGATGACACGGTGGTGATCCGCCATCCGCAGATGCTGCCCAAGCTCAGCCAGGGCGTGACGACGGTGATTGTCGGCAACTGTGGCATCAGCGCCGCGCCGGTGAGTTTGCGCGGCGATCCGCCGGACCCGATGAATTTGTTGGGCACGCGTGCTGCGTTCACTTACCCGCGCTTTGCCGATTATCGCGCTGCAGTCGAAGGCGCCCAGCCGGCCGTCAACGTGGCTGCATTGGTCGGCCATACGGCGCTGCGCAGCAACCACATGGACGATTTGCAGCGTACCGCCACACCGGATGAAATTGCTGCCATGCGTGGGCAGTTGCAGGAGAGCCTTGAGGCGGGTGCCCTGGGCTTATCCACAGGCCTGGCCTACGCCAGCGCGTTCAATGCAACGACCGATGAGGTGCTGCAACTGAGTGAAGAGCTGACGGCCTTCGGTGCGGTGTACACCACCCATTTGCGCAGCGAATTCGAGCCGGTGCTGGAGGCCATGGATGAGGCGTTTCTGATTGGTCGGCACGCCAAGGCGCCGGTGATCATTTCTCACCTCAAATGCGCCGGTGCGGGGAACTGGGGGCGCAGTCCGCAATTGCTGGCGTCGCTGGAGCAGGCGGCGAAAACGCATCCGGTGGGGTGTGACTGTTATCCCTATGCGGCCAGCTCATCGACCCTGGACTTGAAGCAAGTCACCGATGCGTTTCGCATTACCATCACGTGGTCGACGCCGCACCCGGAAGTGGGCGGGCGCGATCTGCAGGACATTGCCGCCAAATGGGGGCTTTCGCTGATGGACGCGGCCCGTCGCCTGCAACCGGCTGGCGCGGTGTACTACGGGATGGATGAGGCCGATGTGCGACGCATCCTCGCGCATCCGCTGTCGATGGTGGGGTCCGATGGGTTGCCTGAAGACCCGTTCCCTCATCCGCGTTTGTGGGGCGCGTTTCCCCGTGTGCTGGGGCATTTCAGTCGGGACGTAGGGCTGTTCCCGCTGCACACGGCGGTGCACAAGATGACCGGCCTGTCGGCGGCGCGGTTTGGCCTGACCGAACGCGGAGAGATTCGTGAGGGATATTGGGCTGACCTGGTGTTGTTTGACCCTTTGCACGTACGGGATGTGGCGGATTTCAAGGAGCCGCAGCGGGCGGCGCAGGGGATTGAGCGGGTGTGGGTCAATGGCGTGTTGAGCTACAGCGAGGGGCAGGCCAATGGTCAGCGCTCGGGGCGTTTCCTGGCGCGTAGCGGGGCGCTGGGCGGTGGGTTTTCGTCTCTGTAGTAGAGTTGCTTTCACGAGGGGCGTTGTCATGCGTTTTATCGCAGGCAATAAAAAACCGCCTTAGTAGGGCGGTTTTTTTTGCAAACCCGCTTGGTCGCCGGGTTTGCAGCCTCAAAGGAAGCAGTGATGTGCATCCCAGGCTCACGTGTTCCGGTAAGTGCGCTGGAGGTAAGGCCCAACCTAGGGAGGGCCGAGTATGTCTAAGTTTGCCTGTGGCGAGGGAGCTTGCTCCCGCTGGGCTGCGTAGCAGCCCCCAAAGCATTCACTGGGCTTTCAAGTCCGAATCGGCATCAACTTGATCAGGGCCGCTTCGCGGCCCAGCGGGAGCAAGCTCCCTCGCCACAGTGATAGCGCTATTTACACCCGGAAATGACTGACCATCTGCTGCAACTGGCTCCCCAATCGCGCCAGCTCCACGCTCGACTTGGCGGTCTCGTTGCTGGCGGTCGCCGTCTGCTCCGACACATCGCGCACATTCACGATGCTGCGGCTGATCTCTTCAGCCACGGCACTTTGCTGTTCGGCGGCCGCCGCGATCTGCTGATTCATCGACTGGATGTTCGACACCGTACGGGTGATGTTTTCCAGGGAGGCGCCGGCCTTGCGGGTCAGTTCGACACTGCTGTCGGTGAGGCTGCGGCTGTTGTTCATCACGTTGGCCACCTGCTGGGTGCCGTTCTGCAAACCGGCGACCAGGCCTTCGATTTCCTCGGTGGATTTCTGCGTGCGCTGAGCAAGGCCGCGCACCTCATCGGCGACCACGGCAAAGCCACGCCCGGCTTCACCGGCACGGGCGGCTTCAATGGCCGCGTTGAGGGCCAACAGGTTGGTTTGCTCGGCCACGGCCTTGATCACGTCCATCACGCTGCCGATCTTGTTGCTCTCTTGTTGCAGATGCGACATGGCGTCGGTGGAGCGCGCCACTTCGTCAGCCAGGCGCTCGATCTGGGCGATAGCTTCGGCGACCACCTTGTCACCCTCGCGGGCTTGGCCGTCAGCGTCGGAGGCCGCCTGGGAGGCTTGCTCTGCGTTACGCGCGACTTCCTGCACCGTCGCGGTCATTTCATGCATGGCGGTGGCGACCTGATCGGTCTCGACCTTTTGGCTGTTGACGCCCGCGCTGGTCTGTTCGGTAACGGCCGACAACTCTTCGGCGGCACTGGCGATTTGCGTCACACCGTCACGGATGCCGCTGATCAATTCACGCAAGGTGGTGCCCATGCGCTGGATACCTTGTTGCAGCACGCCCAGTTCATCCCGGCGGGTAACCTGGATGTTGTGGCTCAGGTCGCCGGAAGCGATGCGCTCGACCACCGCCAGGGTGTCTTGCAGTGGGCGTGTGATCTGGCGGGTGATCACCCAGGCAGCGATGATGCCAACCAGCAACGCCAGCAGGGTGCTGATCAGTTGCAGGCTGCGCGCCTGGGTACTTTCGGCATCGCGACGAGTGAGCTGGATGTCATACAGCTTGTCACTGAGCGTGACGATGTCGGCACCCTGGGTGGTCATTTCGGCGCGGGCAGCGACGATATTCGCGTTAGCGGCCTTGTAGTTCTGCAGGGCGCTGCGGTAGGCGCCGAGGGCGGTTTCCAGCGCGCTCAGTGCGCTTTGCTGGCTGGCGCCGAAGACGCTGTTGAGGTCTTTCAGGCCGGTAATGGCTTTTTCAATCTGTGCGACGGCGCGGGCTTCGGTGTCCGGGTTGACATCGCCGGTGTAGCCGCGCACTTCAAAGCGCGCCAGTTGGAACTGCATCTTGGCTTCGGCCACGGCCTGGAATTGCGCCAGGTGCTCCGAGCTGTCAGGCATTTGCTTCACCGAGGCTTCCAACGCGTTGATCTGGGCGTTGGCGATATCGGCCTTGTCGCCCATCACCTGGCGTGAGGCGTTGCCGTTACGGTAGGCCTCTCGCATCTTGTTCAGGGACTGTTGATAGGCGGTAATGACGGCTTTCTGCTCGTTGAGCAGCTTGAGGTTTTCCGGGCTCTTGAAACTGTCCAGCAGCTTCTGTTGCTGGGCGGCGAATGTATCCAGGTTCGCTTGTACGTTCTGGGCCACGGTTTCGTCGCCGTTGGCGAGCATGTACTGCAGGCGCGCGATGCGCAGTTTGGTCAGCGAGGCGTTGAGCTGGGTAATGTCGCTCATCCAGTTGCTGCGGTCGATCAGGCCGCCCAGGCTGGTCCAGCCGGTCAGTGCCAGGATCGAGGTGAGGACAAGCACCAGGCCGAAGCCCAGGCCCAGTTTGAGGTTGACGCTGATGTTACCGAACCAGCTGTTCATTGAAAGCTCCGCAAAGTGTGATCTGAATGCTGGGCGGTGTTGTTGTTTGAGCCAGCTGAGGTATGTAGGCCATATCGGCAGCACGGGCAGAATCTGAAATGTCTTTTGTCCGGTAGATCGAAAGGGGGCCCCCGGCCGACGGGCGGGCAGGAGCCCCCGAGGCATCACGGTGCCGGTGTCAGATGGATCTCGTACTTGAGCGCTTCGATCAGTTGGCTTTGATAGACAAAACGCTTGTCGCGAATCCCCTCCCACCGGTCGATGAAGAACTGGCCCATGTCATCGATCTGAATCGGCGTGACCACGATGTCGCCACTGTTGGAATGGTGCACCAGGTTCGTCTCGTAGGCCGATGGCCGCTCGATGATGAAGTGTCCCTTGAGGCGCAACCGCTCGCGGCTTGGCGGCGCGGGTGGACGCATGGCGCGCCTGCCGGCGACACCGACCTGCAGTGTGAAGTCGCTGCGCAAGGCCAATGAGCTGGTCTCATCCACGACCCAGCCGCCCTGTTGCAGGGTGCGTGCAGTGCCGGCGGCAGCATCGCGCACATGCAGGCTGACGGCATCCTGCAACTGGGCAATACCGGGCACCAACAGGTTCATATCGGTGTGCCCGCTGCCCATGAACGCCACCCATTTATGGGGCCCGAACGCAGCCTGGTCGGCCTTGATCACTTCGTTGGCGAAATAATTGAACAGCGTGTTGCGCGGGCTGCTGCCCCTGGCCCCTTTGGTGTGGTAGCTGGCAGTGCAATCCAGTGCGCGCACGCGCAGCCCGTATTTGTTGGCGGCCTTGATCACGTTGGTATAAGTGTTCGGCCCGGTGTACATGAGCATATGGCCCTGGTCCTGGGCATTCAGGTAGGCCTGCAAGCCGCTGGGCATTTTCAGCGTGTCATGCAGGATATCCAGTTCGTGCTGGTGCAGGTCGGTCAGCAGGTGTTCGACATAGAGCGTTTTTACCCCCTGTTTCTTCAGCAGCTTCATGTGCTTGATCAGGAATTCCTTACTCGACTGCGCCGAGTGCGCCTCTCCGATGACAAGCCCGAGTTTTTGTTGAAAGAGGCGCTTGATCAGGTCCTCTTCGCTCGCAAGGTTGGCCAGGTAAGCCAGGGCACTGCGTCGTGGCGCTGTGTACCCGGCAAAAAAGGCTTCGGCGTGTTCGATCAAGCGCTCGCGAATACGCATGAACTCAGCGAACGTGGCCTGGCGAGGGTCGCCCTGATGCAAGGCGTAGCGTGTATCCAGGCCACGATGAGACGCTGCCAATTGCCCGGCCTGCTTCTTCATGGTGTGGGGCATGTCGAACTCGTTGAAGTGCGTGGTGCCGGCCCTGGCCGCAGGCGCCTGCGCCACTGCCGGTTGGGCGCGCACGTGCAGGTTCGTCGACAGCGACAACGTGAGATGCCCCCTGGACTGCGCCGCAGGCAAGGTGTCGACCCAGACGCCCACGGGCTGGTCAGGTGCCACGTCTTGAACGCGCAGTGCCAAGGTGTTTTGCAGATCGGCCAGGCCGGTGGTCATCGCGTGGCTTCCCATGCGGTCCTGCTCGACCAGGGCGATCCAGCCTTCCCCGGGGCGATTTTTCACGTTGCGCGCAATCGCCTGGTGCGAATAGAAATTTCGCAGCCGGCTCGAGCGTGGGATAAGCCGCTCGCCGTCGCCCAGGGCCAGCACGTGCTCCATGTGGTAGGAGCTCGACGCATCCAGCCCATCGATGATCACGTTGTGTTTGTGCGCTTCAAGCACCAGCTTGCGGAAACTGAAAGGCGCATCGGCAGCGAACCCCAAGGCCTGATCGACCCTGGCCAGATGCTCAGTGATGCGTTCAAGTGCCACCGCGACATTGCCTTCGACTTCGCGGTTGAGGATCTTCAGTTTGCTGCGAAACACGTCAACCGGCAGGTTTTCGATGTACAGCCGCTTGAGCCCTTGCTCGGCCAGGGACTGCATGTTTTCGATCAACAATTGTTTGCTGGCGATGGACGCATTATGGGCGCCGATGAGCAGCTGTTTACCCGGCGAGAACAAAAGCTTGAGCAGTTCGGCGTGCGCGGTTTCTGCGGCCACTGGGGGGACTTGCGGCTTGATGGGGTGTACGCGGGGACGCAGGAAGAAAGCCTCGGCATCCTTCGTCAGTTGCTCGATCTGGCCGACGTAGGCATTGCGTAGCGGCTGCAACTGGTCGTAGACGTAGCGCTGGGTAGCGCCGATGACGTCGGGATCCCAATTGGTGACCAGCCGGGCTTTGAAGCCTTCATCGAGTACGGCTCGGAAATATTTACCTTCGCTGGGCGAAATCTCGTATTTCGCCAGAGAGTCGTCGACCTCTTCGGGTAGCAGCTCATATTTCTTGCGCCCGCCACCGGTCACGCCGGAACGCACCCAGCGACCCTCGGTATCCTGGTTGACCAAGCGTGCGGTCGAGCGCATCTGGCCGGAGGCCGGGTCCTGGCGGTAGAGCAGGTGACGGCCCAGGGCGTCCGGGGTGGGCTTGACCCAGTAGGGCTGGCCATCGAACAGCAGCGGTTGCATGTCTGGCGGGCTGGTGGGTTCGAGTTGTTTGAGCAGTGCGCTGTCAGCCGCCTGTTTACCGGTTTTGAGTGTCGGACGCAGTGCGTTGAACGGCCCGCGAAAGGCAGGTCTCAGGTCAAACAGCAGCGCACCGCCCAGGTTGGCCAGGTACCCGATGTAATGCAGCAATGCACCGTCGCGGTCACCCTGGTGCCACGCGTTGAGTGCGAGCAGCGCATCCTTGAATGCGAGCAACCCGCCCAGGGTCAGGCTGAGAATCGGAAAGGGAATGGTCGCGATGGCAGTGACCCATTCGACGCAGGTCCAGACAATGCCCATGATCATCTGCGTACGGTTCACCGTAGTGGCGTGGACGTCGTCGATCCGGCGTTGCAATATCATGTTGTAGAACTCGTGACGCAGGTCGGTCAAGGGCGTGACGCGCTCGATGCTGTCGTAATGGGGGCGGCTGGGGCTGGTGCGGTTGATGTCGTCGGGCAGGCCCTTCTTGGCGGTTTCGAGTACATCCCGGATACGTGCCTGGGACTGCTGCGCGGTGCGGCTACAGAAATATTCCACCGCACCATCGAGGGTCTTGAGCAGGTAGTTGAACAGTTTCGCTTCACGAAAACTGATGCCATCCGGGGCATTCGGGGTGTACAGCAGCACCGGGTTATCCGCGTGGCTGAACAGGTAAACGCCCATGACCCAACTGCCGTCGATAAACAGGCGATGTATTTTGTAAGTGGTGCGCTGGGTCACTGCACTCTGGCCCAGGCTGCTGATCGCCTGGGTCAACCAAGTCAGGTCGACATTGGCGATATGCCCTTCGAGGCGTGATTGCAGAGCGGCATTTTGCATTTGCAACTGGGTGATCTTCAGCGTGGCATTGCGCCTTTCGGTATAGCCCGGGCTGCTGGCGGCCTGCAATTGCGTGTGTACCAGGTCGGTGTAACGTTTGCCGATCCATGCGCCTCTTACTGCGGCCGCGACCTTCTGCGAGGTCAGCGTGCTCAGGTCGACACCGGGCGGGCCACGAAACGTCGCAGAGCTGGAAAAGTCTTCGTTGATAAAACCCACGTTGTCCGCGTACCCGTCGCGATACAGTTCGGTGTAGGACACAGGTTTCGGCCCTTGGCCCAACAACGGTTTGGGGGTGTAGGCAAAAACCAGGTCCGGGTCGACCTTGTTGTGCGTCCGGCCCAGTAGCTTATTGAGGCTGAGGGTGGCCTGTTCATGCACATACGCGGCAAAGGTCGGGAAGTTGGCCTCCGCATCCGGCCGGGCGTTGTAGGTGCGTAAGGCGCCTTCGGCATCTTCGGCGAGGCTTGTCAGGCGGATGCGCTCAGTTTGAGAGGCGGAGCGCAGCCAGAGCGGGCTGCTGTATTCATAGTCGTCGATCAATTGCGCCATCAGGTGCTCGACCATGGCGTCCAGGCAGGCATTGTGGGTGCAGGGCGTACCCAGGGTGACTTCCTCGTGCTCCATGGCATCCGGTCGAAAACCCAGCTTGCTGGCGACAATGCGCATGGTCGGCCGAAAGCGCTGTGGCACTTGCTCCAGCAGGTAGTCGACCATGGTTTTTCCGTTATGCCGGGTCGTGTCCGCCGCCCAGGCGAGAATGTGCGTCTGGCATTCGCGCAGGCTGTTGAAGCCGATAAACATTTGCCCCCTTGGTGAGTCGGGAGTGCACAGCAGCAAGCGTTTGGGTTGCCCGTTGGTGTCGTTCTCGCGCAGCAGCCACAAGTCCTTGAGCTGCGCGCCATGCAGCAGCACGGTCTGCGCACGCAGCGCCGAGCCGGGCGTGCTGCGCAATTGTTCAAACAATTGATAGTCGGCGGCGCTCAAGTGGCCTTGCAGGTTGGCGGTATAGGCCAACAGTGCCAGGCGTCGATCGAGCATGGCCTTGGTCGCCTGGCGGATTTCGGGCGTAGCCATGGCTTTTTTCTGCTGGGCGGCAAACTCCAGGCGCGGGTCCAGCGGTTGCAACAGGTCGAGCAGGCTTTGTGGCGTGAGGTGCGCGTGGCGACCTTGCAACGGTGCGCCGGCGTAGCTCAGGGTGGTGTGCTTGAGAAAGGCTGAGCCGGGCAGACGGTCGTCGCTGTGCAAACCCGCGAGGGCGACATCTACCAGGCTGCGCTGTTGCACGTAGGCGCCCACGTCCGCCACTTCGCGGCGGGTGGTGACGAGCAGTTGCTGCGGGTCGAGGTCATGGATCTCCAACTGGTCGGCCAATTGTTCGAGCAACTGGTAATGGGCCAGGGCACCAGGGGTTATCCAGGGGCCGAACAGTTCAAGAAATGTCTGCCGGGCCTGGTTGTACTGAACGATGCAGTCCGCCAGGTGGGCTTGCTTCGCGTCATCGGCGTTGCGGTACCAGTCGGGCAAGCTTTTATGCAACGCCCACTCCAGCAGGCGCTGGCGCCGCATTGCCAGGCGCTGGGACAGGTCGGGCATGGCCGCACTGATAGCGGCGTCCAGCTCTTCGATCAACTGCGCACTGTCAGTTCGCGGGTTATTGACCAGGCTCAGCGCAAGGTCGATGTCCAGGCGACGTTTGTCGAGCAGCGCCTGGTAGCTGTGTTCGAACACCAGCAGGTCGTCGATCGGCCGCAGCTCCAGCGGCCAGATGTCGGCGACGCCCAAGTGTTGATAACGCACCGGCAAGTGCCGGAGGATTTCTCCGCGCTCGGCCATGTTCGCTTTCAGGCTCTGGTCGAGTTCGAGCAGGGTATCGAACCCATACAGGCCCGCCGATGGCGTAAAGAGCAGTACCGGGCCGAGCGTGGCATCACTGGTCAGGCTATCGACCACCGGGCTCGGCTGGCGCGTCAATACAAATGCGCCGGCGAATTCGACGCTTTGCTCCTGATAGGTGAACGTCAATGCATAGATGCCTGGTCGCAACGACGGCACGCGTGAGCAATCCTCAAGCATGCGCAGGTCGACCGGGTTCAGCAGATGATCCTTGATATTGAGGCTGGCCTCCCGTTCCAGTGCCGTGCTGCCGGCGGCGTAGCGCATGAAGGTCTGACGGCCTTGACCGGTGACGGAGCTGGTGTCATCAAGGTCTTGCAACTGTTCGTTCAGTTTGGCCCGCAGGCGGGTCAACAACGCCTTGCCGCCGGTTTGGCTGAGGTCGACTTGGGCCAGGTCCTGATAGAGCGCGCGTGCCTGGTCGAGGAAAGTGTGGTTGGCTTGCTTGAGCGTGGCGTTCAATTTTTCCAGGTCAGTCAGCTCCTGGGGCGGTGGGGCAGGCTTGCTGACTTGGCTGCGCAGGCTTGGATCAATCTCAAGCAACTGCGCGTGCAGTTGCTCAAGTTGGGATGCAGAGGGTGTGCTCATGGCACCGTCTCCAATGTGATGGAAGGAGCCTCAGCATGAGATGCCGGCTTGGAACGACGGCGGTAGATAGGTACGTGCGCAGGGCTCATCACAGACGACGCATGTGTGCTAGTCTGCTGGCCCTTTTAGTTCTGGGCGGCGCGGGAAACGGCGTTTTCCTGTGTGGCCCTACAGCGGAGCCTCTTCATGTCCGAAGTTAATCTGTCCACCGACGAAACCCGCGTCAGCTACGGTATCGGCCGTCAGTTGGGCGACCAACTGCGCGACAACCCACCACCGGGCGTGAGCCTGGACGCTATCCTGGCCGGCCTGACCGACGCCTTCGGCGGTAAGCCAAGCCGTGTGGACCAGGAGCAAATGGCTGCAAGCTTCAAAGTCATCCGCGAGATCATGCAAGCCGAAGCCGCTGCCAAGGCTGAAGCCGCTGCTGGCGCCGGCCTGGCATTCCTGGCGGAAAACGCCAAGCGCGATGGCATCACCACCCTCGCTTCCGGTCTGCAATTTGAAGTGCTGACTGCCGGTACCGGCGCCAAGCCAACCCGTGAAGATCAAGTACGTACCCACTACCATGGCACCCTGATCGACGGCACTGTGTTCGACAGTTCCTACGAGCGCGGTCAGCCTGCAGAATTCCCGGTAGGGGGTGTGATCGCCGGCTGGACCGAAGCCCTGCAACTGATGAATGCCGGCAGCAAATGGCGTCTGTACGTGCCGAGCGAACTGGCTTACGGCGCTCAAGGCGTTGGCAGCATTCCACCGCACAGCGTTCTGGTGTTCGACGTCGAGCTGCTCGACGTTCTGTAAGACCTGCTGATTATCTGTGGGAACGAGCGTGCTCGCTCCCACAGTGTTTTGCGGGTGTGTTCATGGATGGAACTTGCCATTGAGCTCCGTCGCCGGGCGCAACGCTCGGGCATAGCAGAATAGAAACAGGTTTCTCACCACCTCTTTCAGCACACCGGGTTCACTTGAACTCAAACCATTGACGTCCAGGTCACCCTGGTCCTGCAGTTCGTTCAGCGCTTCCTCTTCCAGTACTGCGCAAACCTCACCGGTTTCCCGATGCAGAATCCGCAGGTAGGGGTGTGGGCGGTCCAGCCAGGCATCGATCAAATAAGTCATGGTTCATTCTCCTTGATGGGTTTCAATGAGAATAATTCTTATTCGCCGAATAGCAAGTGTCTATTGGCGGTTTTTTGGGTTTTCTGGATGGACCGTTGCGTTCGGTCAAAGGAGATGGCGAAACGCCACCCCGCGGCGGGCGCGGGATGGAACCAACAGATTCAGACCTTGCGGACGAATTCGGACTTGAGTTTCATCGGGCCGATGCCGTCGATCTTGCAGTCGATATCGTGGTCGCCGTCGCACAGGCGGATGTTCTTGACCTTGGTGCCGACCTTGACCACCAGGGACGTGCCTTTGACCTTGAGGTCCTTGATCACGGTGATGGTGTCGCCGTCTTGCAGGACGTTGCCCACAGAGTCTTTCTTCACTGTTTCGTCGCTGGCCGCTTCGGCTTCGCCGTTGACGGACCACTCATGGGCGCATTCCGGGCAGATCAGCTGGGCGCCGTCTTCGTAGGTGTATTCGGAATTGCATTTTGGGCAGGGTGGCAACGTGCTCACTAAAGTTCCTTGAAAGTCAGGAGGGCTAAAAGTCGCACATTATATAGGGAATTGGGCCAGGGGCGGGAATTGGTAATAGGCTTGAATGTGGGAGGGGGGCTCCCACATGCAGGTATTTCAGTGTGTCCGCGCGACCGCGAACTCACTCAGTTCGACCAGGGCGTCCCGGTATTCGCTGGCCGGCAGGGCTTCCAAGCACGCGATGGCACGGGCCGCGAAGTCGCGCGCCAGTTGCGCGGTGTAATCCAGGGAGCCGGAGGCTTCAACGGCTGCACGGATGGCTTCCAGGTCTTCGATCCCGCCTTTCTGGATCGCCTTGCGTACCAGCGCAGCCTGTTCCGGGGTGCCTTCACGCATGGTGTAGATCAACGGCAGGGTCGGTTTGCCTTCGGCCAGGTCGTCGCCGACGTTCTTGCCCAGGGTTTCTGCGTCGCCACGGTAGTCGAGCAGGTCATCCACCAGTTGGAACGCCACGCCCAGGTGGTCGCCAAAAGTGCGCAGGGCTTCGGCCTGTGCGGCGGTCGCGCCGCACAGGGCGGCTGCGCTATGGGTCGAAGCTTCGAAGAGCATCGCGGTTTTGCCGCGAATGACTTCCATGTAGGTTTCTTCGGTGGTGCTGGCGTCGCGGACCTTCGACAGCTGCAATACTTCGCCTTCGGCGATGATGCGCGTGGCTTGTGAAAGAATTTTCATCACCGGCATCGAACCCAGTTCGACCATCATTTCGAACGAGCGCGAGTAAAGGAAATCGCCCACCAGGACGCTGGGAGCGTTGCCCCACATGGCATTGGCGGTTTCGCGACCCCGACGCATGCCGGACATGTCGACCACGTCGTCATGCAGCAGGGTGGCGGTGTGCAGGAACTCGATAGTTGCTGCCAGCAGGCGCAGGTCATCGCCTTGGCGGCCCAGGGCCTTGCCGCACAGCAACACTAATAAAGGACGCAGGCGTTTACCGCCCGCCGACGTAATGTAGTCGCCAATTTTGGAGACCAGCGGCACTTTAGACGTCAGCTGCTGCTTGATGATGCCGTCGACGGCGCTAAAATCGTCCGCGACCGCGCGGTAGAAAGCTTGGGGTTGCATCAGCGACAGTCGCTCCAGAAGGGTTGCGCGGCATGCTAGGACCCTGACCCCGCAGTGTCAAGGCGCGATGGACGGCCACTTGCAAGGCCTCTATAGCTTGCGTACAATCGCGCACCCTGAACTTCCTGGGCAGCACCTGCCTTACGCAATTGCATTCGGGACGTCCATCCCATGCAGCCATGCCAGCCAATACCTCTTCTTATAAAGAGCTGGGTGAGCAGGATTATCGGAGAAATACCATGTCGTACGCAGTAATTGTTACTGGTGGCAAGCAATACAAGGTCGCCCCAGGTGAATACCTGAAGATCGAAAAACTGGAAATCGCTACCGGCGAATCCGTTACTTTTGATCGCGTTCTGTTGGTCGCCAATGGCGATGACGTGAACATCGGCGCTCCAGTTGTTGCTGGCGCTACCGTTGTGGCTGAAGTGATCTCCCAAGGTCGTCACGATAAAGTCCGCATCATCAAGTTCCGTCGTCGTAAGCACCACATGAAGCGTATGGGCCACCGCCAGTGGTACACCGAGATCAAAATCACCGGTATTCAGGCTTAATTTCAGCCTAATTCCTCACTAGGAGAATTGACTCATGGCACACAAAAAAGCTGGTGGTAGTACCCGTAACGGTCGCGACTCAGAAGCCAAACGCCTTGGCGTGAAGATGTATGGCGGCCAGAAAATCATTCCGGGCAACATCATCGTGCGTCAGCGCGGCACCCAATTCCACGCCGGTTACGGTGTAGGCATGGGTAAAGATCACACCCTCTTCGCGAAAATCGAAGGCGTGATCAAGTTTGAAGTAAAAGGCGCTTTCAACCGCCGTTACGTGAGCGTTGTCGCAGCTTAATCGCGAGATCGCTGGAAAAGCCCTGTCTTGCGACGGGGCTTTTTCGTTTGTGGAGTGAGTCTCTTGCAAAGCTGTTTGTAATGGGCGAGAGCAGCAGGATTTGCGGTCGTTGCTTGAGGTCGCTGCGCTCATTTTTGCAAGAGTCTTATGTCTTGGTTTCTTAAGCTCGTCCAAGAGGCGAGAGGCGTTTTGTTATGAAGTTCGTTGATGAAGTTTCCATCCGAGTAAAAGCAGGCGACGGCGGTAACGGTTGCATGAGTTTCCGTCGCGAAAAATTCATCGAAAACGGTGGCCCCAACGGCGGTGATGGCGGTGACGGCGGTTCCATCTACATGATGGCCGACGAAAACCTCAACACCCTGGTCGACTACCGTTACACCCGGCACTTCGACGCCGAGCGTGGCTCCAACGGCGGCAGCACCGACTGCACCGGTAAAAAAGGCGAGGACCTGGTACTGCGCGTACCGGTCGGCACCACGATCATCGACTCCGCGACCCAGGAAGTGATTGGCGACCTGACCAAGGCCGGCCAGAAGCTGATGGTTGTGCAGGGCGGCTGGCACGGTCTGGGTAACACCCGATTCAAGTCCAGTACCAACCGTGCACCGCGCCAGACCACACCGGGCAAGCCGGGCGAGCAGCGTGACCTGAAGCTGGAAATGAAAGTACTCGCCGACGTGGGCCTGCTGGGCCTGCCGAACGCCGGTAAAAGTACCTTCATCCGCTCGGTCTCGGCGGCCAAGCCGAAAGTCGCCGACTACCCGTTCACCACCCTGGTGCCGAACCTGGGCGTGGTCAGCGTCGACCGTTGGAAAAGCTTCGTGATCGCCGACATTCCCGGCCTGATCGAAGGTGCTTCCGATGGCGCTGGCCTGGGCATCCGCTTCCTCAAGCACTTGTCGCGTACCCGTTTGCTGCTGCATCTGGTCGACATGGCCCCGCTGGATGACACCAGCGCGCCGGACGCCGCCGAAGTGATCGTCAACGAGTTGACCAAGTTCAGCCCGTCCCTGGCTGAGCGTGATCGCTGGCTGGTACTGAACAAGTGCGACCAGATCCTCGAAGAAGAACACGAGGCCCGCGTCAAGGAAATCGTCGACCGCCTGGAGTGGGAAGGCCCGGTCTATGTGATCTCGGCCATCGCCAAAGAAGGCACCGAGCGCCTGACCCGCGACATCATGCGCTACCTCGAAGACCGCGCCGACCGCCTGGCGGCCGACCCGGTGTACAAGGCCGAACTGGCCGAGCTCGACCAGCGCATCGAAGACGAAGCCCGTGCTCAGCTGCAGGCCCTGGATGACCAGCGTGCCCTGCGCCGCAGCGGCGTGAAGTCGGTCCATGACATCGGCGACGATGATTGGGACGAAGAAGACGTGGATGATGAAGATGGCCCGGAAATCATTTACGTGCGCGACTGATTCGTTGCGATAAACTTGAACGCCGCTCCTTATAGAGCGGCGTTTTGGTATCCGGGTATAACGTTATGGGCGGCGCTGGGTCGCGCGGCCCTCACTTTAAGGTTGAAGATGATGCGGAGCAAAGTGACAGGTGCGCAGCGCTGGGTCGTGAAGATCGGCAGTGCGTTGCTGACGGCGGATGGCAAGGGGCTCGATCGCGCAGCCATGAGCGTCTGGGTCGAGCAAATGGTGGCCTTGCATGAGGCCGGTGTCGAGTTGGTGCTGGTGTCGTCCGGGGCGGTTGCCGCCGGGATGAGCCGCCTCGGCTGGACCGCGCGACCCAGCGCGATGCACGAACTGCAAGCCGCCGCCGCCATCGGCCAGATGGGCCTGGTGCAAGCCTGGGAATCCAGCTTCGCCGAGCACGGCCGCCACACCGCGCAGGTCCTGCTGACCCACGACGACCTGTCCGACCGCAAGCGCTATCTCAACGCCCGCAGTACCCTGCGTGCGCTGGTGGAGCTCAAGGTCATCCCGGTGATCAATGAAAACGACACGGTGGTCACCGACGAAATCCGCTTCGGCGACAACGACACCTTGGCCGCCCTGGTAGCCAACCTGGTGGAGGCCGACCTGCTGGTGATCCTCACCGACCGCGATGGCATGTTCGACGCCGACCCGCGCAATAACCCCGACGCGCAATTGATCTACGAAGCCCGTGCCGATGACCCGGCCCTGGACGCCGTGGCCGGCAGCGTCGGTGGCGCCCTGGGCCGTGGCGGCATGCAGACCAAGCTGCGTGCCGCACGCCTGGCTGCGCGTTCCGGTGCGCACACCATCATCGTCGGCGGGCGCCTGGAGCGTGTGCTGGACCGCCTCAAGGCTGGTGAACGTATCGGTACGCTGCTGTCGCCGGAGCGCGGCATGCTGGCTGCGCGCAAACAGTGGCTGGCCGGCCATCTGCAAACCCGTGGCACCCTGGTGCTGGACGATGGCGCTGTGTCGGCCTTGTCTCAAGGCAACAAGAGCCTGCTGCCGGTGGGCGTCAAGCTGGTGCAAGGCAGTTTCCGCCGTGGCGAGATGGTCGTGTGCGTTGCGCCGGACGGCCGTGAGATCGCCCGCGGCCTGGCCAACTACAGCGCGCTGGAAGCGCAGAAAATCATTGGGCAATCGTCTGACGCGATTGTCGGACTATTGGGTTACATGGCCGAACCGGAACTGGTTCACCGCGATAACCTGATCCTGGTTTAACCAAAGGAATACACGATGCGCGTAATGAAGGGATTGCTCGGCCTGCTGCTGGCCATGCCGCTGCTGGCTAGTGCCGAAGAAATCGGTCAGGTGTCGACGGTGTTCAAGTTCGTCGGCCCCAACGACCGCATTGTGGTCGAGGCGTTTGACGACCCCAAGGTTGATGGCGTGACCTGCTACCTGTCCCGCGCCAAGACCGGCGGTGTCAAAGGTGGCCTGGGCCTGGCCGAAGACCGCGCCGAAGCCTCGATTGCCTGCCGCCAGGTCGGGCCGATTCGCTTCAAGGGCGAACTCAAGGACGGCGACGAAGTGTTCAAGGAGCGCACCTCCCTGGTGTTCAAGACCATGCAAGTGGTGCGCTTTCTCGATAAGAAGCGCAATACCCTGGTTTACCTGGTCTACAGCGACCGTTTGATCGAAGGCAGCCCGCAGAATGCAGTGACTGCGATTCCGATTTTGCCCTGGCCTACCGCTCAGTAACTCGCAGGCGAGTTTTGCAATCGGCGTCTATGATTGCAGGCTTGCGGGTTGTAATCTCGCAGAGCCGCAATGCGAAGAACATGGGATATCTGGAGTTCGTCATGAGCGCTTTCCACGACCTGAAACTCAAAGCTTTAGACGGACATGAGCTGCCGCTGGCGCCTTTCAAGGGGCAAGTGGTACTGGTGGTCAACGTGGCCTCCAAATGTGGCCTGACCCCGCAATACGCGGCGTTGGAAAACCTCTATCAGCAGTACAAGGACCAGGGTTTTACCGTGCTTGGCCTGCCTTGCAACCAGTTTGCAGGCCAGGAACCGGGCACCGAGGAAGAAATCCAGGCGTTCTGCAGCCTCAACTACGGCGTGACGTTTCCATTGGGCAGCAAGCTTGATGTGAATGGCCATGATCGCCATCAGCTCTACCGCTTGTTGGCGGGCGAGGGCGCAGAGTTTCCTGGGGATATCACCTGGAACTTCGAAAAATTCCTGCTGGGCAAGGATGGGCGAGTGCTTGCACGCTTTTCGCCGCGCACCGCGCCGGACGATCCAACGATCGTCCATGCCATCGAAAAAGCCCTGAGCTGAACATCTCTCGGTGTTGCTTCAAGCTGCAAGTAGGCCGCTCTTCTTGAGGCTTGCAGCTTGCCGCTGCCTCCATATCCCTTAATCACCCAGATCAATAGTGCTATGAAGCACCTTGAACTCACCATATTATCGGCATCATAAATCCAGTCTCCCGTGGAGCGCTTCCATGCCTGTCCAAGCCTTGTTCAAACCGTTCCAGCTCGGTGCACTGACGCTGTCGACCCGCGTAGTCATGGCGCCGATGACCCGCTCGTTCTCCCCAGGTGGCGTGCCCAATTCCAAGGTCATCGAGTACTACCGCCGCCGCGCTGCCGCCGGCGTGGGGCTGATCATTACCGAAGGCACTGTGGTGGGGCATCAAGCGTCCAACGGCTACCCGAATGTTCCGCATTTCTACGGTGATGCCGCACTGGCCGGTTGGAAAAAAGTGGTCGACGCCGTACACGCAGAAGGGGGCAAGATTGTCCCGCAGCTGTGGCATGTGGGCAGCGTGCGCCGCATCGGCACCGAACCGGACGCCAGCGTGCCGGCATATGGTCCGATGGAAAAACTCAAGGATGGCGCCGTCGTTGTCCATGGCATGACCACCCAAGACATCAAAGACGTGATCAATGCCTTCGCCCAAGCCGCCAAGGATGCCCAACGCATCGGTATGGACGGCGTGGAGATCCACGGTGCCCACGGCTACCTGGTGGACCAGTTCTTCTGGGAAGGCAGCAACCAGCGCACCGACGAATATGGTGGCAGCCTGGCCAACCGTTCGCGCTTTGCCATCGAGTTGATCCAGGCGGCCCGCGCCGCTGTCGGCCCTGATTTCCCGATCATTTTCCGTTTCTCCCAATGGAAGCAGCAGGACTACACCGCGCGCCTGGTGCACACCCCGCAGGCGCTGGGAGAATTCCTCAAGCCGTTGGCCGACGCCGGTGTGGATATTTTCCACTGCTCTACCCGTCGCTTCTGGGAGCCGGAGTTTGAAGGCTCCGACCTCAACCTGGCCGGCTGGACCCGCCAACTCACCGGCAAGCCAACCATCACGGTCGGGAGCGTCGGCCTGGATGGCGAGTTCCTGCAGTTCATGGTCAACACCGATAAAGTTGCACAGCCGGCGAGCCTGGAAAAACTGCTGGAGCGCCTGAACAACGAGGAGTTTGACCTGGTAGCCGTAGGGCGCGCACTGCTGGTGGACCCGGATTGGGCGGTGAAGGTGCGCGAAGGACGCGAGAGTGACATCCTGCCGTTCAGTCGTGAGGCATTGACGACCCTGGTTTGAATGGCAGGTAAACATGCGGTTTTCAACGGGAGGCAAGGGGTGGAAGACCCTGCCTCCCGTTTTGTTTCAGCTATTTACTGCGTTGTCCTGTCACAGGTCGCGGTATGGGTTGTTCCCCCCGGCGGGTATGTTGCGGCTGGTTCCAGCCGTCATCCGCGCGGGGGTAGTGCGGACGGTGACTGTCGTAATCCGGTCGGGTAGGTAGCGGGCGGTTCCAGCCATAATCAGGTCGGGTGTATTGCGGTCGGTGATTATCGTAGTCCGGGCGGGTTGGGTAAGGACGGTGATTATCGTAGTCCGGGGGGCTTGGGTAAGGACGGTGATTGTCGTAGTCCGGGCGGGCTGGGTAAGGACGATGATTGTCATAGTCCGGGCGGGTTGCGTACGGACGGTGGTGATTGTCGTATTCCGGGCGGGTAGGACGCGGACGGTAACTGCCGTAATCCGGGTGGGTAGGCAGTGGCTGATTCCAGCCGTAATCCGGACGTTCAGGCCGTGGTTGGCCCCAATTGGGCGGGGTTTCCTTTCCATACATCGCCATTTCATATCCGCCGCCGGATCGCCTCAATTCGGGAGCCTGTGCAGTGTTCTGGGTCTGCGTGTTGTGGTGCAGCAATTGCGGAGCCATTGGCCCATTGATCAGTGTCGACATAACGCTCTCTATCAATTTTTCGTGAGAAATACCTGCCTGATTCGGGGTGATCCAACAGGAAAACACCTTCGATAGCAGGTGTCATGTGGGTGGTGACTGGCAGCGCGACGTTCCCGAAATATGCCGTTGTAGCTCGGTGATTCGGGGGGTACGCAGAGACGATTGCGAAGATTGGAACCGGTTTTAGGGGGCGTGCCGGGAGGCGTGGTGAACCGACTTACGGCACTCGCAGATCGTTCAGTGCAGGTGTGGCGGGTTTGGATGGGGTAAAACCCTGCGCGCACACACCACGTAACTGGTTCTCGAATTGCTCGATAATGGCTGGCCAGCCTTGGCGACTGGCATGCTGACGCGCATTCAGGCGCACCCTGCGCAAGGTCTCGCGCTCTTCAAGCAACCAGTTGGCGGCATCGCAGAAGGCTTCTTCATCCCCCGGCATCGCAGTCACACCGTTGTAGCCGTGGCGGATGTGCTGGGTCGCCGCCGCCTGATCGTATGCCACTACCCCCAACCCTGAAGCCATGGCCTCCAGCACAACGTTGCCGAAGGTTTCGGTCAGGCTGGGGAACAGGAATAGGTCGCCCGACGCGTAATGCCGGGCCAATTCTTCACCGCGCAAAGTACCGCAGAAAATCGCCTCGGGCAGTGCTTTTTCCATCGCTGCGCGCTGCGGGCCATCACCGACGATGATCAGTTTCATCTGGTGCAGTGGATACCTGTCTTGCAGGGTTTCGAAACAACGTTTTAGCAGCCCCAGGTTTTTTTCCTGGGCCAGGCGACCTACATGTAATACGGCGATCTGTTCACTGTTCAACGCCCAGCTTTCACGCAGTGTGTTATCGCGTTTGGCCGGGTGGAACAATTGGCTGTCGACCCCGCGCGCCAGCATTCCCAGGCGTTCGAAATTGCGGCGTTCCAACTCCAGGCGTTGGCTAGCGCTCGGCACCAGGGTCAAGGTCGAGCGGTTATGAAACCAGCGCAGATAATGGGTGACCATGCGGCTCAGCATGCTCAAGCCATATTGGTTCGAATACTGCTGGAAATTGGTGTGGAAACCGCTGACCACACTGATACCCAGGCGCCGTGCCGCACGCAGGGCCGATAGCCCCAACGGCCCTTCCGTGGCGATATACAGCACATCGGGACGTTGGCGCGTCCAGCGCCGCAGCAATTTGTGCATCGACGACTGGCCCCACTGCAGGCCCGGGTAACCCGGCAGCGGCCAGCCGCGGCACAGCAGCAGTTGGTCGTCGTTGGGGCGGCTCTGGTCGGCGCCCTGGCGAGGGCGTACCAGCTCGACTTGATGGCCGCGCGCGCGCAACCCCTCGCACAGGCGGCCAAGGGTATTGGCCACCCCGTTGATTTCCGGCGGGAAGGTTTCGGTAATTAAGGTGATGTGAAGCGAGGCTGTCGTCATGACCCACAGTGTCTCTGCGGGCCATGTCGTCATTGTGTCATTGGGATGATGGATTTATGACTTGGCCATGTTTTGCCGCGTCATCGCCTCGGCGCCTTGCTCGCGTACCCAGAACAACGTGGCCCCGGCCACGGCCGCCGGCATCATCAGCAGGTTGACCACCGGCACCAGCAACACCAGATAGACGATGCCGCCGAAGCTCATGCTCTGCCAGCGCTTCTGGCGCAGCCAGGCGAGCATTTCGTTCCAGCCCAGCTTGTGGTTGTCGGCCGGGTAGTCGATGTATTGGATCGCCATCATCCACACACCGAACAGCAGCCACAACGGCGCCGCGATCAGGTTGACCACCGGGATGAACGACAGGATAAACAAGCCGATGGCGCGTGGCAGGAAGTAGCCCAGTTTGCGCATCTCACGAGCCAGGGTGCGCGGCACCATCGCGGCCAGCTCACCCCAACTGAACGGCGGGAAGTCATCGGTGCCACGCACCACCACTTCAACTTTTTCTGCGAGAAAACCGTTGAACGGTGCCGCGATGATATTGGCGAGCATGGTGAAGGTAAAAAACACCATCAACACCACCAGCACCACGAAAAGCGGCCACAAAATATAGCTGAGGAAGCTCAACCAACTGGGCAGCGTCGGCATCAGGCTATCGACCCACAGGCTGAACTGATGGCCGGCGAAATAGATCAAGCCGACGAACAGCACCAGGTTGATTGCCAGCGGCAGCAGCACAAACAGGCGCAGGCCGGGGCTCAACACCAGTTTGAGGCCCTCGCGCAGGTATTGCGGGCCGGAAAGAGCAGGGGCGGGCATGGAGAACTCCGAGCAGTGGGACAAACGCGCCGACCTTACCGGCTTTGCCGGTTGGGCGAAAGCGGCGACATCAGCAGTAACAAACGTCTCGATCAACCGAGTCGACTGCATAGAGACCACCTATGAGCTGGATTGTTATTCCGTATTTCCTTAATCTTGCCCCCCTCGATACGCTGCACCCATTATTTTTCAGGGCCTGCGAGTTCAAGCCTTCCCCAAGTGCTTCGCGGTCCTTTTTTATTCCAGCCGCCTTGTTGTCCGGGCGGTCGACAGGAGTGAGTCATGTCTGATACCCGTCATTCGCGAGTGATTATTCTCGGTTCCGGCCCTGCCGGTTACAGCGCTGCCGTCTACGCTGCCCGGGCCAACCTCAAGCCGCTGCTGATCACCGGCATGCAGGCGGGCGGTCAGTTGACCACCACCACTGAAGTCGACAACTGGCCGGGCGATGTCCACGGCCTGACCGGCCCGGCGCTGATGGAGCGGATGAAAGAACACGCCGAGCGTTTTGAAACCGAGATCGTGTTCGATCACATCAACCAGGTCGATTTTTCCAAGAAGCCTTACAGCCTGACCGGCGACAGCGGTGTCTACACCTGTGACGCCTTGATCATCGCCACTGGCGCCAGCGCCCGTTACCTGGGCCTGCCGTCCGAAGAAGCGTTCATGGGCAAAGGCGTTTCCGCCTGCGCGACCTGCGACGGTTTCTTTTATCGCAATAAACCGGTCGCCGTTGTCGGCGGCGGGAACACGGCCGTTGAGGAGGCGCTGTACCTGGCCAACATCGCCAGCACCGTGACCCTGATTCACCGCCGTGAAACCTTCCGCGCCGAGAAAATCCTGATCGACAAGCTGCATGCCCGTGTCGCTGAAGGCAAGATCATCCTCAAGCTCAACGCCACCCTGGACGAAGTCTTGGGCGACAACATGGGCGTGACCGGTGCGCGCTTGAAGAACAACGACGGCAGCTTCGACGAGCTGAAAGTCGACGGCGTGTTCATTGCCATCGGCCATACGCCGAACACTTCGTTGTTCGAAGGCGTGCTCGAAGCCAAAGATGGCTACCTGGTGGTGCAAGGCGGCCGTGAAGGCAATGCGACTGCGACCAACATTGAAGGTATCTTCGCTGCCGGTGACGTGGCCGACCACGTGTACCGCCAGGCCATCACCTCGGCCGGTGCCGGTTGCATGGCGGCCCTGGATGCCGAGCGCTACCTCGACGGCTTGCAGAACGCCTCGTTCTAACCAACGCCGCAAAACCAATGTAGGAGGGGGCTTGCTCCCGATGGCCTGCGCAGCAGGCCCAGCTTTTCAAACCCAAAGCTGGGGCCGCTTCGCGGCACATCGGGAGCAAGCCCCCTCCCACATGTTAACCATCGTCCGCTCTATCGCTTAACTGACTGGCATTAGGGCTTGTCCCCTCCCATATTTTGCTTAACGCCTGACTCAGGCGCGGCGAGTCAGTGGCTGCGCGCTGAACTTCACACCGGCCAAGCCGTTGGTGATCAATGCACGGATGTTGCCATGGTCGCTGCCCTCAGGCGTCGCCACCACCGAGCGGTAATGCTCACCAAATGCCAGCAGTGCTTCCTGATCGCTCAAGCCTTCCAGCAGGGCCAAACCCAGCGTCTTGCACGACCCTTCGTTCTGCCCGGCCGCGTTTTCCACGTTGCCGTTGGTGAACGCTTGCGGCTGGTAGTCATAACCGGCAGCGACAAACGCCAAGGTATCGGCAAAAGCATGTTCGCCGCTGTTGAGGCTGGCACGCAGGGTATTCAAATCAGTCATGGGGTTTTCCTTTGGCGAACGCCGCTTGTTGGTCGGCGTTGGCTTCTTTCTGGTATTGGGCTTTCCACTCGGCATACGGCATGCCGTACACCACTTCCCGGGCGTCATCGAGGCTCAGCTCGATCCGGCGCTCGTCAGCCTCGGCCTTGTACCACTTTGACAGGCAGTTACGGCAGAAGCCGGCGAGGTTCATCAGGTCGATGTTCTGCACGTCCTTGCGGCTGTCCAGATGGGCCACCAAACGGCGGAAGGCGGCGGCTTCGAGTTCGAGACGTTGTTGATCGGTCATGGGGGTCTCTTTGAGACAGCTGTCAGCGGTTAAGCTTCAAGCTGCAAGTTGGAATGGGGTTGGCTTTTAGCTTGTCGCTTGTCGCTAACGGCTTGCAGCTAACGTTATCGACACCGATTCGGCAAAACGCAGCGCATGCGGCTTGTCCACTTCGACTTCGGCATACAGCACCGATTCGTTACTCATCACCAGGTCCAGCAACTCCTGAGTGAGGCGCTCCAGCAAGGCGAAGCGATTGCCTTCGACGTGGGCGATGATGGCCTTGGTGATGGTGCGGTAGTTCAGCGCGTGGTCGATGTCGTTGTCACGCACGGCTTCCTGGGCGGCATACAGGATCGTCAGGTTGATCAGCACATCCTGCTTGTTGAGGATTTCGTCCTCGTTGATACCGATAAATGTGCGCAGGCACAGGTCCTTGACCCGGATGCGCGCCATGCCTGGTTGAAGTTGTGGCATTGCTATTTGCTCCGTCCAATCAGTTGCAGGAACTCCATGCGCGTGGTGTTCGACTCGCGGAACGCGCCGAGCATCACCGAAGTGTTCATGGTTGAGTTCTGTTTCTCCACACCGCGCATCATCATGCACATGTGCTTGGCTTCGATCACCACCGCCACGCCGGCGGCCTGGGTGACCTGCTGGATCGCGTCGGCAATTTGCCGCGTGAGGTTTTCCTGGATCTGCAGGCGCCGCGCATACATGTCGACAATGCGCGCCAGCTTCGACAGGCCGAGCACCTTGCCGGTTGGAATATAGGCCACATGGGCCTTGCCGATAAAGGGCAGCAGGTGGTGCTCGCAGAGTGAATACAGCTCGATGTCCTTGAGGATCACCATCTCGTCGTTATCGGACGCGAACAGTGCGCCATTGACGATCTCGTCCAGGTTCTGCTCGTAGCCGTGACACAGGTACTGCATGGCCTTGGCGGCGCGCTTGGGCGTGTCGAGCAAGCCTTCGCGCTGCGGGTCTTCGCCCAGGCCCTTGAGGATCTCGCGGTAATGGTGGGGCAGGGATAAGGTCATACGACATCCTCAAAAACGGCTTACTTGATATGCCGCCCACCGTTGACGGTCAGGGTGGTTCCGGTGACATAGGGGTTGTCCAGCAGGTAACGCAGGCTCTGGTAGATCACCTGCGGCCCGGGTTCGATGCCCAGAGCGGACTTGGCCAACACCTTGGCGCGGTAGGCGGCGTCGTCGTCCTCGTTGAACATTACCATTGCCGGGGCGATGCCGTTGACCTTGATCAGCGGCGCGAACTGCGCGGCAAACGACAGCGTCAGGCTGTCGAGCCCGGCCTTGGTGGCGCAGTAGGCAATGTGCTGGCGACTGCCCTTGCGCACCACATCATCACTGATATGCACGATATCGGCAGGCGTCGAGCGCTGCAGCAACGCTGAACAATGCAGGTTGATCAGGTAGGGCGCAAGCATGTGCACGCTGAACATGTCCTGCAAGGCGCGGCTTTCATCGCCCGGCGTCTCCGCGATCCATGCCGAGGCGTTGTGGACGATCGCACGCAGGCTGTCGGTGTGAGTCTTCAACTGCGTGATAAACGCAAGAATCCCGGCTTCGCTGGAAAAATCGGCAAACAGGCCGATCGCGCCACGCTCGCGCAACGTCTGGATGCCTTCGCGCTCGCTGCGGTAGCTGAACATCACCGGGTAACCGTCATCCAGCAGGCGCTCGGCGCAGTGCAGGCCGACGCGCTGGCTGGCGCCGGTGATCAGGATCGGGGCGTTGGTTGCAGTCATGGGGGGACTCAAATCGCTGGCAGGTTGAAATGATACCAGCGACCGGCCCCCCTGTACTCACGCGGCGGCTTCAGCGGCCTTGCGCGGTGGCGTGGGATGTAGCCAGTTTGCCAGCAGGTGGGTCGACAACGGAATAAAGCAGTAAACCATCAATGGCGTGAGTGCGGCCGTGCTGACCAGCACGCGGCTGAACAGGTCCAGCTCGCTGAGCAATGGCCCAAGGCCGAAATTGAACAGCAGTGACACCGGGAAAAACGCCAGCCAGATAGCCACCGCCTGTTTCCAGCGGGGAGGGCGTGCGCCCGCGGCGCCGAACCAGCCGTCAATACCTCTGACGCGATGTTCGGACGGGTCGGCAAACAGCTCGCTGCCACGGCTCAGCCAGGCACTGCGCGAAGCGGAGAACTCCCAGGCATGCAGGGTTTTTTCGTCGGCGAAGCGGAAGATGATCTGAAATTCGTCATCGTTGGGTGGCGGGGCCAGTACGCCGGAGCCCAGGTAACCCGGGAAGTCGGTGGCCAGTTGCTCGCCTTCGCGCAGCCAGGCCATCAATTCTTCGTAGCGTCCTTTGGCCACGCGACGCGCGACCATCAAGGTAACGGGGGAGGTAGACATTGTGTATCTCCAGATAACGGGTGCGCAGCACCGGGTAGGTCGCGCACGAACGAAGCTGCGGGGGTAGTGCAGCCACGTGGAAAAAACAGGCAAGGATTATTCCTGTTTTGCAAAAATGCGCCAGTGACATTGGTCTGAAGGGCACACACCTTGAAAAAGACAGTTCTAAAGGCGTTAAATGAACGCCCAGTTACCGTTGGTTTTTGTTCAAAATGCCCGTGAATACTGCTCCGATAGATAGCACTTCGCTTCTAGATCCGACCGATTCAGATCAGCTGTTTCCGATTCGTGAAGTCTCGAGATTGACAGGCATCAATCCAGTCACGCTGCGCGCCTGGGAGCGCCGTTATGGCCTGATTCAGCCCACACGCACCGAAAGTGGGCATCGGCTCTACTCCAGGAGCGATATTGAAACCGTTCATCGCATTCTCGATTGGGTTGAACGCGGTGTGGCAGTGAGCAAGGTGGGCAAGATCCTTGCGCGTGACGAGCAGCAGGAAAAAGTCGTACGTTCCGAGCAGGGCACGGTCGAAAACGCAGAATGGTCGCAATGGCAGGCACGCCTGATGCAGGCCGTCAGTGTTTTCGACGATCGCGTGCTGGAGCAGCTGTATGGTCAAATCGTGGGCACCTACCCCCTCAGTGTGGCGTTCCAGAACATCCTGATGCCGCTTTGGGGCGAGCTGCTGCATCATCAGAACCAGTTCGGTCAGGCCAGCGAATGGCTGTTCTACGATGCCTTCCTGCGCGTGCAGGCCCTGCAGCGCCTGCAGGTGGCCTGCGCCTCTTCTGCGCCGCGGGTGGTGATGGCCGCGATTCCCGGCGAGTGTCGTAAATTGGAGTTGCTGGTCGCGGCATTACTGATCAGTCGTGATGACCTGGCCATCAAGGTGCTCGCGATGGGCCAGCCTTTTGATGAGTTGACACTGATCTGTGAGAAGACCCATCCGCGCGCGCTCGTTGTCTTCTCCAACCATTCACAGCGGCATGACCTGCACAAGCGCCTGAACCGGTTGGCGTTGACGCTCGATTGCCCGCTGTTTCTGGCCGGTGCGGCTTCGGAACTGGCCGAAGACGACCTCGCAGGCTCCTCCATCGGCTGCCTGGGCAACGAAGGGCGCTTGATGCAGCGCCGCTTGCAGCAGTTCCTCAACGGGCAGTTGGATACCTGAAGTCAGGCATGTACGTGGGGGTGGACCAGGCGATGCTGATGCAGGATGAACTGGCGCAAGCGCTCGATTTCATCCGCGTTACTCTGGTTCAAGCGATAAGCGAACAAGCCCCGGGCGGTTTCCCGCTCCAGCGCGCCACGCAAGGCAATGCGTTCGTAACCTGACGGGCTGAACCACAGGGAAAAGGTTTTCGGCGGCTTGGCCCGGCCACGAAACTCCACCAGCACACCCTTGAATGACACCTCATGTACCCAGAGCGCTCCCGGGTTACCGCGTACGTTTTCCAGCGGCACCGGTGCTTCAAGGGCCAGGCGCCAGGGGCGGACCATCGGCCCATCTTCGAAAATGCTCGGCACGCCCAGGCGCAGATGCACCGCATGAAACTCGTCTTCAACCAATTGCAGGGGAAAGGTGAGCTGCTGGTTGTCGAACTGCGCCTGGATGGTGACATGGTCATGGGCGGCCAGCCGCGTGAGCAAATCGCGGATCTGTGCACCGCCATTGACGGTCAGGCTCGACCCGGCATCCCGCAAGTTGAGTTGCGGGTTATGTTGCATATCTTGGATGAAATCCAGTTCGTCCTGCGTCAAGAGAGCGTCGCGGTGCATTGATGTAGCTCAAGGGTGAGGCATTAAAAAGCCATTATCGCTCTAAAGACTGCATTTTTTACAGTTTGTTAAATCCACTCGTCGCCTTGAGCGCCGCCAGCTCGCGTTTAAGCTCGGCCACTTCGGCCTCCAGCTGTGTCACGCGCTGCTGGGCTTTGACTTGGGTGGTGACGTCTTTTTGCACACCGACGAAGTAGGTCTGCTTATCCGCTTCGTTGTACACCGTGGAAAGCGACAACTCGTTCCAGAAGTGGGTGCCGTCCTTGCGGTAGTTGCGCAGGATTTCGCGGCAGGCACCGCCGCTGTCGAGGGCTTCGCGAATGGCCATCAGGGCGGGTTGGTCGCGGTCACCCGACTGCAGGAAACGGCAGTCCTGATACAGGATGTCGTCCAGCGCGTAGCCGGTCAGGCGTTCGAACGCCGGGTTGACGTAGATCAGCGGCTTGTCCTTGCCTTCGCGTTCGGCGACGACGATACCGTCGTTGGAAGCGTTGACCACCATTTGCATCAGCTTGGCGTTAATCATCGAGCGGTCCGTGGCGTGTTCTGGAGTTTGGAGTTTATGGCAAGTCTTGAATGTTGCACGTGGCGCGCTGAAAAATTTGCGCCTACTGCTAATATCCCACGCTTTCGCTCAATGACAGGATCAGATTGATGAAAGTCGCCATCCTTTCCGGCTCGGTGTACGGCACGGCTGAAGAAGTCGCCCGCCACGCCGTCGGCATCCTCAACGCGGCCGGTTTTGAAGCCTGGCACAACCCTCGCGCCACCCTGGCCGATGTGCAGGCGTTTGCCCCCCAGGCGTTTCTGGCGGTGACCTCTACCACCGGCATGGGGGAATTGCCCGACAACCTGCAACCCCTGTATTCGAGCATCCGTGACCAACTGCCGGCGGCCTGGCGTGGCCTGCCCGGTGCCGTGATCGGCCTGGGCGATGCCAGTTACGGCGACACCTTCTGCGGCGGTGGCGAGCAAATGCGCGAGCTGTTCGGCGAACTGGGCGTACGTGAGGTACTGCCGATGCTGCGCCTGGACGCCAGCGAAAGCGTGACCCCGGAAGCCGACGCCGAACCGTGGTTGGCCGAGTTGATCATCGCACTGCGCGGCTGATCGCAAGCGCGCAACAATGCCAGCGTCCGCCGCGCCTTTATTGGCGGCGGTTCTCTGACACGACTTGTACTATTCTCATGGCTGACTCGTTCAGTCATCAAGCTGGCTGGCAAGGCGACTCCGCACGCCACGACGCCTGACTAGACTGGCCCCTCACTCAAAAAATAATAAGAAATGCACCAAGGAGGTCGTTGCCGTGAGCCTAGCCCCTGTTCAAGCGCCACAGAATGTCAAAGATCAGGTCAGCGCTGCCGAATGGCAGACCCGTGTCGACCTTGCGGCTTGCTATCGCCTGGTGGCGTTGCATGGCTGGGATGATCTGATCTTCACGCATATTTCGGCCAAGGTGCCGGGCACCGATGATTTCCTGATCAACCCGTACGGGCTGATGTTCCACGAAATCACCGCGTCGAGCCTGGTCAAAGTCGACCAGGCCGGCAACAAGCGGATGGACAGTCCCTACGAGATCAACCCCGCGGGCTACACCATCCACAGTGCCATTCATGAAGTGCGCCACGACGTGGTGTGCGTGTTGCACACCCACACTGCGGCCGGTGTTGCCGTCGCTGCGCAGAAGCAGGGCGTGTTGCCCATCAGCCAGCAATCGTTGTTCGTGCTGTCGAGCCTGGCGTATCACGCCTATGAAGGTGTGGCGCTGAACCACGAGGAAAAGGCCCGCCTGCAGGCCGACCTGGGCGAGAACAATTTCCTGATGCTGCACAACCACGGTCTGCTCACCTGCGGCAGCAGCATTGCCGACACCTTCCTGATGATGTTCACCTTCCAGCGCGCCTGCGATATCCAGGTCCTGGCGCAAAACGGCGGCGCCGAATTGATTGCCATCGAGCCGCAGATCCTTGCCGGGGCCAAGGCGATGGTGGCAGCTGTCACAAAGAGCGCACAAGGTATGGGCGGTGCACTGGCCTGGCCGGCCTTGTTGCGTAAATTGGACCTGCAGGACCCTGGGTATAAAAGCTGATGCCTCTTGCCGAAATCCCCCTCAGAGCCTGGCGCAAACGTAGCCAGGAGTTCGTCTTTCGTGGCTACTCGATTCGTTATTGGGTGGCCGGGCAGGGCGAACCGCTCTTGATGATCCATGGCTTCCCCACCGGTAGCTGGGACTGGCATTACCTGTGGCAGCCCCTGGCGCAGCGCAACCTGGTGATCGCCTGCGACATGCTGGGCTTTGGCGATTCGGCCAAACCCCTGGACCACGACTATTGCCTGTTGGAGCAGGCGGATCTGCAGCAGGCATTGCTCGAACACTTGGGAATAGAGCAACCCGTGCATGTGTTGGCGCATGACTATGGCGACAGCGTCGCCCAGGAATTGCTCGCCCGCCACTACGAAGGTCGGTTTCAGATGGCCAGCTGCGTGTTCCTCAATGGCGGGCTGTTCCCGGAAACCCACCGCCCGGCCCTGGTGCAGAAATTGTTGCTCAGCCCCCTTGGCTGGATGATCGGCCGTGCCTTTGGACGCAATGCGATGGCCAACAGCTTCAACCAGATTTTCGGCCCACACACACGGCCCAGTGAAAGCGTGCTGGATGATTTCTGGAGCCTGCTCAACTGCAACGACGGCCCGCGTATCCTGCACAAGCTGATCGCCTACATCCCGCAGCGCCGCCGCCTGCGTGAGCGCTGGGTGGGCGCGATGCAACGTGGCGAGGTGCCCCTGCGCGTGATCGACGGCGAGGTCGATCCCATCTCCGGCGCCCACATGGTGGCGCGTTATGAGCAGTTGGTGCCCCATGCCGATACGGTGTTGCTGGCCAACATCGGCCACTATCCGCAGATCGAAGCCCCCGTACAGGTGCTCAAACACTATTTGGCGTTTCGCGAGCGTATTGGCCCGTCTGAGTCGCGTGCGGCCTATTCCTGAGCGGCGCAATCATCCCGCTGCCTTATCGCGCACCATTCAGCCCCGGCCGACTTTATTGTGACCAGAGGCTGGGTGCCTGACACTCAGTCCATTGCCCATTGTCGCCAGCGGAGTTCGGTATGAGTGAATCAGTGCAGTTCCAGGATAAGGTCGTGATCGTCACCGGTGCCGGCGGTGGGTTGGGCCGGGCCCATGCGCTGCTGTTCGCTGCACATGGGGCCAGAGTATTGGTCAATGACCTGGGCGGCTCGGCCCAGGGCGAAGGCGCCAATGCCTCGGCGGCTGATCGGGTGGTGGCTGAAATCCGTGCGGCAGGGGGTATTGCCGAAGCCAACCATGACTCCGTCACCGACGGTGACAAGATCGTACAGAATGCCCTCGACGTCTTCGGCCGCATCGACGTGGTGGTGAATAACGCCGGCATCCTGCGCGACAAGACCTTCCATAAAATGGACGACAGCGATTGGGACCTGGTGTATCGGGTGCATGTCGAAGGTGCCTATAAAGTCACCCGCGCCGCCTGGCCGCATCTGCGTGAACAAGGCTACGGGCGGGTGATTTTCACCGCCTCCACTTCGGGTATCTATGGCAACTTCGGCCAGTCCAACTACGGCATGGCCAAGTTGGGTTTGTATGGCTTGACCCGCACCCTGGCGCTGGAAGGGCGCAAGAACAGTATCCTGGTCAATGCCATTGCCCCCACCGGCGGCACGCGCATGACCGAAGGGCTGATCCCGCCGCAGGTGTTCGAGCGCCTCAAGCCGGAGCTGGTCAGCCCGCTGGTGGTGTACTTGGGCAGCGAGGCCTGCCAGGAAACGGCCGGGTTGTTCGAAGTGGGGGGCGGTTGGATCGGCAAAACCCGCTGGGAGCGCAGCCTCGGGGTGGGCTTTGACCCCGACGCCGGCTTCTCACCCGAGGATGTCGCGGCGCACTGGGCGCAGATCTGCGACTTTGAAGGCGCCGCACACCCCAAGGACAATATCGAAGCCTTGAAAGAGATGATGGCCAACTTGCAGAAGTTCAGCCTCTGATCGTTGTTCGAAAAATATACAATCCAACGGGGCGCTGAGGGCGCCCCGTTTTATTGGGGGCATAAAAAAGGCCGCTGCAAAAGCAGCGGCCGAAGTAAGACGTTGGATCAAGGAGCGATAAATCAACGTCGGTGAACACCTGTAACAGATTGAATATATTAGCCAATCCGTTGAAATCAGACTTTTCTCCCGAAGGTGGGAGCGGGCGGTTTGCCCTGAAAGCCCGCTTAGAATAATCCGTTGTAACGAAATGAGTAATTGCGGATCGGGACAAGGACTGTTACCGGATTGGCAACAGTTGTCGGTGTGCCATCCATCCCTCTGATAACGGGTCATCTACCCGATCCATGGCCCTGCCCGCAGCCCGGCCAGAGCGCCTGTTCATCCTTTCGAGCGACAACGCGAATACCTCCTTGGTGCGCTTATCCCTCCTGGCGAGCGGCAGTAGGGTGGAGCCTTCTGTCACTCACCGGGGAAGACGCATGACAAAAACAACAATGCGCGCCATCTTCACGCCACAGGCGCTCGCCGTAGCGGTTGCACTGGGCTGCTGTGCCCAGGCCCAGGCGGTTTCGTTCAATATTGGCGAGGTCGAAGGGCAATTCGATTCTTCGCTGTCGGTCGGCGCCAGCTGGGGCATGCGCGATGCCGACAAGAAGCTGGTCGGCGTTTCCAACGGTGGGACGGGGCAGGCGTCCACGGGGGATGACGGGCGGCTGAACTTCAAAAAGGGCGAAACCTTCTCCAAGATTTTCAAGGGCATTCACGACCTGGAGCTCAAGTACGGCGACAGCGGCGTGTTCGTGCGCGGCAAGTACTGGTACGACTTCGAACTGCAAGACGAAGACCGCGAATTCAAGCCGATCAGCAACAACCACCGCGACGAAGGCGCGCGCTCTTCCGGCTATGAGTTGCTTGATGCCTTCGTGTATCACAACTACTCCATCGGCGACCTGCCGGGCGCTGTGCGCGTCGGTAAACAGGTGGTGAGCTGGGGCGAGAGTACGTTTATCGGTAACTCGATCAACAGCATCAACCCCATCGACGTCTCGGCCTTTCGCCGTCCGGGCGCTGAAATCAAGGAAGGGCTGATCCCGGTCAACATGCTGTTCGCTTCCCAGAGCCTGACCAATCAACTGTCGGTGGAAGGCTTCTACCAGTTGAACTGGGAAAACACCGTGGTGGATAACTGCGGCACCTTCTTCGGCAACGACGTGGTTGCCCATGGCTGCAACAACAACTACACCGTCGGCAGCCCGGCGATCGCGCCGTTGCAGCCGGTGGCGGCGGCGTTCGGCCAGGGCTTCCAGGTCACCCGCGAAGGCGTGGTGGTGCAGCGTGCCAAAGACCGCGAAGCCCGCGATGGCGGCCAGTTCGGCGCGGCGTTGCGCTGGCTGGGGGATGACACCGAATACGGCCTGTACTTCATGAACTACCACAGCCGTACGCCCACCGTGGGAACGATTACCGCCAACACCAGCCTGGCGACCATCGGGCGTATCGCCAATGCTGCCAACGCGATTGCCCCCGGCTCCGGCGCGGGGCTGGCCCAGAGCACCATGCTCGGTCGCGGCCAGTATTACCTCGACTACCCGGAAGACATCCGCCTGTACGGCGCCAGCTTCTCCACCACCCTGCCCACCGGCACCGCCTGGACCGGAGAGATCAGCTATCGCCCCAACGCACCGGTGCAACTCAACACCACCGATTTGACCCTGGCGTTGGTCAACCCGATTGCCGGTAATACCGCTTCGCCGATCCGCAGCTCGTTCGGCTCTGACAACTCAGGCTATCGCCGCAAGGAAATCACCCAGATCCAAAGCACCATGACCCAGTTCTTCGACCAGGTGCTGGGCGCCGAACGCCTGACCCTGGTGGGTGAGGCGGCGTTCGTGCACGTCGGCGGCCTGGAAGCCAAAACCAAGCTGCGCTATGGCCGCGACTCAGTGTTCGGTGCCTACGGGTTCCAGGGCGATACCGACGGTTTCGTCACCGCCAACTCCTGGGGTTACCGCGCCCGGGCGATCCTGGACTACAACAACGTGTTCGCCGGGGTGAACCTCAAGCCCAACCTGTCGTGGTCCCATGACGTCAGTGGCTACGGCCCCAACGGCATTTTCAACGAAGGCGCCAAGGCGATCAGCGTCGGCGTGGATGCGGACTACCGCAACACCTATACCGCCAGCCTCAGCTACACCGACTTCTTTGGTGGCGACTACAACACCCTGACCGACCGCGACTTTATCGCCCTCAGCTTCGGCGTGAACTTCTGATCTGGTTTTAAGGAAGGACAAGAACCTATGCGTAAGCTATTTGCAGTGATGGCGCTGAGTGTATTGGCCGCCAACGTGATGGCGGCGGTGTCGCCTGAAGAAGCCGCCAAGCTGGGCACCACTCTGACCCCGGTCGGCGCCGAGAAAGCCGGCAACGCCGATGGCTCGATCCCGGCCTGGACCGGCGGCATCCCGAAAAATGCCGGAGCGGTGGACAGCAAGGGCTTCCTGGCCGACCCGTTCGCCAGTGAAAAACCGCTGTTCGTGATCACCGCAGCGACGGTGGACAAGTACAAGGACAAACTCTCCGATGGCCAGGTGGCGATGTTCAAGCGCTACCCCGAAACCTACAAGATCCCGGTGTACCCCAGCCACCGTACGGTCAACCTGCCACCGGAGATCTATGAGTCGATCAAGCGCAGCGCGCTGAACGTACACACCATCAACGACGGCAACGGCCTGGAGAACTTCACCGGCAACCGTTACTACGCGTTCCCGATCCCCAAGAACGGCGTGGAAGTGCTGTGGAACCACATCACCCGTTACCACGGCGGTAACCTCAAGCGCATCATCACCCAGGCCACCCCGCAGACCAACGGCAGCTACACGCCGATACGCTTCGAGGAAGAGGTGGCGGTACCCCAAGCGATTCCGGATATCGACCCGGCCAAAGCGGCCAACGTGCTGAGCTTCTTCAAGCAGTCGGTGACCGCGCCGGCGCGCCTGGCGGGCAACGTGCTGCTGGTGCACGAAACTCTCGACCAGGTGAAGGAACCGCGCCTGGCCTGGATCTACAACGCCGGCCAGCGCCGCGTGCGGCGTGCACCGCAGGTGTCCTATGACGGCCCGGGCACGGCCTCCGACGGCCTGCGTACCACCGACAACTTCGACATGTTCTCCGGCGCTCCCGATCGTTATGACTGGAAGCTGATCGGCAAAAAAGAGATGTACATCCCCTACAACAGCTACAAGCTTGATTCGCCGACCCTTAAGTACGACGACATCATCAAGGCCGGGCACATCAACCAGGACCTCACCCGCTACGAACTGCACCGCGTGTGGGAAGTGGTCGGCACCGTCAAGCCGAGTGAGCGGCATATCTACGCCAAGCGCCACATGTACATCGACGAAGACAGTTGGCAAGTCGCACTGGTGGACCACTATGACGGCCGTGGCCAGCTGTGGCGTGTCGCCGAAGGCCATGCGCAGTTCTACTACGACCACCAGGTGCCGGCCTATACCGTGGAAACCCTGTACGACATCATCGCCGGGCGCTACATCGCCTTGGGCATGAAGAACGAGGAGAAGAGCAGCTTCGTGTTCGGCTTTGCGGCCAAGGCTGCGGATTACACTCCGGCGGCGTTGAGGTCCGAGGGCGTTCGATAATGCCTGTTTGAAACGCAATAAAAATGTGGGAGGGGGCAAACCCCTCCCACATTGGGTTTTATGCATGCCCGTCAATCAGTGTGCTGAATACTTCTTCAATAACCCCTCACCACAGGACTAGGGTAGGCCCCAGATCGCATAACAATAAAAAAGCAGGATGCAGCAATGACTGCCATGACACGCTGCCTGGACCGTCCTGGATTCATGCCCCGGCTGTCCGCCCATCATCTGTTGCGACCACGCCTGGCCGAGCCGTTGCTGGCCGCGTCGGCCCGGGTGAAGCTGCTGTGCGCGCCCGGTGGCAGCGGCAAAAGTGCGCTGCTGGCCGAGTGTGCCTTGCAGGCGCCGACAGGCTGCCAGGTCTATTGGCTGCCCCTCAATGGCGCCGCGCTCACACCCTTGGAGTTCTGCCGGCGGTTGGCGCAGAACCTGGGCCTGCCCTTTAGCGACGAAGCTACCTTGTTGCTCGACCTTGGCCGCTGGCAGCCGCCGGGTTGGGTGTTCCTCGATGATTTTTGCCGTGTGCCCGCGCCCGAACTGGACGCCTTGCTTGACCGCCTGCTCAGCGCCGCCAGCCCGGCACTCACTTGGTGGCTGGGCGTACGGCGGCGCCCAGCGTGCAACTGGCCACGCCTGCTGCTCGACGATGAACTGTGGGAGTGCCACGAGCTGCTGTTCAGCCCAGCGGAAATCCAGCGGTTACTCGGCGACGGGCCGACCCTCGAGCGTGTGATGCAGTTCAGTGGCGGATGGTGCGCTGGGGTGCGCATCGCCTTGCTTGGCGACGGTCATCCCGACAAGACCTTGCTCGACTACCTGCAACATGAGCTATTCAGCACCCTGCCTGCTGAATTGGCCGAAGCCTGGCGCGTGCTGGCCCACATGCCACGCTTCAATCCGGGGTTGTGTGAGCACCTGTTCGGCTTCGGTGACGGTGACCGCTACCTGCGCGAGTTGCAGGCCCTCGGTGCGTTTATCCAGCCCTGGGAAGACACCCCGGACTGGCTGCAGGTATTCCCGCCTTTGGCGCGACTGCTGCGTGAGACGCCCTGGCCGGCCAAGCGCTCCTGGCATCGGCGCGCCTGCCAGTGGTTCAGCGCAGAAAGCGACTGGCAAGCCGCGTTTGAACAGGCGCTGCTGGCCGAAGAGTACGAAGTGGCGGTCAGCCTGTTGCAGCATTTCAGTTTCGAGGATTTGTTCCGCGGGGAAAACGCCGTGCTGTTGTTGCGCCTGCATGAGCAGCACGGGGATGAATTGATGTTGGGCTCGGCGCAACGGGTCGGGCTGATGACGGCTGCCTTGCTGTTTGCCGGCCGCTTTGAACAAGCAGGCCTGTGTATCGACCAACTCGCACGGTTTACGCCGCAGCCGACGGCGGCGCAACAGTGCCATTTGCTGGCCCGCTGGCAGGCCCAATGGGGCTGGCTGTTGCATTTGGGCGGCGATGCCGAGCGCTCCCGCGGGCATTTTCTGGAAGCCCTGCAAGCCTTGCCCGGCAGCGCTTGGACCTCACGCCTGATGTGCCTGTCGGGCCTGACCCAGCAAGCCTTGCTGCGCGGCGAACTGGACGTGGCTCAAGCCTTGAATCGTGAAGCCCTGTGCCTGGCCCGTGCCCATGGCTCGCTGATCCTGGAGGCCCTGCTTGAGCTGGACCACGCTCAATTGCTGGAGCAGCGCGGTGCGCCCTATCGGGCCCAGAGCCTGCTGGAGACGGTACAGGCCATGCTGGTTCGCCAGCGGCTCAAGGCCGGGCCACTGGCCGGGCGTATCGCCCTGCGACGTGGGCACCTGGCGTTGCGCCAAGGGCATGACGTGCTGGCGACCGAGTGTTTCACCGAAGGGTTGAACCTGTGCCTGCACAGCCACGACAAGCGCGTGCTGTATGGATTTCTCGGCTTGGCGTTGCTGGCGGCCAACCATGGCGATTACGCCCAGGCCTTTATCCAGTTGCGTGACGCAGAACGGCTGATGCAGCAACGCCATGTGCCGGACACGGTCTACCGCGCCGTGCTGTTGTTGGTCAGCGGGCATTTCTGGTTGCAGCAGGGGCGTGCCGAACTGACGGTAGAGGCGGTGCGTCGGGTATTGCGTCACTTTCGTGGCCCCCAGGCCCGCCAGGCGCCGCCGGCCACCCTGGAACTGGTGCCGCGCCTGGAGTACCTGCTGGTGCTGGCCGAGGTCAAGCTGGGGTGCGCCGATCAACCTATCGCACGCCTCAATGCGCTGCTCGAGACCACTCGCCAGCGCGGCATGCTGTGCCTGGAAACCGAATTGCACCTGGTGCTGGGTGAGGTGGCCTGGCAGTTGGGCGACCCGGCCCTGGCCCGCCATGCGTTGCAAACCGGGCAGGCCCTGGCGCAGCGTTGCCAGGTGCAGCAGGCGCTGCGCGAGCTGCGTTTGCGCTCGCCTGGGCTGTTGAGCGAATTGGGCCTGGAGACGCCAGTGTCACCAGCGGGCGCGGCGGACAATCCCCTGAGTCAGCGTGAGCTGGAAGTGTTGCAGTTGATCGCCCTGGGCAACTCCAACCTGGAAATCGCCGACCGACTGTTTATTTCCCTGCACACCGTCAAGACCCATGCCCGGCGTATCCATAGCAAACTGGGCGTGGAACGACGAACCCAAGCGGTGGCCAAGGCCAAGACCTTGGGCTTGATGGCCTAGCTGCGCAAGGCCTGGCGGTATTCACCGGGCGTGGCGCCCAGGGCCTGGCGAAAACGATGGGTGAAGTGGCTGGCGCTGGAGAAGCCGCACATCCAGGCGATCTCACCCAAGGGCAACCCGCCGCCGCGCAGAAGGGCTTGCGCACGCGCCAGGCGTCGCGCCAAGAGATACTGATGGGGCGGCAGGCCGAAACTCTGGCGGAACATCCGCGCAAAATGGTATTCCGACAGCGCACACAGCCCGGCCAACTGGCCCAGGCTGATCGGGTCTTGCAGATGCTGGTCGATGTACTCGATCAACAGCCGGCGCTGATGGGCCGCCAGCCCGCCTTTCAACCGCAGCCCGTCGCGTGCGCCAACCTGGCTGAGCAGGGTGTGACTGAGCATTTCATGGGCCAGGCTGCTGGTCAGCAGGCGTTCGCCGGGCTCATGCCAGTTCAGGGCGATCAAGTGGTGAAAGCGGCGGGCCTGGGCGGCATCTTCCAGGAAGGTGCTTTCGCGCAGTTGCAGCGCGCGTGGCTCACGGTCAAGCAAGGTGACGCAGCCCAGGGCAAATTGCTCCGCGCTGAAATACACATGGGCCAGGCGAATTTCGCCGTTGATCACCCAGGCCGACTGATGCTCGGCGGGCAGGATGCACAGCTTGTCAGGCCCGCCCTTGGTGCCCGGCTGGTCACGCCGAAACGTGCCGGTGCCGCCGCCGATGTAGCAAGACAAGGTGTGATGGTCGGGCGCCTGGTAATCCTGGGCATCGTGGTGGTTGCTCCACAAGGCCGCGGACAAACCGTCACCGAGCTCGGCGCAGGCTTCCAGGCGTGCGTTGGGCGAGCGGTTAAGGGACTGAAAGACCTGCAGCGATTCCAGGGTTGGCATGGTGTGTTCTCCGACGCCTTGCATCCTACTCCGGGCGATCGGCGCTGTGATCCCACCGCCCGACAAAAGCGCAAGAATGTGCAAGCGCAGTTGCCAGGGAGGCGGCGACACTGTGGCTCAATCGACGGAGCCCGCTATGAACCTTTTCCTGTATTTACTTACGGTGCTGATCTGGGGCACCACCTGGATCGCCCTCAAATGGCAGTTGGGTGTAGTGGCGATTCCGGTGTCGATCGTCTATCGCTTCGGCCTGGCGGCGTTGGTGTTGTTCGCGCTGTTGCTGCTCAGCCGCAAGCTGCAGGTGATGAACCGGCGCGGACACCTGATTTGCCTGGCCCAGGGGGTGTGCCTGTTCTGCGTCAACTTCATGTGTTTTCTCACCGCCAGCCAGTGGATTCCCAGCGGGTTGGTGGCGGTGGTGTTTTCCACGGCCACGCTGTGGAACGCCTTGAATGCCCGGGTGTTCTTCGGCCAACGGGTCGCGCGTAACGTATTGATGGGCGGCGCGCTGGGGTTACTGGGCCTGGGCCTGCTGTTCTGGCCGGAGCTGGTCGGGCATACCGCCAGCCCGCAGACCTTGCTCGGCCTGGGCCTGGCGTTGCTCGGCACGATGTGTTTTTCGGCGGGCAATATGTTGTCGAGCCTGCAGCAAAAGGCCGGGCTCAAGCCGTTGACCACCAATGCCTGGGGCATGGCGTATGGCTCGGCGATGCTGGCGACCTACTGTGCCGTGCGCGGTATCCCTTTCGATATGGATTGGAGTGCACGTTACATCGGCGCGCTGGGGTACCTGGTGATTCCAGGTTCGGTGATCGGCTTTACCGCCTACCTCACGCTGGTCGGCCGCATGGGGCCGGAGCGCGCGGCGTATTGCACGGTGCTGTTCCCGGTGGTGGCGCTGAACGTGTCGGCGTTTGCCGAGGGCTATCAATGGACCGCGCCGGCGCTGATGGGGTTGGTGCTGGTGATGTTGGGCAATGTGCTGGTATTCAGAAAGCCCAAGCCGACATTGACTCCAGCGCGCGCCACTGCTTGAAGTAGTGAGCGGGCTTGCCCCGCGCTGGGGGGCGCAGCCGCCCCAAACCCAGGCACCTCGGTCCTCCTGAAATACCGC
>NZ_JBNPJV010000008.1:0-60903 GCF_050312585.1 Pseudomonas sp. R19M
CTCCCACAGGTTATCCATCGTCCGCTCTATCGCTTAACTGACTGGCATTAGGGCAAGCCCGCTCACTACACAAGCCCAGCACAACGTGCCATCAATTTGCACCTATCCCCCTTCCCTCGACTAGCGTAAAAAAGTCCCCCTCACTCAATGAAGTTAGAGGCCCGCTATGCCCGTTGCCGTGATTGATGGACAACCGCTGCACTATCTCGACGAAGGCACCGGCCCAGCCGTCCTGCTGGGCTCCAGTTACCTGTGGGACCTCCACATGTGGGCGCCGCAGATCGAGGCCCTGTCGCAACAGTACCGAGTCATCGTCCCCGAGCTGTGGGGCCACGGTGAATCGGGGCCGTTGCCCGCCCAGACCCGCAGTCTGGACGACCTGGCGCGCCAGGCCCTGGCCCTGCTCGACCAGTTGGACATTGCCCAGGTCAACCTGGTGGGCCTGTCGGTCGGCGGCATGTGGGGTGCGCGCCTGGCATTGAGCGCACCTGAACGGATCAACAGCCTGATGCTGATGGACACCTACCTGGGCGCAGAGCCCGAGGCCACGCGCCAGTATTATTTCTCGCTGTTCAAGATGATCGAAGACGCCGGCGCCATTCCCGAGCCATTGCTGGATGTGATCGCACCGATCTTCTTCCGCCCGGGTATCGACCGGGAATCGGCGCTGTATCAGGATTTTCGCCAGGCACTGCAGGGTTTTTCCAAAGAGCGCCTGCTGCAAAGCATCGTGCCCCTGGGCCGGCAGATCTTCAGTCGCGCCGACCTGCTGGACCAACTGCCAAAGCTGGACGCGGACACGACCTTGATCCTGTGCGGCGAGCAGGACAAACCCCGACCACCTGCCGAGTCCCAGGAAATGGCCAGGCTGATCGGCTGCGATCTGATCCTGATTCCGGAGGCCGGGCATATCTCTTGCCGGGAGAATCCGGACTTCGTCAACGAAGCCCTGCTGACCTTCCTCGCCAACAACGCCTGATCGCCCTCCTCCTTGATCGCGGCCTTCGCGCTGCGATCAAAGGCGGAAATGCCCGACCATCCCCTTGAGCTCCGCGCCCAGCTGCGCCAGCTCAATGCTCGACGCCGCGTTACCCTGCATGCTCAGCGCCGACTGATCGGCACTGGCGCGGATGCTGGTGACGCTACGGTTGATCTCTTCAGCAACAGAGCTCTGCTCCTCGGCGGCGGCGGCGATCTGCTGGTTCATCTGCTGAATCAGTGACACCGCTACGGCGATACTGCCCAGCGCACTTTCGGTTTCCAGGGCATCACTAACAGCCAGCTTCACCAGCTCACCACTTTGCTGGATCTGCTGCACCGACGCCTGCGCCGCGTGGCGCAGGGTGCTGACCAGCCGCTCGATTTCCTCAGTCGATTGCTGCGTGCGCTTGGCCAGCGCCCGCACTTCATCGGCCACCACCGCAAAACCACGGCCTTGCTCACCCGCGCGGGCCGCTTCGATGGCGGCGTTGAGAGCTAGCAGATTGGTTTGCTCGGCAACGCTTTTGATCACACTCAACACGGTGCCGATATTCTGGATTTCCGCGCTCAGGCTTTCGATACTGGCGCTGGCACTGTTGCTGGAGGCGGCGAGCGACTCGATACGCTGCAAGCTCTGGCGGACCACCTGCTGGCCGCTGTCGACCTTGTCATCCGCTGTCTGCGCGGCTTGAGCCGCCTCTTCGGCGTTGCGCGCCACATCGTGTACCGTGGCCGTCATCTGGTTCATGGCCGTGGCCACCTGCTCGGTTTCCTCCTTCTGACTGCTGACTTCGACGTTGGTCTGCTCCGTCACGCTGGACAGCGAATGCGCCGAGCTGGCCAACTGTTCGATGCCCGCCTGCAGGCCACTGACCATATGGCTCAAGCCGCTGCCCATCTGCTGCATGGCTTGCATCAGCTGGCCCATTTCATCACGGCGACTGACCTCCATGCGCCCGCTCAGATCGCCCGCGGCAATCTGCTGGGCCACCGCGATCACGCTGCGCAGTGGAGCCACAATCAGCCGCGTGATGACCCAGGCCGCAATCAAGCCCACCAGCAACGCCAGGGCTGACGATCCGATAATCAGCATTGCGCTTTTCTTGAGTTGCTCCTGCATCGACTGGTCTTCGGCGGCATAGGCCTGGTTGACCCGGCTGACCACTTGCTCGGCCCGGTCATGCAACTGCTTATAGACCTGTTTTTCCTGAGCCAGCAGGCCCGTGTACTCGCCGAGCTTTTCGCTGAACGCGGCAATATGCCCGGACACTTCATTGAGTACGGTCTGGTAACCCGCATCCTTGACCGAGGTTTTCAGTTGTTCGACCTGGGCCAGGGCCTGGTCCGCCTGCTCGATCTTGCCCTGTTCGGCATCGTCGGCCTCGGCCTTGCGGCTCTGATCCAGGCGTACGCGTGCTTCGTTCATGGCTTGCAACATCAGCCTGGACACCTGGCCGACCTGACCCGCCTGCTCGATAAACTCCGCGCCTTCCTTGCCTTGGCTTTCCTTGAGGCCATAAGTACCGTCATCCGCCAGCCCCGACTGCAACACGTCAAGGTTGTTGGCCACGCTGGAGACCGACCAAGTGGCCATTTCCAGGGCCAGGTCCTTGGCCTGGGTCAGCTCGACAAATTCGTCGAACGCCTTGCGATAGGCCGCCAGCGCCTGCTCGACCTCGGTCATCACCGGCACATTGGCGGCGGACCCGGCTTTGAGGGCGGCGGCCTGGGCCGCCAGGGCATCGACACTTTCATGCAAGGCGTCGACGGCCTTGGGGTCGGCGTGCAGGGCGTAGTCCTGCTCGATCAGGCGCACCTTGAACAAGCCGCTATTGAGCGAAGACATCGCCTTGAGGCCCTCGAAGCGCTGACCAACCGTTTGCAGGGACCACACACCAATGGCCGCCACGACGGCCGTCAGCAGTAGCACCAAGGCGAAACCCAGGCCCAGTTTTTTTGCCATACCGAGGTTGGCGAAACGTCGTTGCACGGCCGAAATCATTGCACTTGATCCTCTTGCAATGGCAGATGCCATCAAGCGTGGTTTCCATGCAGCGAGATTCGCAACCACACGCCAACGACACAAGATGCTGGCGTCGGAATAATGGCAAAAAGCTACATGCCCGTCGTTTTCAGGATGGTCGAGGTCGATCTGGCAGGCCCCATGGCGCGGAACAGCGCCAACGCCCGCTGATCAGCAGCATAGGCCACATTGATGCGCAGCCAGTCACTGTGTTCACCGCCCGGGTTGAACAACGCTCCCGGCGACAGAAGCACACCGAGCCGTCGTGCGCAGGCCTGCAGATGGGAATGATCCGCCCAGCCTGGGCGTGCCCACAGGAACATACCGCCGGAAGGTACGGCAAACACCTGCCATTCTTCGTCTTCCAATACCTGCAAGGTCGAGGCCATCTGTGTATTCAGGCGCTTGCGCAGGCGTTGCACCCACTTACGGTACGTGCCGTTGGCCAGCAACGTGGCAACCACCGTTTCAGCAAAACGCGAAGTACCGAGGCCGGTCAGGGTCTTGAGGCTCGCCAATTGTGCAATGACAGAAGCACTGGCACTGAGGTAGCCCACCCGCAGGGCACTGCTCAGGGTCTTGGAAAAACTGGAAATGTAGATCACCCGGTCATCATGGGGCAGCGCCGCAAGCCGTGTGCAGCTGGCGTGCTGCAGGTCGCCATAAACGTCTTCCTCGATGATCAGGAAATCGTCGCTGCGCGCCAATTGCAGCAAGCGTTCGGCGACCTCACGGCACAGGCTGGTACCGGTAGGGTTGTGATACAGGCTGTGGATGAACAGGCACTTGGGCCGATGGGTGCGCAGCAGCGCTTCCAGCACCGGGATATCCGGGCCACCCTGTGTACGCGGCACCTCCAGCAGCGTGACGCCATGGAACGCCAGCTGGCGATAGAGGTTGCCATACCCCGGTGTTTCGACCACCACCGTATCACCCGCCTTCAGCAAGGTACGTATCAGCAGGTCCTGGGCATGGCTGGCGCCATCGGTGGTGAGGATACGGTCGAGGCTGGTGGCGACCTTGATCCGGGTCAGGCGTTTGAGCAGTTGTTCACGCAGCGCCGGCAGCCCCAGGGGCGGAGTGTAATTGAACAGGCCACGGGTATCGGTACGGCTGACTTCACGTACCGCATAAATGAGGTCATCGCTCTCGCGCCAGGCATCCGGTAACCAGCCACATCCCAGTTTCAACTCACCCAGCGGCCCATCGGTATAAGCCCCCCAACCCCGCTCCGCACCTTCATACCAGTGGTTTTCATGCAGGACCGAAGGCTGGGCCACGACAAACCCCGAGCCCTGCTTCGAGACCAGCAGCCCCTGGGCCACCAGCCGATCAAATGCCTCGACCACACTGGACTGGCTCAGCAGGTTATCCAGCGCCAGTTGCCGGACAGAGGGCAGTCGAGTGCCGGGCGTAATCCCACTTGTGCGAATCCATTGCGTCACCGCGCAGACGATTTGCTGCACCACCGGTACAAGGGCTTGTCGATCGATCCCTAAATCCATGCGCCACTCACTTCAACTGTCTGTTATTCAACCCAAAACAGTTAAGCACAGAAGCCCTTGTCGCCCCGCTCTACATTGTTATTAAAGTATTGATTTTATTGACTTATTTACCTTATGACACACATTCAGCCAAGGCCAATTGCCAGCTCTGGAAAAACCTCACATCCCATCAAACCTTTTCAAATAACGGCCTGCATGGATTCCTAGATTGCCGTCGCGCCACCGTCTACCGCCAGCGCGTGGCCCGTGGTGAAAGCCGCACCATCGCTGCACAGGTATAACACCGCGCTGGCAATTTCCTCGACCTTGCCAATGCGCCCGACCGGATGCATGGCGGCGGCAAATTCCGCCTTACGCGGGTCCGCTTCGTAGGCACGGCGGAACATATCGGTATCGATCACGGCCGGGCACACGGCGTTGACGCGGATTTTCTTTTTCGCATATTCGATGGCGGCCGACTTGGTCAGGCCGATGACCGCGTGCTTGGACGCGGCATAGATGCTCATCTTCGGCGCCGCCCCCAACCCCGCGACCGATGCCGTGTTGACGATCGCCCCACCGCCCTGGGCCAGCAACAGCGGCAATTGGTACTTCATGCACAGCCACACACCTTTGACGTTGACCCCCATGATGGCGTCGAACTCATCCAGGCTGCCGTCCGCCAGCTTGCCCTTCTCGATCTCGATCCCGGCGTTGTTGAAGGCATAATCCAGGCGGCCATAGGCGGCAACGGTCTGTGCCATCAACTGCTGCACATCAGTTTCCAGCGTGACGTTGCAACGCACGAACAATGCCTCGCCGCCGGCTTGGCGGATCAGCGCGACGGTGCCCTCACCGCCGTCGACGTCGAGGTCCGCGACCACGACTTTCAAGCCTTCGGCAGCGAACGCCAGTGCGGTGGCGCGGCCAATACCGGCGGCGGCGCCGGTCACCAGGGCGACCTGGCCGGAAAACGTCATGCTCATGGGAATATCCTTTTGCAAGAAATGGCGGTGGTGTGAGTCTAGCCAACCGCCTGTACGGCGCGTCAGCACTATCAGAAGGCCGGTTGGCGCTGCATGAATCCCAGTGATAACTGCCCCAGCCTGACTATCAATCCAGCCTATCGCGGTGCATTCGCGCCACCCGGACAACCTTGCTCACCGGCCATTGAGGGTCTATCACTCAAGGTTCATTTCTAAAGAGTCCTTGCCATGACTGCCCTGACTAATCGCCAATTCCTGCTTGCCAAACGTCCGGTCGGCGCCGCCACGCGGGACACTTTTACCTACCAGCAAGTGCCGGTGGGCACACCTGGAGAAGGACAAGTGCTGGTGCGCAATGAATACCTGTCCCTGGACCCGGCGATGCGTGGCTGGATGAACGAAGGCAAGTCCTACATTCCACCCGTGGGAATCGGCGAAGTGATGCGAGCGCTGGGCGTGGGCAAGGTGATTGCGTCGAACAATCCGAAGTTTGCGGTGGGGGACTACGTGAATGGCGCGCTAGGGGTGCAGGATTACTTCCTGGGAGAACCGCGTGGGTTCTACAAAGTCGATCCGAAACTGGCTCCCCTGCCCCGTTACCTGTCAGCCCTGGGCATGACCGGCATGACCGCCTACTTCGCCTTGCTCGACACTGGCGCGCCCAAGGCCGGCGAAACCGTGGTGATCTCCGGCGCGGCCGGTGCGGTGGGCAGCATTGCCGGGCAGATCGCCAAGCTCAAAGGCTGTCGCGTGGTGGGTATCGCCGGCGGTGCCGACAAGTGCAAATTCCTGGTGGATGAGCTGGGTTTCGACGCGGCCATCGACTACAAAAACGAAGACGTCCCCGCGGCGCTCAAGCGCGAGTGCCCCAACGGGGTGGATGTGTATTTTGATAACGTCGGCGGCGACATTCTCGACGCGGTGCTCAGCCGCCTGGCCTTGAGGGCACGCGTGGTGATTTGCGGTGCAATCAGCCAGTACAACAACAAGGAAGCGGTGAAAGGCCCGGCCAACTACCTGTCATTGCTGGTCAATCGCGCACGCATGGAGGGCTTCGTGGTGATGGATCACGTGGCCAGCTTTGCCGCCGCTGGACAAGAGATGGGCGGCTGGATGGCCCAAGGCAAGCTCAAGAGCAAGGAGGACATCGTAGAGGGGCTGGAGACGTTCCCGGAGACGCTGATGAAGCTGTTCAATGGCGAGAACTTTGGGAAGTTGGTACTGAAGGTGTAGGAGCGAGCTGGCTCGCTCCTACACGGATGTATCAGGCGATTTCGGCAACCACCGCCGCCAACGCCTTCGCCGGATCAGCCGCCTGGCTGATCGGGCGACCGATCACCAGGTAATCGGAGCCCGCATCCAGAGCCTGGCGCGGGGTCAGGATACGGCGCTGGTCATCCTGGGCACTGCCCGCCGGGCGAATGCCCGGAGTGACCAGTTGCAGCGATGGGTGCGCGGTCTTCAGGGCCTGGGCTTCCAGCGCCGAACAGACCAGGCCGTCCAGGCCGGCCTTCTGCGCCAGGGCGGCCAGGCGCAGCACCTGCTCCTGAGGCTCGATATCCAGGCCGATGCCGGCCAGGTCCTCGCGCTCCATGCTGGTCAGCACGGTCACACCGATCAACAGCGGCTTGGGACCACTGCGCTGCTCCAACACTTCACGGCAGGCCGTCATCATGCGCAGGCCGCCGGAGCAGTGCACATTGACCATCCATACGCCCATTTCAGCAGCGGCTTTGACGGCCATCGCGGTAGTGTTGGGAATATCGTGGAATTTCAGGTCGAGGAATACTTCGAAGCCTTTGTCACGCAGTGTGCCGACGATTTCCGCCGCGCAACTGGTGAACAGTTCCTTGCCGACCTTGACCCGGCAAAGCTTGGGGTCCAACTGGTCAGCCAGCTTCAGTGCGGCGTCACGAGTGGGGTAATCCAGGGCGACGATGATAGGAGTCTGGCAGGCGGACATTGGAATGGGCTCTCAGGCAAGTCGAAATCGGCGCGGATTGTAGCGCAAGCAGCACCGTTGCGGGATCCGATGATCGGTAAATACTGTTCAGCCGTCCATTTCACGGCGTTTCGGGTGATTGTATCCAGCACGATACATTCCCGACATGCGCCCTACACGCCCCACGACTAGCCTCGCGCACATGACCGCCCGTCCAGCACTTCCAGCCATGGGGCTGGGCGCCTATGCTGACAGCAATGACCAGGCAGATGATCGCACCTATGCATACCCCTACCGTCTCTGTAAACGAAGAGCCAAAAGGCGCGGTGATCGCCGAAGACAAGCGCTGGAGCACCCGTGCGCTGATCGTCGATGATGACGTGCCGATTCGTGAACTGCTGATCGACTACCTGGCACGCTTCAATATTCTCGCCACCGGCGTGACCGACGGCGGCGCCATGCGCCAGGCCATGCAAGCCGAAACGTTTGACGTGGTGGTGCTCGACCTGATGCTGCCGGGCGAAGATGGCCTGTCGCTGTGCCGCTGGCTGCGCGCCGAATCGGACATCCCGATCCTGATGCTCACCGCCCGCTGCGAACCGACCGACCGCATCATCGGCCTGGAACTGGGCGCCGACGACTATATGGCCAAGCCGTTCGAGCCGCGTGAACTGGTGGCACGCATCCAGACCATTTTGCGCCGTGTACGCGATGACCGCACCGAGCAACGCGCCAATATCCGCTTCGACAACTGGCGCCTGAACAGCGTGTTGCGCCAACTGGTGGCCGACGACGGCCTGGTGGTGCCGCTGTCCAACGCCGAGTTCCGCCTGCTGTGGGTGTTTATCGAACGCCCCCGCCGGGTGCTGAGCCGCGAACAATTGCTGGACGCGGCCCGCGGCCGGTCCATCGAAGCCTTCGATCGCAGCATCGACTTGCTGGTCTCGCGCCTGCGGCAAAAACTCGGGGATGATCCGAAAGCCCCGCAACTGATCAAAACCGTACGTGGCGAAGGCTACCTTTTCGACGCCCGGGACATCGGTTGATGCGTGCCACCTTCAATACGTTGTTCGGCAGGTTGTTCGGTGTATTGCTGGTGGCTATTGTGTTGGCGCATGTGCTGGCGTTCTTTTGGTTTCACCACTACGGCCCGCCGCCACCGCCGCCCCAGGAGACCTTCGTCGAGCAGCCGGACGGTACGATGAAGCCCCTGCGCAAGCACCATCGCCCCTGGTTCGGTGGCCCGGTGGTGCCGCTGACCTTCCAGTTCATCTCGCTGATCATCGCCGCCTGGTACGGCGCGAAGCTGCTGAGCCGGCCGATCCAGCGCCTGAGTGCGGCGGCTGAGCGCTTGAGCGTCGACCTCGACAGCCCGCCTCTCAACGAGTCCGGGCCACGAGAGGCACGCCAGGCCGCATCCACCTTCAACATGATGCAAAAGCGCATCCGCGAGCAGGTCAGCCAGCGCGCACGCATGCTCGGTGCGGTCTCCCACGACCTGCGTACCCCGCTGTCACGCCTCAAGCTGCGCCTGGAGCAGATCGAAGACACCAAATTGCAAGGCCAGATGCGCCAGGACCTGGACGACATGATCGGCATGCTCGACGCGACCTTAAGCTACCTGCACGAACAGCGCACCAGCGAAACCCGGCACTGGCTCGACGTACAGGCGCTGGTCGAGTCCCTCAGCGAAAATGCCCAGGACCAAGGCTCCGACGTGCAGTTCGCCGGCACCTGTGCGCCGTTGCAGGTACAGCCGATGGCCCTGCGTTCTTGCCTGAACAACCTGATCGACAACGCCCTGCGCTATGCCGGCACCGCACGCGTGGAGTTGGCGGACAGCCGCGAGGCCCTGGTGATCCGTGTGATCGACCACGGCCCCGGGATCGCGGCCGACAAGCGCGAGGCGGTCTTCGAACCGTTTTTTCGCCTGGAGGGCTCGCGCAACCGCAACTCCGGCGGGGTCGGCCTGGGCATGACGATTGCCAAGGAAGCGGTGGAGCGTCTCGGCGGCCACCTCAGCCTGGAAGACACGCCAGGCGGTGGCTTGACCGCCGTGATGTGGTTGCCGAGGATTTAACGGGGGTTGTCTTCGCGACGCCCCTGCGCCTGGGTCGCACTCCAATCCGTCAGCAGGCTGTAGGCCACCGCCAGCAAGGTCGGGCCGATAAACAGGCCGATGAAACCAAACGCAATCAAGCCGCCGAACACCCCCAGCAGCACAATCACCAGTGGCAGGTTGCCGCCTCGACTGATCAGATACGGCTTGAGCACGTTGTCCACGCCGCTGATGATGAACGTGCCCCACACCCCGAGGAACACCGCGTAGGTGTAATCCCCTTTCCAGGCCAGCCACGCGGTCGCCGGAATCCACACCAGCGGTGGCCCCATGGGAATCAGGCTGAGCAGGAACGTGACGATGCCCAGCACCAGCGCGCCAGGCACGCCGGCGATCAGGAAACCGATCAGCGCCAGCAAGGCTTGAGCCGCGGCGGTGCCGATCACGCCGTTGACCACCCGTTGCACGGTGCCCGCCACCAGCTCGATGTAGTAACCGGCCCGCTCGCCGATCAAACGCTCCAGCAGACGGTGCACAAACACCGCCAGTCGAGGCCCGTCCCGGTAGAAGAAGAACACGAACACCAGGCTGAGGGTCAACTCAAGGATGCCGCCGCCGATCTGCGCGCTGCGCGCCAGCAGCCAATTGCCGACCTGGCCCAGATAAGGCTTGATGCTGACCATCAGCGCCGCGCCCTGCTGGTCGATGCTGTCCCAGGTCGCTACCAGGCGCTCGCCGACAAAGGGGATTGAGTTCAGCCAAGCGGGTGCTGCCGGCAGGCCGTCGACCTGAATATCCTTGATCAGGCCCACCGCATCACGCACATGGTCGGCCAGGTTGAAGCCCAGCCACACCAGCGGCACCGCCACCAACAGCATCCAGCACAGGGTCAGGATGCCGGCAGCCAGGGATTCGCGGCCCCCCAGCCAGCGGGTGAGCAAACGCATCAGCGGCCAGCTGGCGAACGCCAGCACTGCGCCCCAGAACAGCGCCGACCAGAATGGCGCCATCACCCAGAAGCTGGCACCAAACAGCACCAGCAGCAGGATTTGCACCAGCATGCGATCGTTATTGAGCATCGGGTATCTCGAGAATAAGGCTGTAGGAGGAGAGCTTAGGCGAACGGCGCGGGTCCGTTCGCCTGGTGACGGTCAGCGTATCAGATGCAGGTGCAAACCCTTAGCGTCACCGGTGCCGGTTTCCATGCGCGCGGCACGCACACCGCTGTCGATCAGGCCCTGGCGCCAGGCTTCGGCCGTTGGCCCGGTCAAACTGACACGCAAGGTGGCGTCCAGGTTCAAGCCACGGGAGATCAAGGTGATCCAGGCCGGATCGGGTTCGCTCCCCAGTGCAGGGAATTCCAGCTCGCCGGTGCTTTTCAGTTCACGAAGCAAGGTTGCCGAAGTGGGCAGCAAGTCACCCAGGGGCGCACTGGCGTCCAGCTGTTCCACATGCAGATAGGCACGACGGTTGCCCCGAGTGATGCCGTACAGCGCCACCAGGGAGTTGTCCTGCGGCGCCGCCAACCGTAACAGCAGGTATTCCTGCTGGCCATCGGCGCCGACCAGCTTGGCATTGCCGAACACTTCATTGGCCCACAGGCTGCTTTCACCGCAATCGCGGGCCTGGCACCAGAACAACAGCTGCGCGCCCTTGGCCTGCAACGCTTCGCGGGTCGCGGTAAAGGCGGCGCTGGAGGTGTGCTCGGCGGGCAGTTCATAGGTAATCGCAGTGGCTTGGCCACGCGCGGTGGCTTGGCCCTCGTAGCGCAACTGGCCGCTGATCTTGCGGATCGCCCCCATGGGGTAGATGCGCTCCCTGGCTTCAGCGGGGCGGTAATCGACGATCTGCGCGTCGACCTGGCGGGACACTGCCGGCAGATCCTGGCTGCCCGGCACATCGGCGGCGAACACCAAGGGGCTGAAGCAGCACAGCCCGAGGGCACGTATACATCCTTCACGCAGGCTCATCGGATGATTGAGCCCTGGCCATTGGAGGTCGCAGCAGTTTCAAGTTGGTTCATGGTTGACTCCCTTTCAATCCGCCCAGCCTCGGCAGTTGACCCCGCCAAGTCAAGGCGTGGAGAAGAACCGATTGAAACAGTCTGCAACAAGAGCCGCACCGGGCTCATCGTTCAGGTGCAAATGATGGCCCCCCGGCAGCGTGGTCACCGTAAAGGGTAGCTGAGAAAGCAATTCGGAATGTTTCGCCAACATGCCGTCAGCCGCGACCACCAACTGTGCAGGACAAGCCACACGTTGCACGAAAGCCATCGCCTGCTCATTGGTCAGTCGTATCGGCGAAGCCAGGGTCAATCGGCTGTCGGTGCGCCAGGTGTAGCCGCCCGGCACGGGCATCAAACCGCGCTGGGCCAGCCATTCGGCGGCCTCGCGACTGACTGCGACCAAACCTTTCATCCGCGCTTCAACCGCCCGGTCCAGGGTGCTGTAGACCGGCTTGCGCTTGCCCTGCAGGTTCAATTGCGCCTGCAACGCCATGCCCAATCGCTCGGCCGCGTTTTCACCGGTGGCGGTCGGCGGGATCACGCCGTCGATCAATCCCAGGTGCGTCACCCGCTCCGGCAAGGCGCCTGCGAGCACCAAGGAGACGATGGCGCCGAGGGAATGGCCAAGTAATGCAAAACGTTTCCAACCCAACTGTTCGGCGACTTGCAGCACGTCAAACACGTAATCCCACAAGGCATAGCCGGCCCCCGCAGGACGGTGCGCCGAATGACCGTGCCCCGCCATATCCAGCGCGACGATGCGCAAGCCCTGCAGTTTCGGCGCCAGCCGCGCAAAGCTGTTGGCGTTGTCCAGCCAGCCATGCAGGGCAATCACCGGCAGACCGTCTTCGGGGCCGAATAGATGCGCCGCCAACTCGATATGCGGCAAGCTGAGGCGAACCTCTTCGACCGGCGTACTCATGCGCAGCTGCGCTCACGGGCTTCCCAGCGGGAGAACAGGTTCTTGATCAAGGCCGCTGTGTCCTGCGGCCGCTCCAGGGGAAACATGTGCCCGCCGGGCATGGTGAGCATTTCGCCCATGGGCAGGCGGTCAACCCCACTGGCATGGTGACGCATCACGACCCGGCTCTGGCGTCCACGCACCACCGCCAGCGGCACCTTCAACTGGCGCACCTGACCCGGGCTGGTGTGGGGCACGCCTCGATAAATGCTGATTTCGGTGGCGGGGTCGAAGCGCAGGCGCAAGCGATCGCCCACCTGTTGCAGGCCATGCTGCAGGTAGGCATCAAAACAGTCAGGGTCGAACCCGCGAAACAGGGTTTTACCGGCGAAGTAGCTGCGCGCGGCGTCCAGGTCGCTGAACTCTTCACGCCGGCCCAGGGTGCGCCCGGCCGGGGTCAGGCGATCGATGAACCCCAAGCGTTTGGCGGCGCGGATCACCCAGCGGTCGGCACGCGTCAGCACCGGCGAATCCAACATCACCACACCGCGATACAACTGCGGGCAACGCATGGCCGCGTGCAGGTGCAACACACCACCTAGAGAGTGCCCGACACCCCACACCGGCTGCGGTTGCTGCTCCAAGTGGTGGATCAACTCGTCCACCAGGTTGCGCCAGTTGTCATCCACTGGAAATCGCGGGTCGTGGCCGTGCTGCGGCAAGTGAGCCACCGTATATTCCGGGGCCAGGGCGGCAAACAACTTGCCGTAGGTGGCCGAAGGAAAACCATTGGCGTGGGCAAAAAACACGTGCTGCGACATACCGGACTCATCTACAGAAACAGAAGTGGATTGTCACCAGCCCCAAGCCGTACAGCAATGACTGTAACTGCCAGGAATGATGACACTCACGCCATGTCTATCGCACCGGCGGGTTCTCGCCCAGCGGCACCACGGCCATGGTCAGGCGCGAGACGCAATTGGTCTTGCCATCATCGGCCGTCAGGCGGATGTCCCACACCTGGGTCGTACGGCCGATATGGATGGCCCGCGCCACCGCCGTCACTCGCCCGCTGCGCACGCCGCGCAAGTGGTTGGCATTGATCTCAAGGCCCACGCAATAGAATTTGCTCGGATCGATGCACAGGTAGGCCGCCATGGAGCCGATACTCTCCGCCAGCACCACCGACGCGCCGCCGTGCAGCAGGCCGTAAGGCTGATGGGTGCGGTGGTCGACCACCATGCTGGCGGTGAGTGACTCGTCGTCGAAGCTTTCGAAACGAATATCCAGCAACTCACCGATGGTGTTTTTCTGCAGGCTGTTGAGTTGCTCGATATTGGGTTGGGTGCGCCACAAGCTCATAGCAGTGTCCTTATTGATTTTATTACGCCCCTAATCCTGCCACAGAATCGATTCGCCGCGCTCGCTCCAAACATGCAATTGAGCACCATAGGTCGATTCGATCACACTGCGCTTGATCTTCAGGGTCGGGGTCAGGAAACCGTTTTCGACGGACCAACTGTCTTTGACCACCACCAGTTGGCGCAGACGCTCAGGCTTGTCCAGCGCCTGGTTGACCTGTTCCAGCCAGCGTTCCAGGCTATCGCGCAGGGCCTGGCGCTCCTCGCCCGCCGCCGCGAGTATGCATAAGCCTATCGGCGCGCTCAGCCCTTCGCCGACCACGCACACCTGCTCGATACGTGGATGTTCCGCCAGGCGGTTTTCAATCGGCGCCGGAGCCACGTACTTACCCTTGCTGGTCTTGAAGATCTCCTTGAGCCGCCCGGTCAGGCGCAAGCGGCCAGCCGCGTCCTGCTCACCCTTGTCGCCGGTGCGCAGAAAACCGTCATTGGTGAGAGTCTCGGCGGTTTTCTGCGCGTCCTTGAAGTAGCCGAGCATGGTCGCGCCGCTGCGCACCTGCACTTCGCCCAACGGGTCGATGCGCACTTCCACCCCAGGGCATGGCAGGCCGATCCAGCCCAGTGTCTGTTGCCCGGGGCGGCATACGTGGGAATAGCCGCAGCTTTCCGTCATGCCGTACACCTCCAGCACATCCAGCCCCAGGCGCTGATACCAACGCAGCAACGCCTCAGGCACCGGCGCCGCACCGGACAGCGCAATACGCAGGGCGTCCAGGCCCAGACCCGACAACACCTTGCGGCCTACAAATGGCCCGATGAAAGGCAGGCGCAACAGCCGGTCCAGACGCTTTTGTGAAACCTTGCCGTACACCCCCATCTGGAGCTTGGTCCAGATCCTCGGCACCCCGAACAGCGCTGTCGGCCGGGCCCGGCGCAGGTCGGTCAGAAAGGTCTCGAGGCTTTCAGCGAAAAATACCGTTTGCCCGGTATAAATTGACGCGAGTTCGACGAACATGCGCTCCGCCACGTGGCACAACGGCAGGTACGACAGCAGCCGGTCGTCCTCCCCCAGGCCAAACAACTCAGTGCCACGGGTGGCGGCAAAGCCCAAGGCGCCGAAGGTTTGCATCACTCCCTTGGGCAAGCCGGTGGTGCCGGAGGTATAAATGATCGTGGCCAAGCGTTCGGCGTCGGGCTCGGGGTTATCTTGAATAGGTGAACAGGCCAGCAGATCGGCCCAAGTGAAATCGAAGTCGCCGGCCGGGGCCAGCGGCAGACGGACAGTCGACAAACCGGCCGGGATACCGGGCGCCATGGCCGGCCAGTCGTCCAACTTGCCGATCAACACCAATGCCGCCCCGGAATGGGTCAGCACATGGGCCACGGAGTCGGCCGTCAGGTTGGGGTACAACGGTACCGAGACATGCCCGGCCATCCAGATCGCCAGGTCGGCGATGATCCAGTGCGCACAGTTTTTCGAGATCAGGGCAATGTGCGAGCCTTGCGGCAACGCCCGAGCACGCAGCCAGTGTGCGGCGCACCGGGCCTGATGGCCGACGTCGCCCCAGGTCAGGGTTTGCACCTCGCCCCCGCCGATGGGCTGCACGAGAAAGGGTTTGCGCGGATGCCGCGCTTCACGTTCGAAGAAGACCTGCAACGGCAAACGAAAAGCGACTGGCATGGGACGCGCTCCTTTGTGTGACTGGATGATAGCCAACCAAGCACTTGCTTGGTTGGCTATATAGCACACACAGCAGCGATCACTTTTCCTACGGGTTCTTCACACTGATCAGGTTCATCAGCCCCGCCAGCGGAAAATCACCTTCCAGCTCCGCCAGGCTGGCGGTGTGCATCGGTTGCGGTTGACGCTGATGATCATGCTGCAGGAAGCTGATCAGGCAGCCCACCAAAGGCTGGTGACTGACCAGCAGCACATTGTCATCGGTGTCGAGCTTTTCCAGCACCCGCAGCGGGTTGCCTTCGGGTGTCAGCCACGGCACCGTGCGGATATCGGGCGTGAAACCCAGCGCCTCGCGAACCAGCTGCGCGGTCTGCTGCGCCCGCACATATGGGCTGGCGATGATCGCGCCGAGGGGCTGGCCGATCAGGTGCGCAGCACTGCGCAACACTTCGGCGCGGCCATGCTCGGTGAGGTTGCGCTCGGCGTCGGTGGGCGCATAGCCTTCGGCCTCACCGTGCCGCAAGATCCACAGTTTCACAGTTTTGGCTCTTCATCACGTACCGGATGCGGCGCCGGCGGCACGCTGTGGGCGGCTTCGCCTTCCGGTGCACGCGGCGTCGGCCAATCGGCGAATGGCCAAGGCTTTTGCTCGGTGTGGAAGCTGCCGAAACGGCCGATCTGCGCCAGGAACTGGCTGAGGCTGTCACCGAAGTTCATCAGGCCCAGGTTCGGCGCGCCGTAGACCAGGCGATAGATCAGTTGCACCAGCACCAGCGCGCCGAGCAGGAACTGCGCCACTTGCCACACCAGGGCAAATACCAGCATCCACACAATACGCAGGACGATGGATTCGTACTTGGGCGCTGCTTTCGGATCGTTCATGACGCGTTCCTCAGTTGAAACCACTGGTGGAAATAAAGTCGACATCGGTTTTCGGCTCAGCCCGCATCAGCAATTCGATGACCTGGTTCAAGGTGCGCCCTTCAAACAGGATCGCGTGCAGCCCAGCGACCAGCGGCATGTACACACCGACTTCCTGGGCCTTGGCCTTCAACACTTTGAGGGTGTTGACGCCCTCGGCCACTTCGCCCAGGCGCGTAACGGCGTCGTCCAGGCTCAAACCCTGGCCCAAGGCAAAACCGACTTGATAGTTGCGGCTCTTGGGCGACGAGCAGGTGACGATCAAATCCCCGACCCCGGCCAGGCCCAGGAACGTCATCGGGTTGGCGCCCTGGTTCACCGCAAAGCGGGTCATCTCGGCCAGGGCACGGGTAATCAGCATGCTCTTGGTGTTCTCGCCCATGCCCAGGGCCACCGCCATGCCGGCGATGATCGCGTAAACGTTTTTAAGCGCACCGCCCAGTTCAACGCCAAAGCGATCGCCACTGGCGTAAACGCGGAACGTGCGGCCATGCAGGACCGCCTGCACGCGCTCGCACAGCGCTTCATCTTCACTGGCCACCACGGTGGCCGTCAGCGCGTGCTCGGCGACTTCCCGCGCCAGGTTCGGCCCGGAGAGCACGCCGATACGTGCCTGGGGCGCAATCTCTTCGAGGATTTCGCTCATCAGCTTGAACGTGTGCGCCTCGATGCCCTTGGTCAAGCTGACCAGCAGCTTGCCTGCCAGGCGCTCGGCGTGGGGCGCCAGCACCGAGCGCAAGGCGCTGGACGGCAATGCGACGAAGCACAGGTCGCAGTCAGTGAGGGTCTCCAGCAGGTCCGTGACCGGTTCCACCGCCGGATGAATCTTGATGCCTTTAAGGTAACGGGGGTTTTCCCGATGCACGCGGATGGCCTCGGCCTGCTCCGGGTCGCGCATCCACTGGCGCACCGCGTGGCCGTTCTCAGCCAGCAGGTTAGCCACGGCGGTACCAAAACTTCCGCCTCCCAGGACCGCAATAGGGCGCTGTTCAGTCATATGCAATCCGTTAATCCATACCAGTGGCGATAGCGGCATTATACGGGGCGACCCGCTTGCGGCCAGCCCCCGCGTCAATTCCCATGCTTGTCGGAAAATGCCACATATACGTGAAGTAATTGCAAGTTCGACGACTGGCAAATGGCCCCACCTCAGTTAACATGGGCGGCTATTCGTCATTATCAAGGCCGCGCCGTGTATCTGGGCCCTCCTCCTCGCTCATCGCTGTTGTTGATGCTGTTGTGCAGTGCCCCCGCGCTGGCCGACGATCTGTTCCTGGACGGCCAGCCGCTGCCGCAGGTATTGACCGCCACACGCCTCAAGCAATCCGCTGCCGCCGTACCCGGCAGCATGACGGTGATCGACAGCGAACTGATCAAGGCCAGCGGCGCACGGGACATCGCCGAATTGCTGCGCCTGGTGCCCGGGATGATGGTCGGCTACACCACCGGCAACCAGGCGGCGGTGAACTATCACGGCACCAGTGCCAGCGATGCACGGCGCATGCAGGTGTTGATCGACGGGCGCTCGGTGTACCGCGCCGGCCTGGCCACCGTGGACTGGAGCGATATTCCGGTGGCCATGGAAGACATCGAGCGCATCGAGGTGTTCCGCGGCCCCAACACCGTCAGCTATGGCGCCAATGCGCTGATGGCGGTGGTCAATATCCTCACGCGGTCACCGGCCAACAGCCACGGCTCACGGATCAAGGTCATCCGTGGCGCACGCGGGATCAACGACTTCTACGCCAGCCAGGGCGCGGGATGGGAGACCGGCGACCTGCGCCTGTCGCTGTCCGGGCAACAGGATGATGGGTTTGACAGTGATGCCGCCGGCGCCGATCGCCGTGACGGCCGGCGCCTCAGTCGCTTCAGCTTGGCCGTGAGCCAGAGTTTGAACGCACAGCAGAGCATCGACTGGCAATTGAACGCCAAGGAAGGGTCCAACCAGCGTCCTTATACCTACAGCCCGGTATTTGCCGGGATTACCGAAGGCGGTACGAACTCCGACGTTACCGCCAAGGACTATGCCACCTCGCTGCGCTGGAACATCGATATCAACCCCGAGCACAGCTTGTATGTTCAAGGCTCGGCCCAGCAATGGGACCGCCAGCAGGTCTGGAAAGCCTGTGATGCCAAGGTCTCGTTCAGCCCGGAGCTGACCCGCCTCTGGCAAATCAACCCCAACTATGCCGAGTTGCTGGCCCGGCACATGAACGCCTACACCCCGGAAAACCTGCCGCCCGGCAGCGACGCCGAACAGGCCCTGGCCAAGCAGGTCTTGCAGCAATGGGGTAGCGGCGGCAAAGACCCGGTCTGCGGCGATATCGATCAAAGTACTCGAGAAAGCCGCTACGACCTGGAGATCCAGGACACCCTCAGCCTGTCCGATAGCCTGCGCCTGGTCAGCGGTATGAACTACCGCTACGACCGCGCCGACTCCGACACCTATTTCAATGGCACCCTGGACGACACCACCTGGCGTCTGTTCGGCCATCTGGAGTGGCGCGCCAGCGAACACTGGCTGGTGCAGGGTGGGGCGATGTACGAAGACACCCACTTGAGCGGCAACTCACTGACGCCACGAATAGCAGTCAACTACCTGATCAACCCGCGCCATGGCTTGCGAGCAGTGTATTCCGAAGCGATCCGCTCACCGGACATGTTCGAGAACAACGTCAATTGGAGCTACCGCGTCACCAACCTCAGCTCCCCGGCCTACGGGCAGAATTCGGGGCAATATTTTGTGGTGACGCGCGGCCCGGGCAACCTCGATAAAGAGTTGATGCGCTCGCGAGAGCTGGGCTACAACGGCTTCTTTGCCGACCTCGGGCTGAATGTCGACGTGAAACTGTTCTACGACGAAATCACTGACATGATCAGCTCACCGCTGCGCAACAACCAATACATTGCCAGCAACGCCAACAGCTCACGGTTCACCGGTGCCGAGTCACAGTTCGATTGGCGCATGAGCAACGCCGACCGCCTGCGGCTCACCTATGCTTATGTCGATGCCAGCGCCAGCAACCCGTTGGACAAGGCACAAACTGCACGTAACAGCGGCTCGGCCGGCTGGCTGCGTGAATGGGGCCACGGCTGGTCCAGTGCGCTGTTCTACTATGGCGACGACGCACTCAACCAATATCGCTTCGAACGGGTCGACCTGCGGGTGGCCAAGCGCATTGCCCTGGGCAAAGCCAACGTGGAGCTGGCCGGCATGCTGCAACAACGCCTGGATAACCAGCCCACCACCTGGGCCGATAACAACTACGACAGTCGTCATGTCCTCTACTTCAGCGCGGAGCTGGAATTCTGACATGGCCGATCAGTCACGGATGACCGCCTTCTTCTCAAGGCTGTGGCGGCGCGGCCTGCTGCTGGTGTGCCTGCTGTTGACGACGCAGGCCAGGAGCGCCGACATCCTGCTCACCGCCGCCGAAGACGGTGCCGGCGTGCAAGCGTTCGCCCAGGCCCTGGCCCGGCAACGCCCCGAAGACCACGTGACCTTCACCCCGCTCAAAGACATGCCGGCACCGAACCAGTTGCCCGCCGCCACTCGCCTGATCCTGCTCGACCTGCCCGGCCTCGACTGGCGCCTGCAGGACACCCAAGGCCCACCCACCCTGGTGCTGCGTATCAGCCGCCTGCAAGCCCGGCAGCGCCTGGGCACCACGCACCCGGCCAAAATCAGCCTGTTGTGGAGCGACCCACCCCTGGAGCGCCAATTGCACCTGATCGCACAGATTTTGCCTCAGGCCCGCCGCATCGGCGTGCTCTACGGCACCGACAGTGAGTTCCTGCTACCCGAATTGACCCGATACGCAGCGCCCATAGGCCTGGAAATCGTGCCGCAGCGCTGGGACAACATCAATGACAGCCGGCCACTGCAAAACCTGTTCAAGAACAGCGATGTCCTGCTGGGTCTCGACGACCCGCAACTGTACAACCCGAAAACCGTGAAGAACCTGTTGCTCAGCAGCTACGCCCAGCAACTGCCGCTGGTGGGGCCCAACGCCGGCTTCGTCAAGGCCGGCAGCCTGGCCAGCACCTACAGCGACCAGACCGACTGGCTCGATGTGCTCGACCGGCTGCTGGACCATTCACCGGCCAACTGGCCACGCTCGTTGTACCCGGAACACTTCAAAGTCGTGGGCAACCCGCAAGTCGCGCGCTCACTGGGCATCGAACAGGTTGACGAAGCCGACGTCGCCGCCCGATTGGCCGAAGGAGAAAAACGCCCATGACCTTGCGTCGTCGTTGGGATATCAACACCCGCACCCAGCTCATCACCCTGGGCCCGGCCTTGTTGCTGACCTTGCTGTTGATCAGTTTCTTTACCTTCGTGCGTATCCAGGACTTGCGCCAGGAACTGGACCATACCGGCCAGCTGATCGCCAACCAGCTCGCACCGGCGACCGAGTACGGGGTGATTTCCGGCAACAATGACGTGCTCGAGAGCCTGCTGCGCGCCACCTTGGCCACGCCCCACGTGCGCTTCCTGGAAATCCAGGACAGCGCCGAAAACATTCTGGTGTACGTTGAGCAACCGACCGAGAAACACGACCGCTCACTGTCGGTGAAGGTGTTCCAGGCGCCGATCCGCCTGCAGCATATCCAGCTGGGCACGGACTTTTTCCAGGACAACCTCAACGAACCCAAGGCGCCACGGGCGGATTACCTTGGCCGGGTGATCGTCGGCATGTCCAACGATGCCTTCAGCCAGCGCCAGCAGGAGATCCTGTTCAAGGCCGGCATCCTCGCCCTCTTCGCCCTGCTGTTTACCTTCCTGCTCGCGCGCCGCCTGGCCGCCAGCCTGTCGCAGCCGATCAGCGCGATGGGCCACGCGGTCAAAGCCATCCAGCAAGGCGACTACAAGACGCCCCTGCCGATTGTCGATGATTCCGAGCTGGGCGACCTGTCACGCCATATCAACAACCTCGCCGAAGGCCTCAACCAGGCCAGCCGCGAACAAGAACAAGCGATGGCGCAGTTGATCCAGACCCGCGAAGAGGCCGAACGCGCGAACAACGCCAAGTCGGACTTCCTGGCGATGATGAGCCACGAATTGCGCACGCCCATGAACGGCGTGCTGGGCATGCTGCAACTGCTGGAAACCACCGAAATGACCGAGGAGCAGACCGAGTATGCGGCGCTGGCCTCCGAGTCCACCGAACATCTGCTCAAGGTCATCAACGACATCCTCGACTTCTCGCGCATCGAACGCGCCGCGCTGGAACTGGAACATATCTCGTTCAACCTGGCGGACCTGATCAGCAGCTGCGCCCAAGCTTTCCAGCACAGCGCCCAGCAACGCGGCCTGGCCCTGGAACTGCCCATTCCCCTGGGCATGGACTCACTGCAGGTGCGGGGTGACCCGACGCGTATCCGGCAAATTCTGGTGAACCTGATCGGCAACGCGCTGAAATTCACCGAACACGGCACCGTGACCGTCGAGCCGCATTGGCAAACCCTTGATCATGAACTGGTGTGGTTCACCTGCACCGTGCGCGACAGCGGTATTGGGATCTCCCCCGAGCGCCTGGAAATGATGTTCAACGCATTCCAGCAAGCCGACAGTTCCATTTCAAGACGTTACGGCGGCACCGGCCTTGGGCTGCCCATCGCCCGCACGCTGGCCGAACGCATGGGGGGCACCTTGCGCGCCCAAAGCGAGGAAGGCCGAGGTTCGGTGTTTACCCTGGAAATTCCATTGGCCATCGATCAGAAAAGCCTGCCGGCGCTAGCCCCCGACGCCGACGGCAAAGCCAGCGCCGGTGATGGACGACACGTACTGTTGGTGGAAGACAACCCGGTCAATCGCACCGTGGTCGAAGCCATGCTGCGCAGCCTGGGTTTTGAAGTCAGCCTGGCCACCGACGGCGCCGAGGCGATCCGCAGTGCCGAGAGCCTGATTTTCACCGCGATCCTGATGGACTGCCGCCTGCCACTGATCGACGGTTACGAAGCGACCCGACAAATCCGCCAGTTGCCCGGCTGCGCCGACTTGCCGATCATCGCCCTGACGGCCAATGCCTTGCAGGGTGACCGCGAAGCCTGCCTGGCAGCTGGAATGAACGATTACCTGGCCAAGCCATTCAAACGCACGGATTTGCAGCAAATCCTGCAGCGCTGGGTGCAATAGCGCCGCGCCATCAGCCAACTGCGACTGGCGTGAAACACGAAAGTGCGGCAGTCTTAGGCACCCAAACGGGCTGATAAACAGGCCCGGTTTAAAATTTCAGTGAACAAGTGTACATTGAGTGCCTTGACGCTGTGACTTTCACTACAACGCAATAGTCTATGTGTAGGCTGCCGCTATGAGGCATGAACGCTTCATTCGGTTCGGGAAGATTGACCCTACCCTGCCGCATGGGATTATTGAGGAGCTCGCATGACCAAACAAAACGCCTTTACCCGGGAAGATCTGCTGCGCTGCAGTCGCGGTGAGCTGTTCGGCCCAGGTAACGCGCAACTGCCCGCCCCGAACATGCTGATGGTGGATCGCATCACCCATATCAGCGAAGAAGGCGGCAAGTACGGCAAAGGTGAATTGGTCGCCGAGCTGGATATCACCCCGGACCTCTGGTTCTTCGCCTGCCACTTCGAAGGTGACCCGGTCATGCCAGGCTGCCTGGGCCTCGACGCCATGTGGCAACTGGTCGGTTTTTACCTTGGCTGGCAAGGCCTGCCAGGTCGCGGTCGCGCCCTGGGTTCGGGCGAAGTGAAATTCTTTGGCCAGGTCCTGCCGACCGCCAAGAAAGTCACCTACAACATTCAAATCAAGCGCGTCCTCAAGGGCAAGCTGAACCTGGCCATCGCCGACGGTTCGGTGACTGTCGACGGTCGCGAGATCTATACTGCCGAAGGCCTTCGGGTCGGCGTATTCACTTCCACTGACAACTTTTAAGGGTTATCCGCATGCGCCGCGTCGTTATCACTGGTCTGGGCATTGTTTCTTGCCTGGGCAATGACAAAGAGACCGTCACCGCTAACCTGCGTGCAAGTCGCCCTGGCATCCGCTTCAACCCGGAGTATGCCGAAATGGGTCTGCGTAGCCAGGTTTCCGGCTCCATCGACCTGCCCCTCGAAGAACTGATCGATCGCAAGATCTATCGCTTCGTCGGCCACGCTGCCGCCTACGCCTACCTGGCCATGAAAGACGCGATCGCCGACTCCGGCCTGAGCGAAGACCAGGTGTCCAACGTACGTACCGGCCTGATCGCCGGCTCCGGCGGCGCATCGACCCTGAACCAGATGGAAGCGCTGGATATCCTGCGCGAAAAAGGCGTCAAGCGCGTTGGCCCTTACCGTGTCACGCGGACCATGGGCAGCACCGTTTCCGCCTGCCTGGCCACGCCGTTCCAGATCAAGGGCGTGAACTACTCGATCTCCTCCGCCTGCGCCACCAGTGCTCATTGCATCGGTACTGCCGTTGAGCAGATCCAGCTGGGCAAGCAGGACATCGTGTTCGCCGGCGGCGGTGAAGAAGAACATTGGAGCCAGTCGTTCCTGTTCGACGCCATGGGCGCACTGTCCACGCAGTACAACGAAACCCCGGAAAAAGCCTCCCGCGCCTACGACGCCAAGCGTGACGGTTTCGTCATCGCCGGCGGTGGCGGCATGGTGGTGGTCGAGGAGCTGGAACACGCTCTGGCCCGTGGCGCGAAGATCTACGCGGAAATCGTCGGTTACGGCGCCACTTCCGACGGCTACGACATGGTTGCCCCAAGCGGTGAAGGCGCCATCCGTTGCATGCAGATGGCCATGTCCACCGTTGATACCCCAATCGACTACCTGAACACCCACGGCACTTCGACTCCGGTCGGCGACGCCAAGGAAATGGAAGGCGTACGTGCGGTATTCGGCGACAAGGCTCCGGCCATCAGCTCCACCAAGAGCCTGTCCGGTCACTCCCTGGGCGCCGCCGGCGTTCACGAAGCGATCTACTGCCTGCTGATGATGGAAGGCAACTTCATGGCAGGTTCGGCCAACATCGACGAGATCGACCCGGTCGTCGCCGATATGCCGATCCTGACCAAGACCGTTGAAAACGCCAAGATCGACACCGTGATGAGCAACAGCTTCGGCTTCGGTGGCACCAACGCCACCCTGGTACTGAAACGCTGGCAGGGCCAGTAAGCCCCGCAGGTTGATCACCTGAAAAGCCCCGACTGGTTCGGGGCTTTTTTATGCGCGACGGATGCTGGGTGACTCGGCATCCAACACGGATGACAGCGCCAGCACACCAAAACTCAGCCGCCACGAAAAAACCTGGAACACTCAAGTGCCAGGATGTTCTATAACTGCATGCCCTTCATCCTGCGACCCTGTGAGGTTTGCCATGCCCGTTATCGTAAACACACTGAACACCGACAACTTCCGTCATAGCCTCAACATCGACAACCACGAGCTATTTACCGACTTGCCCAAAAGCCTGGGCGGCGACGATTCGGCGCCCTCCCCCCATGATTATTTCGACGCGGCCCTGGCCTCGTGCAAAGCCCTGACCCTCAAGCTTTACGCGCAGAAAAAAGGCATCCCGCTCACCGGCGTTACCGTGGAAGTCACCCACGACGCCAGTGAAGAACAAAAGGGCAAATACCAGCTCAACGTCAAACTCACGCTCAAGGGCGTACTCACCGACGCGCAACGCGAGGAACTGCACCGCGTGGCCGATCGTTGCCCGGTGCACAAGCTGATGACCACCGCCGAGATCAGCATTGACACCCGGCTATCGGAAGGCGCGTTCAGCCAATAGCCCCCACTTCCCGTCGAGCGGGTTATGCTCAGCATCATCCAACCCGCTCAGACTGGGATGCACCATGACTCGCCTCACCGTGATCCACCCTCGCCCCGAAGATGTCGAAGGCCAACCCATCCTGCGTCCACTGCCATCGCGCGAATGCCGCAGCGTCGGGCCTTTTGTATTTTTCGACCATATGCTGCTCACACGCTATGCGCCGGGCAGCGGCATGAATATCCGCCAACACCCGCATATCGGGCTGTCGACCCTCACCTACCTGTTTGAAGGCACCTTGCAGCACAAGGACAGCCTGGGCTCGGATCAAGTGGTACAGGCCGGCGATGTCAGCTGGATGACCGCCGGCAGCGCAATTGCCCACGTCGAGCGTACGCCCGAGGCAATCAAGGCCAGCGGGTTCAGCCTGCATGGCCTGCAAGTGTGGCTGGCCTCGCCCAAGGACCACGAGACCGGGCCAGGGCATTACAGCCATCACCCGGCCGCGAGCCTGCCGTTGAGCGATAACCTCGGCGTCCAGATCCGCCTGATCGCCGGCAGCGGCTTCTGTCTCGACTCGCCGGTTCCCGTCTTGTCGCCAACCCTGTATGCCGAAGTACGGATGCAGACGGCCACCACCTTGCTGATCCCGGATGAACACGAAGAACGGGCGGTGTATGTGCTGGAAGGTGATGCAAAGCTCGACGACGAACCGCTGGAAGTGCACAGCCTGGTGGTGTTGCCGAGCGGTCAGCAGATGACATTGTCCGCCGAAACCGATTGCCACCTGGTGGTGTTTGGCGGCGCGCCGCTGGATGGACCGCGACGGATCAATTGGAATTTTGTGGCGAGTGATCCTTTGAGGATCGAACAAGCTCGACAGCGCTGGGCGGCCGGGGATTGGCCGACGGTGCCAGGGGAGTCGGAGAGAATTGAATTGCCGGTGAGGTAGGCATCGGGGGCGGTGCGATGGCTCGACTTACCCCCGATGAGTTCGGAACAGCCCTGCAGCTTTACCGCTGGAACACTTCGTCCAGCAAGTTATGCATCGACTGGAAAGCCCGGGCAGCGGTCTTCGCGTCGTACATCATCTTGCCCGGTACGTTGGCGTGAGGGTCGGTGAAAGAATGCACCGCGCCGCCGTAGCTCAACAGCTGCCAATCCACGCCGGCCGCGTTCATTTCATCTTCGAACGCGGGTAGCTGCTCTTTCGGCACCAACGGGTCAGATGCACCGTGCAACACCAATACCGAGCCCTTGATGTTCTTCGCATCCGCTGGGTTCGGCGTATCGAGGGTGCCATGGAACGACACGGCCGCCTTCAAAGGCGCACCCGTGCGGGCCAGCTCCAGGGAGCAGCAACCACCGAAGCAGAAACCGAAAGTCGCCAGTTTCGACGTGTCCACCGCGGCTTCGGTCTGCCCTTTCAGTTGCTCAAGGGCCGCCTGCATGCGCTTGTTCAGCAGCGGGCGATCATTTTTCAAAGGCATCATCGCCGCGCCGGCCTCATCGCCGTTCGAGGGGCGCACGCCTTGCCCATACAGGTCGGCAACCAGCACCACGTAGCCCTGGCCGGCGACACGCTTGGCGATTTCTTCGGCACCCGCACTCACCCCCATCCAGTTCGGCGCCATCAGCAGGCCCGGCAGCGGCCCCTTATGGCTGGCATCGAATGCCAGGCGGCTTTCATAAGACTGGCCATCAATCTGATAGACCACGGAACGCACAGTGACTTGGCTCATCATTTACTCCAGTTTGAGGTGCAGTAGAACGAAAAAACCCGCCGAAGCGGGTTTTTCTACAACGGTGTTAAACCGACAGTTCAACCAGCAGCTTGTTCAGTCGACGGACATAGGCCGCCGGGTCTTTCAAGCTGTCGCCAGCCGCCAGGGCCGCCTGATCGAAGAGGATGTGCGACAAGTCGCCAAAGCGCTCTTCGCTCTGCTCGCCGTCGAGTTTCTCGATCAGCGGGTGAGCCGGGTTGAATTCGAAGATCGGCTTGGAATCCGGAACCTTCTGGCCGCTGGCCTCGAGGATCTGACGCATCTGCAGGCCCAGGTCCTGCTCGCCGATGGCCAGAATCGCCGGAGAGTCGGTCAGACGATGGGAAACCCGTACTTCGCTGACGGTATCGCCCAGGGCAGCCTTGATCCGCTCAACCAGCCCTTCCTTGGCCTTGGCGACTTCCTCGGCCTCTTTCTTCTCTTCTTCGGAGTCCAGGTTACCCAGGTCCAGGTCACCACGGGCGACGTCGACGAAGGTCTTGCCGTCGAACTCGCTGAGGTAGCTCATCAGCCACTCATCGATACGGTCGGTCAGCAGCAGCACTTCGATGCCTTTCTTGCGGAAGACTTCCAGGTGCGGGCTGTTCTTGACCTGGGCGTAGGTTTCGCCGGTCAGGTAGTAGATCTTGTCCTGGCCTTCCTTGGCGCGTGCCAGGTACTCGGCCAGGGACACCACCTGCTCGCCGTCTTCACCCTGGGTGGAGGCAAAGCGCAGCAGGCCGGCGATTTTTTCCTTGTTGGCGAAATCTTCAGCCGGGCCTTCTTTCATGACCTGGCCGAAGTTTTTCCAGAAACCCTTGTATTGCTCAGGCTCGTTCTTCGCCAGTTTTTCCAGCATGTCGAGGACACGCTTGGTCAGCGCCGACTTCATGGAGTCGATGATCGGGTCTTTCTGCAGGATTTCCCGCGACACGTTCAGCGACAGGTCGTTGGAATCGACCACGCCTTTGATGAAGCGCAGGTACAGCGGCAGGAAGGACTCCGCCTGATCCATGACGAACACGCGCTGCACGTAGAGCTTGAGGCCTTTAGGCGCTTCACGCTGGTACAGGTCGAACGGAGCACGGGCCGGCACGTAGAGCAACGAGCTGTATTCCAGCTTGCCTTCGACCTTGTTGTGGCTCCAGCTCAGCGGGTTCTCGTAATCGTGGGCGATGTGCTTGTAGAACTCCTGGTATTCCTCGTCCTTCACTTCGGTGCGAGGACGGGTCCACAGGGCGCTGGCACGGTTGACCACTTCCCATTCCTGGGCAGGCTTCTCTTCACCTTCGACAGCCGCTTGTTCTTTCGGCAGCTCGATCGGCAGAGCGATGTGGTCGGAGTACTTCTTGATGATGTTGCGCAGGCGGTAGCCGTCAGCAAACTCGTCTTCACCCGACTTGAGGTGCAAGACAATGCGGGTGCCGCGATCCGCTTTATCGATAGTGGCGATTTCAAACTCGCCTTCGCCTTTGGAAGCCCAGTGCACGCCTTCGCTCGCATCGAGACCGGCGCGACGGCTGAACACTTCAACCTTGTCGGCGACGATGAAAGCCGAGTAGAAGCCCACGCCGAACTGACCGATCAGGTGCGAATCCTTCTTCTGGTCGCCCGACAGGTTCTTCATGAAGTCGGCAGTACCGGATTTGGCGATGGTGCCCAGATGGGTGATGGCATCGTCACGGCTCATGCCGATGCCGTTGTCTTCGAGGGTGACGGTCTTGGCGTCCTTGTCGAAGCTCACACGGATTTTCAGTTCGGCGCCACCTTCCATCAATTCAGGCTTGGACAGGGCTTCGAAACGTAATTTGTCGACAGCGTCAGAGGCGTTCGAGATCAATTCGCGAAGGAAGATTTCCTTGTTGGAATACAGCGAATGGATCATGAGGTGCAGCAGTTGCTTCACCTCGGTCTGGAAGCCCAGGGTTTCCTTTTGAGTTTCCACACTCATGGTCATCAAACTCCAATTGGATGGCAGTGGCCGCGCCCTTGAGGGTTGGCGGCGGGTTGTCATCAAAGTTGGGGGCTAAGACCAGGATTTCAAGAGCGCTCCACCTCCTCGATCTTGAAATGTGCCCGAGCGGTGGCAATCGGCTCCGCCGCTGTGCTTTGCCAGGCCGTGACCGCCACATTCGCCACCCGCCGGCCCTGGCGCCATACCTGGCATTTGGCGTAAGTGTCGCGAAACTGGCCGGCACGCAGGTAATCCAGGGAAAAATCGATGATCTTCGGCACACCGGGCGCGCCCGTGAACACCAACAGATGCAAGGCGGCCGACAGCTCCATGAAGCCGGCAATCACCCCGCCGTGCAGCGCCGGCAATATCGGGTTACCAATGTTGTCCTGGCTGGCCGGCAGGCGAAACAGCAACTCGTCTCCCAACCGCGTGCACTCGATGCCGATCAACTTGGCATAGGGGATCAGGTCGAGCAACGCCGTGTAATCACCTCGCGCATGGGCCTGTTCGATACGCGTCTTGAATCGGTGTGTCATGCCTGCTCTCCCTTGATCGCACTGCCCAGCCCTTGCGTGCCCTTGAGGCGTTTGCCCATGCGCATGAAGGTACCGACCACATGGGCGATCGGCTGCTGCGGGTCATCCTGATACGCGAAGCCACGGGTAAAAATCACGTCGGTCGTCACCCGGTAGCATTGGGCAAAGCCATACACCGGTTTATGCGGTTCGGCGGGATGCATATAGTCAACGCGCAGATCCAGCGTCGGGCACACCTCGAATTCGGGCAATACGCACAGCGTGGCCATGCCGCAGGCGGTGTCCATCAGGGATGTGAGCGCGCCGCCGTGTATCACGCCCGTGCGCGGATCGCCGACGATATGTGAGCCGTAGGGCAATATCAGGGTCATGCCCTCCTCACTGGCGGCATGCACGCTCACACCGAGCACTTGGCAATGGCGCAGCGCTGAAACAAAGCGGGTAGCGCGTGCCAACAAAGGGTTTTCGGTCATTGGTTTCAGACTCTTATTAGTGTGGAAACAGCGGATGAAGCTCTGTGGTGAAAGTTCCTTGCAGGAAAAGCTTTATATATCTGTAGGATAAAAGGAACTAATGGTGGCCCCTTAGGCTCGAAAGGCCAGTAGATATCTTCAATAAGGAGAAACACCCCATGCGCAAGACTTTAGCTATTTCCATGATGTTGGCTGCTGCCCTCGGCCTCGCTGCCTGCGACAAGAAATCCGAAGACAAAGCCCAAGATGCTGCAGCCCATTCTGAGCAAGCTCAGAAAGACATGGCTAAAGCACAGGATAAAGTGAACGACGCCGCGAAAGAAAACGCCGAAGCCGCCAAAGCTCAGGCTGAATCGAACGCCGCCGCTGCAAAAGAAGCCGCACCTGCTGCACCTGCCGCCCCTGCAGAACCTGCCAAGCAGTAATCGCCGGGTTTGAATTAGCAGCGCTGCAAAAAGAAAGCCCGCTTATAGCGGGCTTTACTTTGTCTGCTGTTTTTTCTGCCGACACGAAGTGGGCGTCGCGGCGACCGACTAAGACACCGCCTCTTTAGGCACTTCAGGCGTCGGGGTATAAACCATCACCTGCAATACGTCTGAGTGAAATTCCCGGCGGTACAACACCAGCACGACCCCGCTGCTCATCAACATGAACAACCAGGGGCTGACAAACCAGGCGAGCATGGTCATGCCGAAGTAATAAGAGCGCAGGCCGAAGTTGAACTGGTTGGCGGCCATGGAAATAACCCTTGCCGCCCGCAAAGCAAATGCCTTGCGCTCCTGCTCCGACACATCGCGCTCACCGATCATCGGCGCCGACCCGACCAATACCGCCGCAAAGTTGTATTGACGCATGCACCAGCTGAAGGTGAAGAACGCGTAGACAAACACCAGCGCCAGGCACAACAGCTTGATTTCCGACATGCCCTGGGAGGCCTGCTGCACCATGGGAATGTCTGCCAGCAGCGACACCGCACGCTCCGAGGCGCCCAGCACGGTGAGAATCCCGGCGAGAATGATCAGGGTACTGGAGGCAAAGAACGAAGCGTTGCGCTCCAGGTTGCCGATCACACTGGCATCGGCAATGCGGTTGTCCCGCAGCAGCATGCGGCGCATCCAGTCTTCACGATACAGATGCAGCACGCTGGCCAGGCACGCAGTGTCGCGGGCTTTCCAAGTGGCGTATCGGGTGTAGCCGCCCCAGCACAGGATGAACCAGAGGGCAGCCAGCAAGTGAATCTGATTGTTTTCGACGAACGACATGCGGGTCCTATTACACAAGAAAAAGTGATGAGCCCGGACACTGGGTGGACGCAAGCCGCCCCATACTGACCGAGTTTCAACTTTAGAAGGTGCTGCCTCACAAGTATAAAAAATGCCCCGTATCGATTGATACGGGGCATTTCAGTGCAGCACGAAACCCGTCGATCAGGCGATGGCTTCGCTGCGCTTGCCGAGCATACGGTCAATCACCACAGCCACGGCGAGGATCATCACCGACGGCACCAGCCAGGCCAGGCCTTGCTCGCTCAGTGGCAGGTGTGCCAGCTGGGCAGGCAGCCAATCCGCCAGGCCCGCACCTTTAAGCGCATCGATGCAGCCAAAGATGAAGGACACCAGCATCACCGGGCCAACAATACGCCCCTGCTCCTGCCAGAAGCCTTTGCAGAAGCTCAATGCCACCAGCACGATGCACGGCGGATAGATCGCGGTGAGTACGGGGATCGAGAATGCAATCAGCTTGGTCAGGCCCAGGTTCGATACGAACAGCGAGAACAGCGCCAGGATCACGACCAGCGTCTTGTAGGACAAAGGCAGGACTTTGCTGAAGTACTCGGCGCAGGCACAGGTCAGGCCCACGGCCGTGACCAGGCACGCCAGGGAAATCAGCACGGCAAGGAAGCCACTGCCCAGGGAGCCGAAAGTGTATTGCACGTAAGCGTGCAGGACCGCCGCGCCGTTGCTCGCACCGGCGGCGATGGCATGGCTGCCCGAACCCAGGCGGAACAGGCTGATGTACACCAGCGCCAGGCCCACGCCGGCAATCAGCCCGGCAATGATCGCGTAACGGGTGATCAACTGCGGCGACTCCACGCCACGGGAGCGGATGGCATTGACGATGACAATCCCGAACACCAGCGCACCCAGGGTATCCATGGTCAGGTAACCATTGATAAAGCCTTGGGAGAACGGAGCGGCGACGTATTCCGGGGTAGCAACGCCCACATCCCCTGCCGGCAAGGCAAACGCGGCGATGCCAAGGATGGCCAGTGCGATGATCTTCAGCGGGGCCAGGAAACGCCCCACGGTGTCCAGCAGTCGACCTGGATACAGGGAAACGAAGAACACCACCAGGAAATACACCGAGCTGTAGAGGAACAACGCCAGCGGGCTTTCGCCGGTCAGCGGCGCCAGGCCCACCTCGAACGAAACGGTCGCGGTACGCGGGGTGGCGAACAGCGGCCCTACCGCCAGATACGCCGCCGCCGCAAGCAAGCCACCGGCGATCTTGCCGATCGGGCTGCTCAACGCGTCCATACCACCGCCAACCTTGGCCAGGGCGATGACGGTAACCACCGGCAGGCCCACAGCGGTAACCAGGAAGCCCAGCGCCGCCATCCAGACACTCGGCCCGGACTGCAGACCAACGATAGGCGGGAAGATGATGTTGCCGGCGCCCACGAACAGGGCAAAGGTCATAAAGCCCAGCGCCAGGATGTCCTGGCTTTTCAACACTTTCATTTGAGGAAATACCACACTGCTGAATCGGAATTTAGAGAGGGCTTCCCTATGGATGAGGGAAATGCTGCCGGCCCTTATGGGAGCCGACCGGTCTAGCGCGCAGCGTCCTTTTGGGATGCGGGCGCATAAAGAGGCGGCTAGCGTACAGAATTAACCTGACAAACGCACTGTTGCGGGGCGTACTGTCCGATAAGCGACATTCAAATGTCGCGTTTTCATACTTAATTGGAAACATGCACAAAAAATGTGGGAGCGGGCTTGCCCTAATGCCAGTCAGTTAAGGCTCTTTGTAGGAGCGAGCTTGCTCGCGAAAAACTCACAGACGCCGCGTTTATTCAGGCAACACGCGTAATCGTTGACGTTTTTCGCGAGCAAGCTCGCTCCTACAGACGGCACTTATCCAGAAAGCACAAAGGCCACCCGAAGGTGGCCTTTGCCTGGTAAAGCGTCAGCTAAGCGCGAAGCTTACTTGACAGCCCAACCGGTCAGCTCGGCCAGGGCCTTGCCGATGTCCGCCAGCGAACGCACGGTTTTCACGCCTGCGTCTTGCAGTGCAGCGAATTTCTCGTCTGCAGTGCCTTTGCCGCCGGAGATGATTGCGCCAGCATGGCCCATGCGCTTGCCAGCAGGGGCAGTCACACCAGCGATGTAGGAAACAACCGGCTTGGTCACGTGTGCCTTGATGTAGGCAGCCGCTTCTTCTTCAGCCGAACCGCCGATCTCACCGATCATCACGATCGCTTCGGTCTTCGGGTCTTCCTGGAACAGCTTCAGGATGTCGATGAAGTTGGAGCCCGGGATCGGGTCACCACCGATGCCGACGCAAGTCGACTGACCGAAACCGGCGTCAGTAGTCTGCTTCACAGCTTCGTAGGTCAGGGTGCCGGAACGGGAAACGATACCGACTTTACCTGGCAAGTGAATGTGACCCGGCATGATGCCGATCTTGCATTCGCCTGGAGTGATCACGCCTGGGCAGTTAGGGCCGATCAGGACTACGCCCAGCTCGTCGCACTTAACTTTAGCGTCCAGCATGTCCAGGGTAGGAATGCCTTCGGTGATGCACACGATCAGCTTGATGCCGCCGAATGCCGCTTCCAGGATGGAGTCCTTGCAGAAAGGAGCTGGAACGTAGATCACGCTGGCGGTGGCGCCAGTGGCAGCTACAGCGTCTTTCACGGTGTTGAACACTGGCAGGCCCAGGTGCTCGGTGCCGCCTTTGCCCGGAGTTACGCCGCCAACCATCTTGGTGCCGTATTCGATGGCTTGCTGGGTGTGGAAACTACCTTGCGAACCGGTAATACCCTGGCAGATAACTTTGGTGTCTTTATTGATCAGGACGCTCATTATTTGCCCTCCGCAGCTTTGACAACTTGTTGAGCAGCGTCGGTCAGGCTGGTAGCCGCGATGATGTTCAAACCGCTTTCTGCCAGTACTTTAGCGCCCAGTTCAGCGTTGTTACCTTCAAGGCGAACAACAACCGGGATTTTAACGCCGACTTCTTTCACTGCACCGATGATGCCTTCGGCAATCATGTCGCAACGAACGATGCCGCCGAAGATGTTGACCAGTACTGCAGCGACATTGGCGTCGGACAGGATGATCTTGAAGGCTTCGGTTACGCGTTCTTTGGTAGCACCACCACCTACGTCGAGGAAGTTGGCTGGTTTGCCGCCATGCAGGTTGACGATGTCCATGGTACCCATGGCCAGGCCGGCACCGTTGACCATGCAACCGATGTTACCTTCCAGGGCTACGTAGTTCAGTTCGAACTTGGCAGCGTGCGCTTCGCGCGGATCGTCTTGCGACGGATCGTGGAAAGTCTTCAGCTTAGGCTGACGGTACATGGCGTTGGCGTCGATGTTGATCTTGGCATCCAGGCAGTGCAGATCGCCGTCAGCCTTGATCACCAGCGGGTTCACTTCCAGCAGGGCCAGATCGTGATCCTGGAACAGTTTGGCCAGACCTACGAAGATCTTGGCGAACTGGGCAACTTGCTTGCCTTCCAGGCCCAGCTGGAAAGCCAGCTCGCGACCCTGGAATGGCTGAGCGCCAACCAGTGGGTCGATAGTGGCTTTCAGAATTTTTTCTGGGGTTTCGTGAGCGATCTTCTCGATGTCCACGCCACCTTCGGTGGAGGCCATGAACACGATGCGGCGGCTCGAACGGTCAACGACAGCGCCCAGGTACAGCTCTTTAGCGATATCAGTGCACGATTCAACCAGGATCTTGGTGACTGGTTGGCCATTGGCATCAGTCTGGTAAGTCACCAGACGCTTGCCCAGCCACTGCTGTGCGAAGGCCTTGGCGTCTTCTTTGCTGCGAACCAGCTTGACGCCGCCCGCTTTACCGCGACCACCGGCGTGAACCTGGGCTTTGACGACCCATTCAGTGCCGCCAATTTTGTCGCAAGCTTCTGCTGCTGCTTCCGGGGTGTCTACTGCGTAGCCCTTGGAAACTGGCAGGCCGTATTCAGCGAACAGCTGCTTACCCTGATACTCGTGAAGATTCATGCTTTTTACCGTCTTCGTTAGGTACTGCGCATTCGGCGCTGCGCTCATTATGAGTGCCGCGCCACCTGTGACTGCTGCTTGCACAACTTGCAGGGCTCAAGGCCCGTAAAGCTGCGCAAGGCTGCGTCCGGCGGATATTCCGCGGTGAGTCTTGCGCACAAGGCTCACGACGGGCAACTCCGCCGTGGTTTCTTATTATCTCGCTTAGCGCTTCTTCTTGTTGGCGATGTGGATGGCGCCGCCATTCACTGCCAACGCGGCTTCATGCAGCGCTTCGGACAGGGTCGGATGGGAGAAGACCATCATACCCAGGTCCTCGGCACTGGTGCCGAATTCCATACCGATCGCGCCTTGCTGAACCAGTTCTGCAGCGCTTGGGCCAATCACGTGGACGCCCAATACGCGGTCAGTCTTGGCATCAGCGATGACTTTGACAAAACCACCGGTGTCGTTGGCTGCCATGGCACGGCCAGAAGCGGCAAACGGGAAGGTGCCGACGTTAACTTCAACGCCTTCAGCTTTCAACTGCTGTTCGTTCTTGCCGACCCATGCAATTTCCGGGTGGGTGTAGATAACCGATGGGATCAGGTCGTAGTTCATCTGGGTTTTGTGACCCTTGATGCGCTCGACAACCATGATGCCTTCTTCGGAGGCTTTGTGCGCGAGCATCATGCCGCGAACCACGTCGCCAATGGCGTAGACGCCAGGCACGGTGGTAGCGCAGTGATCGTCAACGTGGATGAAGCCACGCTCGTCGATGTTCACGCCGCTGTCAGCCGCCAGCAGGTCGGTGGTCACTGGACGGCGACCCACGGCTACGATCAGCTTGTCGAAAGTGATGGTCTTTTCACCATCCTTGTCGGTGTAGTTGACGACAACTTCTTCACCGTTGACTTTCGAACCGGTCACGCGAGCGCCCAGCTTGATGTCCAGACCTTGCTTGGTCAGGGTTTTCAGCGCTTCCTTGGACACAGCCGTGTCGGCAGCCAGCAGGAACGTGTCCAGGGCTTCCAGCACAGTCACTTCAGCGCCCAGACGGGACCATACCGAGCCCAGTTCCAGGCCGATCACGCCAGCGCCGATCACGCCCAGGCGCTTTGGCACAGCCTGGAATTCCAGGGCGCCGGTCGAATCAACGATCACCTTCTGGTCAACTGGAGCGGGTGGAATGTCGATTGGACGCGAACCTGGTGCCAGGATCACGTTTTCGGCTTCGATGACTTCCACCGAACCGTCCGGCTTGGTGATTTCGACTTTCTTGCCGGCCAGCAGCTTGCCGTGGCCCTGGATCGAAGTCACGCCGTTGGCCTTGAACAAGGTGGCAACGCCGGAAGTCAGGCCTTTAACGATGTTGGCTTTACGGCCGACCATTGCGGGTACGTCCATGGTGACGCCAGCATGGTTGATACCGTGGATCGCGAAACCATCCTGGGCTTCGTGGAATTTCCAGGAGCTGTCCAGCAGCGCCTTGGAAGGAATGCAACCCACGTTCAGGCAAGTACCGCCCAGTGCCAGTTTGCCTTCCTTGTCGGTGTATTTTTCGATGCAAGCAGTCGAGAGGCCCAGTTGTGCGGCCTTGATGGCGGCAACATAGCCGCCAGGACCTGCACCAATCACAACAACGTCAAATTTCTGCGACATGAAAATAGTTCCTCTATTTAGCAGCAAGCTTTCAAGCCGCAAGCTCCAGGCCAGGCCGCCTTATCCGGCAACCTGCCCGAAGCCTGCAGCTGCTTCTATCAGATATCCAGCAGCAGACGAGCCGGGTCTTCCAGCAGGTTCTTGATGGTCACCAGGAAAGTCACGGCTTCTTTACCATCGATCAGGCGGTGATCGTACGACAGCGCCAGGTACATCATCGGGCGGATCACGACTTGGCCGTTGATGGCCATCGGACGCTGGATGATGTTGTGCATGCCCAGGATCGCAGCTTGTGGCGGGTTGACGATCGGAGTCGACATCATCGAACCGAAGGTACCACCGTTGGTGATGGTGAAGGTACCACCGGTCATCTCGTCGATGGACAGCTTGCCGTCACGGGCTTTCTTGCCGAAGGTGGCAATGCCGCCTTCGATTTCAGCCAGGCTCATCAGCTCGGCGTTACGCAGAACCGGTACGACCAGGCCACGATCGCTGGAAACGGCAACGCCGATGTCCGCGTAGCCGTGGTAAACGATGTCGCTGCCGTCGATCGACGCGTTGACTGCCGGGAAGCGCTTGAGTGCTTCGGTGGCCGCTTTCACGAAAAACGACATGAAGCCCAGGCGCACGCCGTTGTGGCTCTTCTCGAACAGATCCTTGTACTTCGAACGCAGTGCCATGACTTCGGTCATGTCGACTTCGTTGAACGTGGTCAGCATCGCCATGTTCGACTGCGCTTCTACCAGGCGCTTGGCCACAGTGGCGCGCACGCGGGTCATCGGTACGCGCTTCTCGGTGCGGTCGCCGGCAGCGAACACTGGAGCAGCGGCAGCCGGTGCGGCAGCCTTGGCAGGTGCGGCGGCCGGAGCGTTCTTCTTGGCTTCAACAGCAGCAACCACGTCTTCCTTGGTGATGCGACCGTCTTTGCCGGTGCCTTTGATGGAAGCCAGGTTGATGCCGTTCTCTTCAGCCAACTGGCGCGCAGCCGGTGCAGCGATCGGGTCTTCAGCGCCAGCAGCCGGGGCGGCAGCTGGAGCCGACGCAGCCGGTGCGGCAGCGGCGGCAGGAGCAGGAGCGGCAGCAGCGCCGCCCTCTTCGATCGAGCCCAGGACCTGGTTCGACAGGACGGTAGCGCCCTCTTCAGCAACGATCGCGCCCAGCACGCCGTCAGCCTCGGCCAATACTTCCAGTACGACTTTGTCAGTCTCGATGTCGACGATCAGGTCGTCACGCTTTACAGCGTCGCCAGGTTTCTTGTGCCAGGTGGCAACGGTGCCATCGGCAACCGATTCCGGGAATGACGGGGCTTTGATTTCGATAGCCATTATCTGTGGGTCCTTAAAATTCGGTTTCAGTCAGCGCGAAGGCGTTAAACAGTGAAAGCATCTTGCAGCAGTTTTTCCTGCTGCTCGGCGTGCATCGACGCATAACCACACGCAGGTGCAGCAGATGCATCACGGCCGGCGTACTCCAGGCCCAGGGCCTTGTTGTGGTTACCGATGCTGCGACGCAGGTGATGCTGGCTGCTGTACCACGCGCCCTGGTTCATCGGTTCTTCCTGGCACCACACCACGTTAGTGAGGTTGGTGTAAGGCGCGATGGCCTCCATCAGGTCGTCTTCCGGGAACGGGTAAAGCTGCTCGATACGCACGATGGCGATGTCTTCGCGGCCTTCGGCACGGCGTTTTTCCAGCAGATCGTAGTAAACCTTACCGCTGCACAGGATCAGGCGAGTGACCTTGGCTGCGTCCAGCGTATCGATTTCTGGAATCACGGTCTGGAACGAACCATCGGCCAGATCTTCCAGGGTCGAGATGGCCAATTTGTGACGCAACAGCGATTTCGGGGTCAGCACTACCAGCGGCTTGCGCAGCGGGCGGATCACCTGGCGACGCAGCAAGTGGTAGATCTGGGCCGGGGTAGTCGGCACGCACACCTGGATGTTGTGCTCGGCGCACAGTTGCAGGTAGCGCTCCAGACGGGCCGAGGAGTGCTCCGGACCCTGACCTTCATAACCGTGCGGCAGCAGCATGGTCAGACCGCACAGGCGGCCCCACTTGTGCTCACCGCTGGTGATGAACTGGTCGATCACCACTTGGGCACCGTTGGCGAAGTCGCCGAACTGGGCTTCCCAGATCACCAGCGCGTTTGGCGTGGTGGTGGAGTAACCGTATTCGAACGCCAGTACGGCTTCTTCGGACAGGAACGAATCGTACAGGTCGAAACGTGGCTGGCCTTCGTACAGGTGCTTGAGCGGAATGTAGGTGCTGGCGTCTTTCTGGTTGTGCAATACCGCGTGACGGTGCGAGAACGTACCACGGCCGATGTCCTGGCCGGTCATGCGGATCGGGTGACCTTCGAACGCCAGGGTCGCGTACGCCATGGTTTCGGCGTAACCCCAGTTGATCGGCAGGCCGCCGGCTTGCATCTTCTGACGGTCTTCGTAGATCTTCGCGACCTGGCGCTGCACCACGAAACCTTCTGGAATTTCCAGCAGTTTGGCGGACAGTTCCTGCAGGGTCTTGAGGTCGAACGTCGTGTCGTGACGGGCAGTCCAGGCATGGCCCAGGTATGGGCGCCAGTCCACGAACAGCTCTTTGTTCGGCTCTTTAACCAGGCTTTTCACTACGTGCAGACCATTGTCCAGCGCGTTGCGGTATTCATCGACTTTCGCCTGAACACGCGCATCGTCTACCACACCGGCCTTGATCAGGTTGTCGGCGTACAGCTCACGGGTGGTGCGCTGCTTGGTGATCTGCTGGTACATCAACGGCTGGGTGCCGCTTGGCTCGTCCGCTTCGTTGTGACCGCGACGGCGGTAGCAAACCAGGTCGATCACCACGTCACGCTTGAATTGCATGCGGTAGTCGACAGCGAGCTGGGTCACGAACAGCACGGCTTCCGGATCATCACCATTCACATGGAGGATCGGCGCCTGGATCATCTTGGCAACGTCGGTGGCGTACTCGGTGGAACGCGCGTCCAACGGGTTGCTGATGGTGAAGCCCACCTGGTTGTTGATGACGATGTGAACGGTACCGCCGGTCTTGAAGCCGCGAGTCTGCGACATCTGGAAGGTTTCCAGGACCACGCCTTGACCGGCGAATGCCGCGTCACCGTGGATGGAAATCGGCAGAACCTTCTCACCGGTGGCGTCGTTACGACGGTCCTGGCGAGCACGCACCGAACCCTCGACCACTGGAGAAACGATTTCCAGGTGGGATGGGTTGAAGGCCATGGCCAGGTGAACTTCACCGCCGGTGGTCATTACGTTGGACGAGAAGCCCTGGTGGTATTTAACGTCACCGGAACCCAACTCGACCTTCTTCTTGCCTTCGAACTCGTCGAACAGTTCACGCGGGTTCTTGCCGAAGGTGTTGACCAACACGTTCAGGCGACCACGGTGAGCCATGCCGATCACGATTTCCTTGGTGCCGTAGGAACCGGAACGCTGGATCAGCTCGTCGAGCATCGGAATCAGGCTTTCGCCGCCTTCCAGGCCGAAACGCTTGGTGCCTGGGTATTTGGTGCCCAGGTATTTTTCCAGGCCTTCGGCAGCGGTTACGCGCTCGAGCAAGTGGCTGCGCACATCGGCGGACAATACCGGACGGCCACGCACGCCTTCCAGGCGATGCTGGAACCAGTGACGCTGCTCGGAATCGGTGATGTGCGTAAACTCAGCGCCGATGGTGCGGCAATATGTCTGCTGCAACGCTTCGTGAATTTCGCGTAGGCTCGCTTCCTCTTTGCCGATGAACAGGTCGCCGGCACGGAAGGTCGTATCAAGATCGGCATTGGTCAAGCCGTAATGATTGATCGACAGGTCAGCAGGTGCAGGACGCTGCCAGAGCCCCAGCGGGTCAAGCTGGGCCGCCTGGTGGCCACGCATCCGGTAGGCCTGGATCAGTCGCAGTACTTCAACTTGCTTCTTCTCGTGCTCACTGCTCACGCTGCCGGCGGAAACCGGTTGGGCGCGGCGCTGGTTCTTTGCCAGCAGCACAAACTGATCGCGAATTGTTGCATGCGATACATCGGTGGCAGCGTTGCCGTCTGAAGACAACGTCTGAAATTTGGTGCGCCATTCTTCTGGCACAGCGTTAGGGTCGTGCAGGTAGAGCTCATAAAGCTCTTCCACATAGGCAGCGTTACCACCTGAAAGATAGCCGCTGTTCCACATGCGCTGCATCACGCTTTCTTGCATGCTTGGTCACCCTCGGTTAGGGGACACCACCGGCGAAGACACCGAGTCTGCTTGCAAAAGGCCGAGTGCAGCGACCAAAACAAGCCACTTAGGATCACGCTGATAGTCCGGGTACCAACCCGGATGCCCCTGCTTGTCTCATTTCTTCAAAATAAGAGCCGCGACCTTGTAAGTCGCTGCTCAGGTTAAAACTACGGCGCCGGTTGAAGCCTGCGCCGCAGCATCTACGGGCACAACGGTCCTGCTTTGCTACAACGTCGCTTACACGCCGCTTTGCAGCAGCATGTTACGGATGTGACCAATGGCCTTAGTCGGGTTCAGGCCTTTGGGACATACGTTGACGCAGTTCATGATCCCGCGGCAGCGGAATACGCTGAACGGGTCATCCAGTGAAGCCAGACGCTCGGAGGTCTTGGTATCACGGCTGTCTGCCAGGAAGCGATAAGCTTGCAGCAGAGCGGCTGGACCCAGGAATTTGTCCGGGTTCCACCAGAAGGACGGGCACGAAGTCGAGCAGCAAGCGCACAGGATGCACTCGTACAGACCGTCGAGCTTTTCACGTTCTTCCGGGGACTGCAGACGCTCGATGGCCGGAGCCGGCGTGTCGTTCTGCAGGAACGGCTTAACTTTCTCGTATTGCTTGTAGAAGATGCTCATATCAACGACCAGGTCACGGATAACCGGCAAACCTGGCAGAGGACGAACGATCAGCTTGTTGCCTTTCACCACGGCGGACAGTGGCGTGATGCACGCCAGGCCATTCTTGCCGTTGATGTTCATGCCATCGGAGCCACAAACGCCCTCGCGGCAAGAGCGACGATAGGAGAAACCTTCGTCCTGCTCTTTGATCAGTGCCAATACATCCAGCACCATCAGGTCTTTACCACCGGTATCGACCTGGAACTCCTGCATGAACGGCGCAGCGTCCTGATCAGGGTTGTAGCGATAAACACTGACTTTCAACATGGCAGCCACCCTTAGTAAGTCCGAATCTTCGGTTCAAACGTCGGAACCGTTTTCGGCGAGAAGTTCACGGCACGCTTGGTTACGCGCTTGTCACCCGGGAAGTACAGGGTGTGGCACAACCAGTTTTCGTCGTCGCGGTCTTCAAAGTCTTCACGGGCGTGGGCACCGCGGGATTCTTTACGAACCTCGGCGGCGATCGCAGTCGCTTCAGCCACTTCCAGCAGGTTTTGCAGCTCAAGGGCTTCGATACGGGCAGTGTTGAACGCCTTGCTCTTATCGTTGATCTTGACGTTGGCGATGCGCTTGCGCAGGTCAGCCAGCTGAGCAATACCCTTCTGCATGTATTCGCCGGTACGGAATACACCGAAGTAGTTCTGCATGCAGCTTTGCAGCTCGCGACGCAGGGTAGCCACGTCTTCGCCATCGGTACGCTCGTTCAGAGCGTTCAGGCGCGCCATGGCCCGGTTGATGTCGGCTTCGGTCGCGTCGTCGTAATGGATACCGTCGGTCAGCGCCTTTTCCAGGTGCAGGCCGGCAGCGCGGCCGAATACCACCAGGTCGAGCAGCGAGTTGCCACCCAGACGGTTGGCGCCATGTACCGATACGCAAGCCACTTCGCCTACGGCGAACAGACCGTGGATGATCTCGTCCTGGCCGTCGGCATTCTGGGTGATCGCCTGGCCGTGAATGTTGGTCGGCACGCCGCCCATCATATAGTGGCAAGTCGGAACAACCGGAACCGGGGCAACTACCGGGTCAACGTGGGCGAAAGTCTTGGACAGTTCGCAGATACCTGGCAGGCGGCTGTGCAGTACTTCTTCACCCAGGTGATCGAGTTTCAGCAGTACGTGGTCGCCATTCGGGCCACAGCCGTTACCGGCGATGATTTCCTTGACCATCGAACGGGCCACGACGTCACGACCGGCAAGGTCTTTGGCGTTCGGAGCGTAACGCTCCATGAAACGCTCACCATGCTTGTTGATCAGGTAACCACCTTCACCACGGCAACCTTCGGTCACCAGTACACCGGCGCCGGCAATACCGGTCGGGTGGAACTGCCACATTTCGATATCTTGTACCGGCACGCCAGCACGCAGAGCCATGCCGACGCCGTCACCAGTGTTGATCAGGGCGTTGGTGGTCGAAGCGTAGATACGGCCTGCACCCCCTGTCGCCAGAACGGTAGCGTTGGCGCGGATGTAGGTGGTTTCACCGGTTTCGATGCAGATGGCGATCACGCCGACGAATGCACCGTCGGCGTTCTTCACCAGATCCACCGCGTAGTACTCGTTCAGGAACGTGGTACCGGCTTTCAGGTTGCCCTGATAAAGGGTGTGCAGCAGCGCGTGACCGGTACGGTCGGAGGCGGCGCAGGTACGGGCAGCCTGCCCGCCCTTGCCGTAATCCTTCGACTGACCGCCGAATGGACGCTGGTAGATACGGCCTTGCTCGGTACGGGAAAACGGCAGACCCATGTGGTCCAGCTCGAACACCGCGGCCGGACCTTCCTGACACATGTATTCGATAGCGTCCTGGTCACCGATGTAGTCGGAACCCTTGACGGTATCGTACATGTGCCAGCGCCAGTCATCGTTCGGGTCGGCGGAGGCGATGGCGCAAGTGATGCCACCCTGGGCCGATACGGTGTGGGAACGGGTCGGGAACACCTTGGTGATCACGGCAGTCTTGTGACCGCCCTGGGCCAGTTGCAGCGCTGCGCGCATGCCCGCACCGCCGCCACCAATAATGATGGCGTCGAAGGAAATAGTTGGAATGTTAGCCATGAATCAGATACCCCAAAGAATCTGCACACCCCAGACGAAGTAAGCGAACATCGCGACGCCGCATACTGCCTGGAAGAGGAAACGTACTGCGGTCGCGGACTTGCCCAGCGCCATCGGCGTCAGGTAGTCGGTCGCGATGGTCCACATGCCGACCCAGGCGTGAGCGCCCAGGGCTACAAGGGCCAGCAGACTGAAGATTCGCATCGCATTATGGGAAAACAGGCCGTGCCATTGCTCATAGCCGATGCCCGGATTTGCGACGAGGTATCCGATCAGGAAAATGAAATAAGCCGCGAGAACGACCGCAGACACACGCTGTGCCATCCAGTCATAGAGGCCCGAACGCGAAAGGTTCGTAACGCTGGTTACCATATCCAAACTCCTGCCAGAACGATCAGCACCACGGAAATGGCGATGATGATTTTCGAGCCCAGGCGGCCGCCTTCCAGCGTCTCACCGATACCCGCATCCATGATCAAGTGGCGCACACCGGCTACCAGGTGATAAAGCAGAGCGGACAGGAGGCCCCATGCTACGAACTTGGCCAGCGGGCTGGTCAAGCATGCCTTCACCTCGGCGTATCCTTCCTCGGAACCCAGGGATTTGCTCAATGCATAAAGCATGATGCCCAAGCCCAGGAAGAGGATGATGCCGGAAACACGGTGCAGGAACGACGTAACGCCGGTGATGGGGAGTTTGATGGTCCTTAGGTCTAGGTTTACAGGTCGTTGGCTATTCACGGCTTTTTTTCACACTGAAGAGCCCCTAACAATCAGGGCAAAGTTGTTGGGGAGTGCACTGGTCAGGTAACCACCACCCAGGGATGCGACCCCCATCAAATCAGGCCCAAAAGCCCCTGGCGGTCGGAGGCCGAGTATAGACAGTTAGGTTACTAATGACAACGCGCACTCCTCACCCGAATAGCGCATTGCTTTAACCGGATAAAAGGCGTAAATGGCAGGCAATTTCGACGAAAAAGTATGGTTAAAGCCTTCTGGAGCAAGACTTTAGGCAAATTGACATCTGAATTTATCTCACTATAGTGGTGCGGGCCCTGCGTGGGGGGTCTGTCTGATGATTTGAAGCATAAATAGGAGGCCACATGGCTGACAAAAAAGCGCAGTTGATCATCGAGGGCGCAGCCCCCGTCGAGCTGCCCATTTTAACCGGCACCGTTGGTCCCGATGTAATCGACGTACGGGGCCTGACGGCCACGGGCCGTTTCACATTCGACCCAGGCTTCATGTCGACCGCCTCTTGCGAGTCGAAGATCACCTATATCGATGGGGATAATGGCATCCTGCTGCATCGGGGCTACCCGATCGAGCAACTGGCTGAGAAGTCGGACTACCTGGAAACCTGCTATTTGCTGCTAAATGGCGAATTGCCAACCGCCGAGCAGAAAGCCAAGTTTGTCAGTAACGTCAAGAACCACACCATGGTTCACGAGCAGTTGAAGACCTTCTTCAACGGTTTCCGTCGCGATGCCCACCCGATGGCGGTCATGTGTGGCGTGGTCGGCGCCCTGTCGGCCTTCTATCACGACTCCCTGGACATCAATAACCCGCAGCATCGCGAAATCTCCGCGATCCGCCTGGTTGCCAAGATGCCGACCCTGGCCGCGATGGTTTACAAGTACTCCATGGGCCAGCCCATGATGTACCCGCGCAACGACCTGTCGTATGCGGAAAACTTCCTGCACATGATGTTCAACACCCCGTGCGAGATCAAACCGATCAGCCCGGTACTGGCCAAGGCGATGGACCGGATCTTCATCCTCCACGCCGACCACGAGCAAAACGCCTCCACTTCTACCGTACGCCTGGCCGGCTCTTCGGGTGCCAACCCGTTCGCCTGTATCGCCGCCGGTATCGCCGCACTGTGGGGCCCTGCCCACGGCGGTGCGAACGAAGCCGTATTGACCATGCTCGATGAAATCGGCGATGTCTCCAACATCGACAAGTTCATCGCCAAGGCCAAGGACAAGAACGATCCGTTCAAGTTGATGGGCTTCGGTCACCGCGTCTACAAGAATCGCGACCCGCGTGCCACCGTGATGAAGCAGACCTGCGACGAAGTGTTGAAGGAACTGGGCATCAAGAACGACCCGCAACTCGAACTGGCCATGCGCCTGGAAGAGATCGCCCTGACCGACCCTTACTTCATCGAACGCTCGCTGTACCCGAACGTCGACTTCTACTCGGGGATCATCCTCAAGGCGATCGGCATTCCAACCAGCATGTTCACCGTGATCTTCGCTCTGGCGCGGACCGTGGGCTGGATCTCCCACTGGAAAGAAATGCTCTCCAGCCCGTACAAGATTGGCCGCCCGCGCCAGCTGTACACCGGTTACGAGTCGCGTGACATTACCAAGCTGGAAGATCGCAAATAAGCACCGACTGCTTGTTGCAATGAAAACGGCCTCCCTTCGTGGAGGCCGTTTTTGTTTGTGTCGGCTGACCTGTTCGTTCCCACGCTCCGCGTGGGAATGCATACCGGGGAGCTCTGCGTCCCAAGGCGTGACGCGGAGCGTCACTAGAGGCATTCCCACGCAGAGCGTGGGAACGATCAAAACCAGTCGCGTGACATTCCGAAGCTGGAAAATCGCAACCAAGCCGATCGTTCCCACGCTCCGCGTGGGAATGCATACCGGGGCGCTCTGCGTCCCACGGCGTGACGCGGAGCGTCACAAGAGGCATTCCCAGGCGGAGCGTGGGAACGATCAAACCAGTCGCGTGACATTCCGAAGCTGGAAAATCGCAACTAAGCCGATCGCTCCCACGCTCCGCGTGGGAATACATACCGGGGCGCTCTGCGTCCCAAGGCGTGACGCAGAGCGTCACAAGAGGCATTCCCACGCGGAGCGTGGGAACGATCAAACGCCAGGCAAAAAAATGCCCCGGCCTTTCGACCGGGGCATTCTTATCCAGCGCCAACCTTAGTGATTGACCGCCCCGCTCGCCCCCAGGCCAGTCTGCGAACGCACAAACTGCGGGAAGAACAGCGCACGTTCCTTCTCTGCCGCCGCCGACTTGTCGGTGATGGAGAAGAACCAGATGCCGATGAACGCAATGATCATCGAGAACAGCGCCGGGTATTCATACGGGAAGATGGCTTTTTCATGGTGCAGGATCGAGACCCAGATGGTCGGGCCGAGAATCATCAGGCCGACAGCACTGACCAGCCCCAGCCAGCCGCCGATCATCGCGCCACGGGTCGTGAGCTTTTTCCAGTACATGGAAAGCAGCAGTACCGGGAAGTTACAGCTGGCAGCAATCGAGAACGCCAGGCCGACCATGAACGCGATGTTCTGGCTTTCGAACAGAATACCCAGGCCGATCGCCAAGACACCCAAGGCCACGGTGGTGATCTTCGACACGCGAATCTCATCTTTCTCGTTGGCCTTGCCCTTCCTGATCACGCTGGCATACAGGTCGTGTGACACCGCAGACGCACCGGCCAGGGTCAGGCCGGCAACCACCGCCAGGATGGTGGCGAAAGCCACGGCCGAGATGAAGCCCAGGAAGATACTGCCACCCACCGCATTGGCCAGGTGCACCGCCGCCATGTTATTGCCACCCAACAAGGCGCCTGCCGCATCCTTGAACGCCGGGTTGGTGCTGACCAGCAGGATCGCGCCGAAGCCGATGATAAAGGTCAGGATATAGAAGTAGCCGATGAAGCCCGTGGCATACAGCACGCTCTTACGCGCTTCCTTCGCGTCGCTGACGGTGAAGAAGCGCATCAGGATATGCGGCAGGCCGGCGGTCCCGAACATCAGGGCCAGGCCAAGGGAGAAGGCGGAGATCGGGTCTTTGACCAGGCCGCCGGGGCTCATGATCGCTTCACCTTTAGGGTGGACCTTGATCGCCTCGGAGAACAACGTATTGAAGTCGAAGTTGACGTGCTTCATCACCATCAGCGCCATGAACGAGGCACCGGACAGCAACAGCACCGCCTTGATGATCTGCACCCAAGTGGTCGCCAGCATGCCGCCGAACAGCACATACAGGCACATCAGGATCCCCACCAGGATCACCGCAACGTGGTAATCCAGGCCGAACAGCAACTGGATCAACTTGCCCGCGCCCACCATCTGCGCGATCAGGTAGAACGCGACCACCACCAGCGAGCCGCAGGCCGACAGGCTGCGGATCTGGGTTTGACCCAGGCGATAGGACGCCACGTCGGCAAAGGTGTACTTGCCCAGGTTACGCAGACGCTCGGCGATCAGGAACAGGATGATCGGCCAGCCCACGAGGAAGCCGATCGAGTAGATCAACCCGTCATAACCCGAGGCGTAGACCAGTGCGGAAATGCCTAGGAAGGACGCTGCCGACATGTAGTCACCGGCAATCGCCAGGCCATTCTGGAACCCGGTGATCTTGCCGCCGGCCGCATAGTAGTCGGCCGCCGACTTGTTGCGCTTGGACGCCCAGTAAGTGATGCACAGGGTCGCGCCGACAAACGCGATAAACATCACGATCGCCGAGATGTTCAGCGGTTGTTTGTGCACTTCGCCGGTCAATGCGTCCGCTGCCCAAACAGCTGGAGCCAACAGCGAAGCGCCGAATACTGCCAATAGACGCCGGATCATTGCGCAGCCTCCTTGAGAATCGCATTGTTCAGGTCGTCAAATTCGCCATTGGCCCGGCGTACATAGATGCCGGTCAGGATGAAAGCGGACACAATCAATCCGACGCCCAGGGGAATGCCCCACGTAATCGAGGAGCCAGGACTGATCTTGGCGCCCAGCACTTGCGGTCCATAGGCAATCAACAGGATGAAAGCGGAGTAAAGCCCAAGCATGATCGCCGAGAGAATCCAGGCGAATCTTTCCCTTTTTCTCACCAGCTCCTTGAAACGCGGGCTGTTTTGAATCGAGAGGTAAATGCTGTCGTTCATTGTTTTTATCCTCGCAGCACAGCTTTTTATTATTGGAACGTATCCACTGTATGCGGCTCTGGAACAGGTTCCAGACGACCTTAGTATTAGAGGGAGTGTAGCGAGGGTTTTCGAGGATGCAGGAGGATTTGCAGAGGGGGGATACCCCTGTGGGAAAGGGCAAGCCCCCTCCCACAAGGTTAAATCAGAGAATATTACTTAGCGGTCCACTCAGCGACGCGCTCAGGGTGCTTGGCCACCCAATCCTTGGCCGCGGCATCAGGCTTGGCACCCTCCTGGATCGCCAGCATGACTTCGCCGATTTCGTCCTTGGAGGCCCACTGGAATTTCTTCAGGAAGGCCGCGACTTCCGGCGCTTTCTTCTCCAGGCCCTTGCTGCCGATGCTGTTGACGGTTTCAGCAGCGCCATAAACGCCCTTTGGATCGTCCAGGAAGCGCAGTTTCCATTTGGCGAACATCCAGTGCGGCACCCAACCGGTGACGGCAATGGATTCCTGCTTGTCTTCGGCACGGGTCAGTTCGGCGATCATCGCCGCGCCCGAGCTGGCTTGCAGCTTATAGTCCAGACCGTATTGCTTGATGGCTTCGTCGGTCTTGAGCATCACGCCTGAACCGGCATCGATGCCGACGATCTTGTTCTTGAAGGTCGTATCAGTCTTGAGGTCTTCGATGGATTTGGCCTTGACGTACTCCGGCACGATCAGGCCGATCTTCGCGTCCTTGAAGTTGGGGCCGTAGTCGACCACCTTGTCTTTGTTCTTGGCCCAGTACTCACCGTGGGTCACAGGCAGCCACGCGGAGAGCATGGCGTCGAGCTTGCCGGTGGCGACGCCCTGCCACATGATCCCGGTGGCGACGGCTTGCAGTTTCACGTCGTAACCGAGTTTTTCCTTGATCACCTCTGCCGCCACATGGGTAGTGGCAACGCTGTCGGACCAACCGTCCACATAGCCGATGCTCAGGGTTTTGCTGTCGGCGCTGGCCAGTGTGGAGCTCATCGCAACTACCAGAGTGGCAGCTGCGCCCAAGAGTCGTCGCATCTTCATAATACTTCCCCGAAAGTGCTGCGCCCGACGGATGCCGGGCGACATCAACCTGTGTTGTTTTAGGGTGCGCCGCGCGCCCTTCACGCGCATCGATCCGGATGTTGCGGCATCAGTGGAGTGCTGACCTTGCGATAATCAACCTGCCGGGGTGTTTGACCTGCTCTGTCAGCGACCTTGTACGAGCAAGAAACGACATCACATAGCCAGTAGGACGCTTTGTCTTACCTGACGTCAAAATCCCGCCCGAACTTTGCATGTCAAAATCATGCAGCCCACTGAAACGGGCTAAATCGGGGTAAGATGCGCGCCTTTGCTCCCCAGATAAGCTGACCATGCCCGCGACTGCCCGCTTTCCTGCCCTGCCCTACTTTTTCGCTTTGTTCCTCGGCTTGCTTGCCATCGTCGGCTATTGGTACGGCATCGGCCGGCCCGTGGTGCTGCCGGACGTCGCCAGCGCCACACACAAGATGCAGTGCGCGTCCTACACGCCCTTCGATAAAGACCAATCGCCCTTTGACCAGCCATTCAAGCTGCGCCCCGAGCGCATGGATGCCGACCTTGCGCTGCTGGCCACGCGCTTTGAATGCATCCGCACCTACTCGATGACCGGCCTGGAAGCGTTGCCGGACATGGCGCGCAAACACGGGCTGAAGTTGATGGCCGGCGCCTGGGTCAGCAGTGACCCGATTGCGACTGAAAAAGAAGTCGACGAACTGATTGCAGCGGCCAACGCCAACCCCGACGTGATCACCTCAGTGATCGTCGGCAACGAGGCCCTGTTGCGCAAGGAAGTCACGGCCAGGCAACTGGTCACGCTGATCCATAAAGTCAAAAGCCAGATCAAGCAGCCGGTCACCTATGCCGACGTCTGGGAATTCTGGCTGAAACACCCGGAAATCGCCCCGGCAGTGGACTTCCTGACCATTCACCTGCTGCCGTACTGGGAAGATGATCCTTCCGGCATCGACCAGGCTCTCAAGCATGTCGGTGATGTACGCCAGACCTTTGGCAACAAGTTCGCCCCTAAAGATGTACTGATCGGCGAAACCGGCTGGCCCAGCGAAGGCCGCCAGCGCGAAACGGCTGTGCCGAGCCGGGTCAACGAAGCCAGGTTCATGCGCGGTTTCGTGGCCATGGCCGAAGCCAATGGCTGGCGCTACAACTTGATCGAAGCCTTCGACCAGCCGTGGAAACGCGCCAGTGAAGGCGCCGTCGGGGGCTACTGGGGCTTGTTCGATGCCGATCGCCAGGACAAAGGCATCCTCGCCGGCCCGGTGAGCAATGTGCCGTACTGGCCGCTGTGGCTCGGCGTAGGTGGCCTCATCCTGCTGGGCAGCCTGACGCTGGGCGGGCGCGTTCGCAGCCCTCGCAGCGCCCTGGTGCTGCCATTGCTCGGTGCCGTCGCCGCCTGCTCCATCGGCACCTGGGCGGAACTGACCCGCGTGACCGCACGCTTCAATGATGAATGGGTATGGGCAGGCTTGCTGGTGGTGTTGAACCTGCTGGTGCTGGCCCACGCCGCCCTCGCCCTCAGCGCCCGTCAGGGCTGGCGCGGTCGAGCCTTCGACTGGCTTGAGCAGCGTGCCGGCTGGCTGATCGCAATCGCCGGGTTTGCAGGGGCGGTGATGATGCTGGCGCTGGTGTTCGACCCGCGTTATCGCAGCTTTCCGAGTGCGGCGCTGGTGCTGCCGGCCCTGGTGTATCTGGTACGCCCGGTGACCGGGCCACGCCGGGAGATTGCCCTGCTGGCCTTCATCATCGGAGCCGGCATTGCGCCGCAGCTGTACCGCGAAGGGGTGTTGAACCAGCAGGCTTGGGGTTGGGCGGTGGTCAGCGTGCTGATGGTTGCAGCTTTGTGGCGTTGCTTGCGGGTGCGCAAGGTCTGAAACCGCTATCGGGAGCAAGCCCCCTCCCACAGTGGACTTCATTGCCTCAGGCAAATGCTTTCAACTGTGGGAGGGGGCTTGCTCCCGATGAGGCCCTATCAGACGCCGCGCGGCTTGCGGACCAACCGCAGCCCGGCAATCACCACCGCAAATACCGCAAACGTCGTGTTGTACAACGCCAACGCCGGCAACCCGAACACCATCCCCAACACAGCCAGCCCCCACCCCGCGCGACCCGGCACAAAGAACGCCAGCACCGACGCCACCAACGCCGCCCAACCCAGCACCTTGAAGTGAATCATCAACCCCAGGTTGGAGCGCAACTGGCATTCCCAGCGGCTGGCTTCATCGACGCAAATACCCACCCACCGGCCATCCTCCATGAAACCGTAGCGAGCGCCATAACTGGCGGCCAACCATAACGGCAGGGCAATAAGCAGCAGGATCAGCGGCAAACGACGAGACATGGGGCACTCCGATAGACAAAAACGGCGCCCAGCTTAATGCTCCGACGCCCATTGGCAAGGTACAAACATACAATTAGTGTTCAGCAGGGCCTGGCAAAGTGTATCGTCTGGCTGCTACACCCCCGATTCCTACGTTATTTTCCGATATTTCGTGCCGTGTGATGGCACTTCGGCGACAGGGCGGTGGTCATAGCCTGCGATCTTCATTCAGCACGTTTCCTCTTAGGGATTAAGTCATGCTCCGTTCCTTGCGCTGTGCGGCCCTGTTGGGCAGCCTATTTTTGAGTGCGTCAGCACTGGCGGTCGATATCGACCAAGCCACCTATGGCTACCCTTTGACCAACCCGTTTGAAGCGACCATCGCGACGACACCGCCCGACCTGCGGCCAAAGCTGCCGAGCAACGATGAGATCAACCAGTCCGACTACAGCCTGACCATGCGCCCGGAGCGTGAGTTCAGCCTCCCGGACAACTTCTGGGCCGTCAAGAAGCTCACCTACCGTATCGCCAAGCAAGACCGCGCCGCGCCGCTGATCTTCCTGATTGCCGGCACCGGCGCACGGTATGACAGCAGCCTCAACGAATACCTGAAAAAGCTCTACTACCAGGCCGGCTACCACGTGGTGCAGCTCTCCTCGCCCACCAGCTTCGACTTCATCGCGGCCGCCTCGCGCTTCGCCACCCCGGGCATCACCCAGGAAGACGCCGAAGACATGTACCGGGTGATGCAAGCGGTGCGCGCGCAGAATGCGTCGCTGCCCGTCACTGACTACTACCTGTCCGGCTACAGCCTGGGCGCGCTGGACGCCGCATTCGTCAGCAAACTCGACGAAACCCGGCGCAGCTTCAACTTCAAGAAAGTGCTGTTGCTCAACCCGCCGGTCAACCTCTACACCTCGATCACCAACCTCGACAAACTGGTACAGACCGAGGTCAAGGGCATCAACAACACCACCACCTTCTATGAGCTGGTGCTGGGCAAGCTGACCCGCTACTTCCAGCAGAAGGGCTACATCGACCTCAACGACGCCCTGCTCTATGACTTCCAGCAATCCAAGCAACACCTGACCAACGAACAGATGGCCATGCTGATCGGCACCTCGTTCCGTTTCTCGGCGGCCGACATTGCGTTCACTTCGGACCTGATCAACCGCCGCGGCCTGATCACCCCGCCGAAATACCCCATCAGCGAAGGCACCAGCCTCACGCCCTTCCTCAGGCGTGCGCTGCAATGCGACTTCGATTGCTACCTGACCCAGCAGGTCATTCCGATGTGGCGCGCGCGCACCGACGGCGGCAGCCTGTTGCAACTGGTCGACCAGGTCAGCCTTTACGCCCTCAAGGACTACCTGCACAGCAGCCCGAAAATCGCGGTCATGCACAACGCTGACGACGTGATCCTCGGCCCTGGCGACCTCGGTTTCCTGCGTCAAACCTTCGGCGATCGCTTGACCGTCTACCCGCTGGGCGGCCACTGCGGCAACCTCAATTACCGCGTCAACGCCGACGCCATGCTGGAGTTCTTCCGTGGCTAAATATCTTTTGCTGCTCGCCGCCTTGATGTGCGCGGGCGTGGCCAACGCCGACAACAGCAAGGCCCACGAGCCGATCAAGGTTGACTCCGATGGCTTCAAGGAGCCGCTGTCCAAGCTCAAGTTCAACCCCGGCCTGGACCAGCGTGAGTTCGAACGTTCCTCGCTGACCGCGCTCAACGTCTACGACCCGCTGGAATCGTGGAACCGCCGCGTCTACCACTTCAACTACCGGTTTGACCAATGGGTGTTCCTGCCTGTGGTCGACGGTTATACCTACATCACCCCACGCTTCCTGCGTACCGGCGTGAGCAACTTCTTCAACAACCTGGGCGACGTGCCCAACCTGTTGAACAGCCTGCTGCAGCTCAAGGGCCACCGCTCCCTGGAAACCACCGGGCGCCTGCTGCTCAACACCACCATCGGCATCGCCGGCCTCTGGGACCCGGCCACCGCCATGGGCCTGCCACGCCAGAGCGAAGACTTCGGCCAGACCCTGGGCTTCTACGGCGTGCCCGGCGGCGCGTACCTGGTACTGCCGATCTTCGGCCCATCGAACCTGCGCGACACCACCGGCCTGATCGTCGACTACGGCGCCGAAACCGAGGTCAACTTCCTCAACGTGTCCAAGGTCAGCGAAAATCACCCGGAAATCTGGGCCCTGCGCGCAGTCGACAAGCGTTACCAGACCAGCTTCCGTTATGGGCAGATGAACTCGCCGTTCGAATACGAGAAGGTGCGGTACATCTATACGGAATCGCGCAAGTTGCAGATTGCCGAGTAACCTCCCGAGGGGCCTGTCGACCGTGGCGGGCCCCTTTTGATCTCGCCGTAAAACAGCCACTCGTCGAATGCCGCCCGCATCGGCCAATCCCGCCTTCGCTTCGTAACACTTCAGCAGTTGCACAGCCGCTAGCAAAACTGCTGCAAAAGCCATCACTTAGCCATCCTCGGTTGCATCGGGTGATCGCCGTCAAAAAAAAACCTCGCGCACTCACTTCCAAACGCTATAACTACGCAGGCCAAACAAGCGAATTGGTTGGCCTCGCTCATTGCCATTACTTGTCGTTACTTCTATAAATTCCCTACCTCTTTTCCAGGGGGTAACAGCTTCGAATAATCGAGGCACTTCAACGTCACTCAGAAATAATAAGCACGTTTCATCCGTGGTGAACTTTCGCGGCCGTTACGGACAGCCATCCGTGAGGGCATCGGACTAAAACAGTTAATCTCAGATTTCATAAGGAAATGATGAAATGAAAACGCTTACTTCAATGCCTCCTTACGTCAAAGATGTCCGCTTATTCTCCGAACAGTTGAAAGAAGCCAACAGTTTTTTTGACGACCCGGCGCTCAAAGACATTCAACTCAAGGACAACGACAATCCCTACGCTGATAAGGATGGGCTCATTGAATTTATCATCGGCAACGAACTGGTCAATGACCCGGAGGTGATGAAAAAAATCTCCGAGCTGAAAGAGTACCTGATCGGCATGACGTCCGTCGTTACCAACTATGTGCAGCGCAAGGCCGCCGCCGAAGGGGAGCAGTATAAAACCGATGTGAAACTGTGGAGCCTTGCGCTGTCAAAACTGCCGTTGATGGGTCCTAGTAAAATCGATGAGCAAACCTATTCGCGGCATATTCGCGGGGTCAGTATTGCCACTGACTTTGTCAACTTCATACTGGACATCGTCGCATCGCAAGGAAGCACCGCCCTGGACAGTTTTCAGAAGTTCCTGGCCAAACAAGGTGACGCCCTGCGCTTTGGTGTTGAAAAAAACAAGGACTTCTATAGAACCATTACGGTGGGTGTTTCCGTCGAAGTCTTCAAGATCGGCAACACCATCATGTACATTCCGAAAATCAAACAGTACCGCGTTAATTTCGACAGAAGCAACTCGAAGTTTTCGTCCGCGTGTGCCAGCGCCGAGTTCGTCGATATCAACTTTGCGTACCAATATGGTGCCAATGTCTTTGACTATGAAGCACTGAAGGATCCTGCCATCAAAAAAGACTTTGATGACTTCCTGCGCAAACAACGCAAATCACAAATTGAAGACGCTACTACGTTCTTCGACGATGATTTCCCTGTAAAAAAACCGACATCCGACCAGGTCAGCAAAGCCGGTTAGTTACTCCTGACGCGCCATGACACAGAAGCGACCAGTGAGGGGCCAGCCCTCATTGGTCGCTTTATCTGCTCGTTCAGTGTTACCACCCGCCTCCAGGCAGCCGAACGGTTGTGGGAACACTGAGCACCTTGCTTAAACTCGTGGAGCAACCACTCGACCACATCGCCCGTATACTGCAGCGCAGTCAGCGCAAACGCCCAGCGTGCAGGGGCGCGGCGAGTTTCTTGAGCCCTGCGCAAGGCCGGTGCTACCATGCCCGACCGCCTGTCTTGGCAAGGAATCAACTGGTTTATGAGCAGCATTCGCGAGCGCAACAAAGAAAAGATCCTGCGGGCGGCCAGCGAGGAGTTCGCCGACAAAGGCTTCGCCGCGACCAAAACCAGTGACATCGCCGCCAAGGCAGGGCTGCCCAAGCCCAACGTCTATTACTACTTCAAGTCCAAGGACAACCTCTACCGCGAGGTGCTCGAAAGCATTATCGAGCCGATCCTGGCCGCTTCCACGCCGTTCAACCCGCAGGGCACCCCCAAGGAAGTGTTGAGCAATTACATCCGCTCGAAAATCCGCATCTCCCGCGACCTGCCCTTTGCCTCCAAAGTGTTCGCCAGCGAAATCATGCACGGCGCCCCGCACCTCAGTGCCGACCAGGTCGAGCAGCTTAATGCCCAGGCCAAGCACAATATCGATTGCATCCAGAGCTGGGTGGAACGCGGCCTGATCGCAGCCATCGACCCCCATCACCTGATGTTCAGCATCTGGGCGGCGACGCAGACCTATGCGGACTTCGACTGGCAGATCTCGGCAGTGACCGGCAAGGCCAAGCTGGATGAGGCCGATTATGAGGCAGCGGCGCAGACGATTATCCGTTTAGTGCTCAAGGGCTGTGAGCTGGACTGATACACCGAGTGGCCTGTGCCCATCGGGAGCAAGCCCCTCCCACATTTGACGGCGCACACCGTCAAAATTGTGGGAGGGGGCTTGCTCCCGATGGGGCCCTCAAATCAGGCTGACACGCCCGCATCCGCCCACAACCCCAGCCCCTCGATCGCCGTGATCGCACACTGCTCGTCAATATCCGACGTATCCCCACTGATCCCGATCGCCCCCAGCACCAGCCCTGCCTGATCCCGGATCAACACGCCACCCGGCGCGGGTACCACGCTGCCCTGCCCCAGGCTGTTCAATGCCGCAATAAACGCCGGGCGCTGCTGGGCGTCCAGTGCCAACAAGCGAGACCCCTTGCCCAGTGCAATCGCCCCCCAAGCCTTGCCGATGGCGATCTGCGGGCGCAGCAGGCTGGCGCCGTCTTCGCGCTGCAATGTGATCAAGTGCCCGCCACTGTCGAGCACCGCAATGGTCAGCGGAGCGGCCGAAATCGTGCGGCCTGCGGTAAGGGCCTGCCCGGCCAATTGGGTGGCGAGTTTCAAGGTTAAAGCGCTCATGGTGCCGTCCTTCTTTTGTTATTGGAAATACGGTGGAGGTCTGCTTGATCAGATGCTCGATCAAACAAATAGAACACAATGAAATAAATTTTTGTATACAATATTTACAGACAAAGTCTCCACATGTCGGAAAAACCCCTTCCGACGAGCGTAAGGACTGGTTCATGAAATGCATTGACCTGCGCTGCTCGCCGTGAATACACTTTGACCACTCACCACTTGTATACAATTACAAAACGCAAGAGGCACCAAAACCATGAGCAAAATGAGAGCAATCGAAGCCGCCGTTCTGGTGATGCGTCGTGAAGGCGTCAACACCGCCTTTGGTATCCCGGGTGCTGCGATCAACCCGTTGTATTCGGCCTTGCAGAAGGTCGGTGGCATCGATCACGTCCTCGCTCGCCACGTTGAAGGTGCCTCGCACATGGCCGAGGGCTACACCCGCACCAAGGCCGGGAATATCGGCGTGTGCATCGGCACATCGGGGCCGGCGGGTACCGACATGGTCACCGGCCTGTACAGCGCCTCGGCCGACTCGATCCCCATTCTCTGCATCACCGGCCAGGCACCCCGCGCCCGCCTGCACAAGGAAGACTTCCAGGCCGTCGACATCACCAGCATCGTCAAGCCGGTGACCAAGTGGGCTACCACCTTGCTGGAGCCCGGCCAAGTGCCCTATGCGTTCCAGAAAGCCTTTTATGAAATGCGCTCCGGCCGCCCCGGCCCGGTACTGATCGACCTGCCGTTCGACGTGCAGATGGCCGAGATCGAATTCGACATCGACGCCTACCAGCCATTGCCCCTGGCCAAACCCTTGGCCACCCGCGTGCAAGTGGAGAAAGCCTTGGCACTGCTGGACCAGGCCGAACGTCCACTGCTGGTCAGCGGCGGCGGCGTGATCAACGCCGACGCCAGCGAACTGCTGGTGGAGTTCGCCGAGCTGACGGGTATTCCCGTCATCCCTACCCTGATGGGCTGGGGCACCATTGCCGATGACCACCCGCTGATGGTCGGCATGGTCGGTCTGCAAACCTCGCACCGTTATGGCAACGCCACCCTGCTCAAGTCGGACGTGGTGCTGGGCATCGGCAACCGCTGGGCCAACCGTCATACCGGTTCGGTGGATGTCTACACCGAGGGTCGCCGGTTCATTCACGTCGACATCGAACCGACGCAGATCGGCCGCGTGTTCACCCCGGACCTGGGCATCGTCTCCGACGCGGGCAGCGCACTGACGATGTTCATTGAAGTGGCGCGCGAGTGGAAAGCCGCCGGCAAGCTCAAGGACCGCAGCGCCTGGTTGCATGACTGCCAGCAGCGCAAAGCCACCCTGCAGCGCAAGACCCACTTCGACAACGTGCCGGTCAAGCCGCAGCGGGTGTACGAAGAAATGAACCAGGTGTTCGGCAAAGACACCTGCTACGTCAGTACCATCGGCTTGTCGCAGATTGCCGGCGCGCAATTTCTGCACGTCTACAAACCCCGCCACTGGATCAACTGCGGTCAGGCCGGCCCTTTGGGCTGGACCATCCCGGCCGCGCTCGGCGTGGTCAAGGCCGATCCGAGCCGCAAGGTCGTGGCACTGTCGGGCGACTATGACTTCCAGTTCATGATCGAAGAATTGGCCGTGGGCGCGCAGTTCAAGCTGCCGTACATCCACGTGGTGGTGAACAACTCCTACCTCGGCTTGATCCGCCAGGCCCAGCGCGGTTTTGAAATGGACTACTGCGTGCAGTTGTCTTTCGACAACCTCAACGCGCCTGAACTCAATGGCTATGGCGTCGACCACGTGGCTGTCGCCGAGGGCCTGGGTTGCAAGGCACTGCGTGTGTTCGAACCCAGCCAGATCGCGCCGGCGTTGCGCCAGGCCGAGCAAATGGTCGAAGAATTCAAGGTGCCGGTGATCGTTGAGATTATTCTGGAGCGGGTGACCAATATTTCCATGGGCACCGAGATCAACGCCGTCAACGAATTCGAAGATCTGGCCCTGGTCGGCAACGATGCGCCGACCGCCATTTCCCTGCTCGATTAAGGAGAACCTTATGCCGCGCTTTGCCGCCAACCTGTCCATGCTGTTTACCGAGCAGGACTTTCTTGCCCGCTTCAAAGCGGCCGCCGACGCCGGTTTCCAGGGGGTCGAGTACCTGTTTCCGTACGAGTTCAGCTCGGCCGAAATCAAGGCGCAACTCGACGCCCATGGCCTGACGCAAGTGCTGTTCAACCTGCCGGCCGGTGACTGGGCCAAGGGCGAGCGTGGCCTGGCCTGCCATCCGGACCGGGTTGAGGAGTTCCGCGCCGGGGTCAAGCTGGCCATCGCCTATGCCCAGGTGCTGGGCAATACCCAAATCAACTGCCTGGCGGGCATCCGGCCTGCCGGGGTGGATGATCAAACCCTGGAAACCACCTTCGTCGCCAACCTCAAGTATGCCGCCGACAAGCTGCAAGCGGCCGGCATCAAGCTGGTGATGGAGATGATCAATACCCGCGACATCCCGGGCTTCTACCTGAACAACACCGCCCAGGCCGTGTCGATCCGCGAGCAAGTGGGCAGTGACAATCTGTTCCTGCAATACGACATCTACCACATGCAAATCATGGAGGGCGACCTGGCCCGAACCCTGGCGGCGCATCTGCAAGCGATCAATCACATCCAGCTGGCGGATAACCCCGGGCGCAATGAGCCGGGCACGGGGGAGATCAACTACCGCTTCCTGTTCGAACACTTGGACCGCATCGGTTACACGGGCTGGGTCGGCTGCGAATACAAGCCGCTGACCACCACCGAAGCGGGTTTGGGCTGGTTGAAAACCCACAACGCCATCTAATAAAAAGAGGATTGCTTCATGGCTAAGATCGGATTTATCGGCACCGGCATCATGGGCCAACCCATGGCCACCAACCTGCAGAAAGCCGGGCACCAACTGTTTCTTTCCGAACACCACGGCAAGGCCCCGGCCGAGTTGATCGCAGCCGGCGCCGTGGCGTTGGCCAACCCGCAGCAGGTTGCCCAGGAAGCCGAGTTCATCATCGTGATGGTGCCCGACACCCCGCAGGTCGATGACGTACTGTTTCGCAAAGACGGCGTCGCCGCAGGCTTGTCACCGAACAAAGTGGTGATCGACATGAGTTCGATCTCCCCTACCGCGACCAAAGCCTTCGCCGCGAAGATCAACGAGACTGGCGCGCAATACCTGGATGCGCCGGTGTCCGGTGGTGAAGTCGGCGCAAAAGCCGGCACCCTGAGCATCATGGTCGGCGGCGAGCCGCAGACGTTTGAACGCGCACTGCCGTTGTTCCAGAGCATGGGCAAGAACATCACCCTGGTGGGCGGCAATGGCGATGGCCAGACAGCCAAGGTCGCCAACCAGATCATCGTCGCGCTGAACATCCAGGCCGTGGCCGAAGCGCTGTTGTTCGCATCGAAAAACGGCGCCGACCCCGCCAAGGTGCGTGAAGCGCTGATGGGCGGCTTTGCCTCGTCGAAGATCCTGGAAGTGCATGGCGAACGCATGATCAAGGGTACCTTCGATCCTGGTTTCCGCATCAACCTGCACCAGAAGGACCTGAACCTGGCCCTGGCGGGTGCCAAAGAGCTGGGGATCAACCTGCCGAACACCGCCGGCACCCAACAGGTATTCAGCACATGCGCGGCGATTGGCGGCGGCAACTGGGACCATTCGGCGCTGATCAAGGGCCTGGAGCATATGGCGAATTTCTCGATTCGCGATCAGTAAATCCTGACCTGGAATGCGATCAAACTGTGGGAGGGGGCCTGTAGTGAGCGGGCTTGCCCCGCGCTGGGTGGCGCAGCCGCCCCAAACCCAGGCACCTCGGTCC